>NZ_UGTA01000001.1:1800000-2120227 GCF_900454895.1 Phocoenobacter uteri | reverse complement strand
GGACACTCCCAAATAAAATAAAGATTAAAAATAATCGGCTATCATACCTGAAAATCGAATAAAGATCTTTTGCTTTTTGTAAATTTTGATCAAAATCTTACCGCTTATTTTCTAAAATATTGTTAGAATATAAGGATGCGATCTTTTTTTAAAATTAAGGACAACACATTGCTATTTGATCCAAACTTATTTAACCAACATTTAGATACATTGGGGCTACGTTGCCCAGAACCAATTATGCTTGTCAGAAAAACAATTCGCAAAATGCAAGAAGGCGAGATTTTGTTAATTAGTGCAGATGATCCTGCCACTACACGAGATATTCCAAGTTTTTGTGAATTTATGCAACATCAGTTACTCAACGCTCAAACCGAGCAACAACCTTATCAATATTGGGTTAAGAAAGGGTTATCGTAGATTAAGATAACAGAATATTCTTATAATTTTTACAATGGACTTTCTATATCTAATTGATCTCGAATAGCACTGATCGCTAGAATAAGACTGGAACGAACTATCTTTTCAAGACGAGTCTGAAACATTTGATACTGTAAAGAATCTTTATTATCTAATTTAGGTTCTTTTTTAAGAATATCTAAAACAATATTAAGATCAATATGATGAAGTTTTTTTATCTCATCAATAATATAAGAATCTGAAAAAGAAAACTCCTCAACCTCATTACTTAATTGATCTTTTAATTCAATCAAAAAATTTATATCTTCAAATACTTCTGTTGATATAACCCCTAAACTCACAAGTACTTTTAAACGAACAGATAATTCAGCAAGTGGTCCTTGATGCTCAAAAAGTGAATTTACAACGGATTCCACCACAAAATCTTTTTTACGAAAAACACGGTTAATCAATAACTCAATATTTTGAGAAAATTGATTAACCGATAGTGCAAGGAAGCCTCTTAATGAAGCAACCTCGCTCAATTGTCTAATAAAGTTATCTTTGGAAATCATTCGTTATATAAAGTAATAATTTTTGAAATAATAGCTTCATTAGTTAGCCCTGTATAATGCTTAACTGCACTATCAAGACCATTTTGCTCAATATATTCCGCCAACTCTATGGCTTGTGGATCATCTTGATTACGATATTGTAATGCCATTACCACACCTTCAATTAAATGCTCATTAGGTAAATTAAATTCGATTGTACCTAATAATGGTTTAATCAAGCGATCATTTTGGCTAAGTTTACGAATAGGCTCACGCCCAACTCGATTAACATCATCATCTAGATAAGGATTTTCAAAACGTTTAATGATTTTTTCTATATAAGCGGAATGTGCTGATGGATCAAAATTATAACGCTTAATTAAAACTGCCCCACTTTCTTCCATTGTTGCTTTTACCTTAGATTTGATATTTTCTAAAATAATCGTATCTTTTATATATTTTACACCCGCTTGTTTACCTAAATAAGCCGTTACTAAATGTCCTGTGTTAAGAGTAAATAATTTACGCTCTATGAATGCCATTAAATTATCCGTTAATTCCATACCTTGAATAGCAGGAATTGAACCTTTGAATTGTGTTTGATCAACAATCCACTCACTGAATTCTTCAACAGTAACTTGAAGTGGATCATCTGAATTTAATTCGGCAGGTGGTACAATACGATCAACCGCAGAATCAACAAAACCAACTAGTTGCTCAACTTGTTGTTGCTGTTCATCATTTAAGTATTGAAATACATTTTCTTTTAAAAATGAAGTACCTCGTACCATATTTTCACAAGCAATAATATTTAGTGGCTGAGTGTTGTTATTTTCAAAACGTTTTACTAACCCTTTAGCCAGCGTTGGTGCAATAATTTTAAGTACATTTGGACCAACAGCGGTGGTAATTAAATTAACCGTTGTTATTTTATTTAATAGAGCTTCTTCATCAACTGAATTTATAGCATCTATATTTTTTACTATTTCTATACGACTATTATCACCAACAATTTTGACACCATACTGTTTTTGTTGATTAATTTGATCAATTTGAGTTTGGTTAATATCAACAAAAGTGACGTGAATATTAGAATCTGCTAATAGCTTACCAATAAAACCACGTCCGATATTACCAGCACCAAAATGTAATGCATTCATAGAATTAAATCCTTCTTGGAAAATTTGAATAAGATCTTACCGCTTAAACCCCCCCTTTTACAAGGGGGATATTATTTGATTATTTACCTTGTAGTAAATTTAATACTTGTTGTGGATCATCTGTCGTCATCAATGTTCGCATCTTTTCTTCATCATCTAATGCGTTCGTAAGTGCTGTGATAACTTGAATATGCTCATCATTACGAGCGGCAATTCCGATTACCAATTTTGCAACACCATCATCTTCATCATCAATGAATCTAACACCATCTCGATATTGACAGAACACAATACCTGTTTCTAATACACTCTCTTTGGCAGAAATTGTACCGTGTGGAACGGCAATACCTTCACCAAGATAGGTTGAAACCTGTTTTTCACGTTCAAACATTGCAGGTATATAATCTTCTTTAGCAAAGCCAAGTTTAACAAGTTTTTCGCCAGCAAACTGAATGGCTTGCTCTTTATTTGTCGCAGTTAGATTTAAGAATATTTGCGATTCTTTCAATTCTAAGCAGTGAGCTGGCTTAGCTTTTTTTGTTTGGTTCGAAGCTCCTTCATCATTAACTAAATCTTGTACAAGCTGATTATAAAAAGCATTATCTAAGAAATTATTTAATGATAAATGTTGTGCATTTGGAGCTTGTTTTTTAGCTAGAGTGGTTAAATCTTTATGTGTGATAACCAGTTGAGCATCATCAGGTAAATCATTGATAGCCAGATTTTTTACATCAATATTTAAGCCTGCTGCTTCGACTTTTTTACGCAACATACTTGCACCCATTGCACTTGATCCCATACCTGCATCACAAGCAACATAAATTTTATTTACTTGTTGTAATTGAGTTGATGAAACACCTTTACTTTGTGCTTTCATTGAATGCATTTTAGATTGAGCCGCTTCTAAATCATCTTCATCTGTTACTTTTTGTGTTTTAAGTAATAATGACGCAATAAGGAAAGAAACTGTACAAGAAAGTGCAATTGATAATAATACACCTAATGTTGCACCTTTTGGTGTCATTAATAACACAGCAAAAATAGAACCCGGAGAAGCAGGAGCAACAAGACCTGCATCAAATAATGTTAAAGTAAACACACCTGTCATACCACCAGCAATTACTGCTAGAATTAAGCGTGGATTCATTAACACATAAGGGAAGTAAATTTCGTGAATACCACCGAAGAAGTGAATGATTGTTGCACTACCTGCAGTTTGTTTTGCTAAGCCTTTTCCAAAGAACATATAAGCAAGTAAAATACCTAAACCTGGACCTGGATTTGCTTCAATTAAGAAGAAAATTGATTGTCCAATTTCTTGAGATTGTTGAATACCAAGTGGAGAGAAGATACCGTGGTTAATCGCATTATTTAAGAATAAGATTTTTGCTGGTTCAACAAGTAATGATGTTAATGGAAGCATATTGGCTTTAACTAACACATCAACCCCTGCAGCAAATAGCTCTGAAATTTGAGTAACAACGCCACCGATAACGCTATAAGCTAAAAGCGCTAAAAGCATACCAATGATACCTGCAGAAAAGTTATTTACTAGCATTTCAAAGCCTGCTTTTACTTTTCCTTCTACCCATTTATCAAATGCTTTAATTGCCCAACCACCAAGTGGCCCCGCAATCATAGCACCTAAGAACATTGGAATTGATGCACCAACAATAATACCCATTGTCGCTACTGAACCAACAACGGCACCACGTTCACCACCGACTAAGCGACCACCCGTATAACCAATGAGAAGTGGTAATAAATAAGTGATCATTGGACCAACAAGTTTTCCTAAATACTCATTTGGTAACCAACCAGTTGGAATGAATAGGGCGGTAATAAACCCCCAAGCGATAAATGCCCCAATATTAGGCATTACCATATTTGATAGAAAACGTCCAAAACCTTGGACTTTCACTTTTAAATTTGAAGACATAATAAGTACCTCATTAAATACTGTGAATAAAAAGACATTGATTAAGAATCGATAATTAAATTAGCACTTATTTTTTAAACAACAAAAGAATTTATTTTAAAAATGTGATTATGATCACATAAAATTTTTTATGTGTATTTTTTAAAATGTGACTTAGATCACAATTTTAAATTTCAACAAATAAAAACGTGATATAGATCACATTTTTAATAATGAACAATTTTATAAAAATCTTACTGCTTGTTTTGCTTTAAATTATTTAATTAATATTCAAAATCGTGAGAAATACATAAAATATAATATTGTATTTCGTGATCTTGCTGATATTATTCATTTTATTTTTATAAAAGGATAGGATAATGCTAATTAGGAAGAATGCCACAGGTTATTGATAATTATATAAAAAATAAAGGTTTTATTACTGCTGATAAAATTAAGTGTAATATTTTAACTTTATATCGTAATGATATTACTAAGTTTACGGAGAATTATCAGAATAAAGTATTGGCTATCTGATGCGATGATTAGTAAGATTTTTGCATTTGATATTGTCAATCTTAATCGCTGTGAAATATTAATCTTTTATGCCTAAAATAAATTGAGATAAAAATATAAGGGCGTATCGCATACGCCCAAATCACTATTTTAGCTACTATAAATTAAGTGCTATTTTGCTACTTGCTCCGTCACAAATCCGACTTTCTTTAAACCTGCATTTTGTGCTAATTCTAAAACTTTAACCACTTTTTCATAAGGCACTTCTTTGTCCGCAGAAATGGCAATAACGGTGTCTTTATTTTTTGAAAATTGGGCTTCAAATGCGGTCTTTAATTCATCATCGGATTGCACATTTTTATCAATAAATGTCCCTTCGCTGTTAATCGCTATTCTCATCATTGCCTTAGGTTCATCTTGCTTTTCAATACTGGCAGTAGGTAATTCCAAAGGGATCGATTGCGTTAGCACTGGCATTGTAATCATAAAAACGATTAACAAAACCAACATTACGTCCACGAGCGGAGTGACGTTAATATCTGACATCTCTTTGTCATCGTCATTCATTGAGCCGAACGCCATTTATTTACCCTCCATTTTTAATAAATGAATAAATAGAATATGGGCAAAATGGTCGGTATCTGCTCTGAAATTACGGTTAATTCGGCTAATTGCATTATAACCTAGTACGGCTGGAATTGCGACAAAAAGCCCTGCTGCGGTTGCAACTAAGGCCTCGCCGATTGGGGCCGAGATCGTTGCTATGCTGACTTGTCCTTGTGTACTAATATCCATTAAAGCGTTGAAAATGCCCCATACTGTACCAAATAGTCCAATAAAAGGGGCTACCGCACCAATAGAGGCAAGCATTGTTAATCCTCCATCAAAACGGCGTAACTGTTTTTGCATCGTATTTTTGATCGACAGCTCTAAAAAATCACGGTAGCCTAAGGTTTTAGATAACCCTAAATTCATTTCGTGATGATAGTAATCGTCCACCGCTTGCACGCTTTCTTTTACCATAAAATAAAATACTCCACCTTGCCCTTTTAAACTGGTATTTAAAGAAGCAAAATCTGGGGTATCAAAAAAACTATTTTGGGTTGCTTTTGCGAGGGATTTTTGACGCATCACAAAAACGCTACGAATTAAAATAACACTCCAAGACAGTAAACTCATTAACACGAGAATACCAAAGGATACTTTTAATACGATATCTTGTTGCTCAATTAAATGAGAAAATTCCATAATAACTCCAATAAATAAAAAATAAACTATGAATTACCACACTGGAAGTGCATTTTAAATTTCACTTCGCCTTCAACGGGTTGTCCGTTGCGTATAGCGGGTTGATAACGATGTTTTTGGGCAATTTTTAACGCTTGACGATCTAAGCGTTTAATACCTGAACTTTTTAAAACAGACACTGCATTCGCTTTGCCATTAGCTGCAATTCTGACAGATAAATACACAGAACCATTATCGTCTGCATCATCAGATAAATCACTACATTGTCCTGTTAAAGTTGAGCCATAACCTGCCCCAAGTCCTGCTCCTGTTGATTTACCAACACCAGCACCGCCAACTTCGCCCTGACGAGTTTGATTGCCACTACCTCTATGAGCTGTTTTGCTAACGTTTGCTTGCTTCTTAGTCGCTGTTTTTTTCGGTACTTTTGTTTTTACTTTTTCTTTTTTATGTGGTTTTTCTACTTTATTAAGCGGTTTAATTTTTTCTACTTTTTCCACTTTTTTCTTTTTAGGTTGCTCTTTTTGTAAATCTGCCACAGCTGTTTTAACCTCTGTTGCCATTACCTTTTCAATAGGTTTAGGCTCTGGTTTAACTGGTATGGGTTCGACAAATTCAATATTAACCATATTCAAACTTTCATAAGCATTTAATCCTTGCTGAAACTGATATGGCGTTGTTACTTGAAAAAAGAACAAAAATACACCCAATAAAAAATGAAAAAGAAAAACAACAATTACCGATAAAAGACCGATAAATCGGTCTTTATTACGACTTTGTTTTTGCTCTAAAAATAAAGTTGGCATTTAGAATTTCATCTCAATTTGTAAACTATAATTACGTCCTGGTGCAGCAAATCTTGTATAATTCCCCTCTTTTTGTTTATGTGCCGTACTCTCTGCAGTTTGACGAAGTTGCTCCCACATTACATAACGATGATTAAATACGTTATTTATACCTGCACGTAATGTCGTGTTCTTATTAAATTGATAATATCCATTCAAATCCACAGTAAACCAAGAGCGAGATGCTTTTTTACTCACAGATTTACCATACTGAACTCGACCAAGATTGTGTACACCTTGTAATTCAGTTATTTTTTTAGCTTCTGAATAAGTAAAGATACTACCTATACCCCATTTTTCATTAGGATTATCATAAGCCAAACCAACAATATAACGAGCAGGTTGAATCGTATCTAATAATGGCGTTGTTACATCTTTATAGATAGGATTGACCCATACTTTTTTGACTTTTACTTTGTTGTAAGCAAATGAACTAGAAAAACCTTCTGGAATTTTATTATAAACCCCATTCCAATCGATTTTTGCAAGAATATTTATACCCGCTAAATCAATATTCTGTGTATTGTAAAAACCAATATTTCTTAATTTTCCTTCATCCTTTTCTGCTCGTGTTATCAGATCTTTATAATTATTATAGAAAGTACTTGCTTCTAAATAACCCCAATCGCCATTAACACTTACTGATAATTCTTGATTTAACGATTTTTCAGGATCAATTCTACGGTTCTTGAATACTCTATTGACAAAAGCATCATCAATGATCGTATCTTTTCTATTTCCTTGTAGTCTATAACCAAAATGTTCTTGAAAACTTGGTACTCTAAATCCATTAGAAATACGATAAGAAACCGCAATATGTTTATATGGTTTAATCACAGTACCAACATTCCAAGAGAAATTTTTATAATCTCCATTTGTTGTAAATTCATCACTTGAATTTACTCTATTATGATCAAATCTAGCCCCAAAGCCTAAACTCACGTATTTATTGATTTTTAGATGATCTTTTAAACCAATAAATCGGTTATAACCCGTTATTTTACTTGGAACGCAGCTGTTATCTTCATAACGCCCATCGCCACATCGGTCAATCCTAAATAAAGCACGATCTTTTAGCTCATAATGTCTAGGATTATTCTCAACACCATTACCTTTCCCACTACTTTGCTTCATTACAACATTTTCTTGATACCAATCAAAACGACGATGTGTTGAACGATAGCTATCTTGCCCTAATGTTGCCGTCACTTTATGTCTAATACCATAAGTATCAAATTGCTTATCCATTTCAACTTTGAAAAGAGTATGTTTTTCCGCATAAGTGGCTGTTTGTGTTGAATAATAAGACCAAGACTTGTCAAGGGTCGCTCGACAATTTTTATCTACTGTTGGATAAGTTGAGCAATTTAATTGTTGTTCACGATTTTTCAATTCGATATTTTGAGTATCAAATGTGAAATTTAGTGCATCTAACCAACCTCCTTGATAACGATAATTTATCCCAAAACGGTTTTTCTTATGTAAATCTTCAAATAATTTTACTCTGGTATATTTCATACCTCGCCCTGCGTGAGGGTGTGCAGAGCTATCTTTAAGATTAAAAGTTTGCCCATTTTTAGTAATCTTACCATTATCCGCAGCTAGCATAGGATCTTCAATAGCCAATCCATCAAATGGATCATCAAGATAAATCCCGTGAGCTGGATTATCTTTGCTCTTTATTCTGCCATCTCTACTTTGAGAAAAAATATCACTATTTGACCAGAAAGCAGGTAATGTCATATCTCGCCCACGATAATTTTGACGTGTATTTTCTAGTGTTGTACCAATAAAATGCTGTGAATTAAAATGATAGCCTAACTTCAACAATAAAGATTTAGAATCGGTATCCATTGTATTTGGTAATAATCGATTAGCTCCTGTTAGCTCCTCGCCAGACATTGTTTCTGTTATTTTATGATACACGCTATTTTCAGGAAGATTTGGTTCTCTAAATCCAACCGTATGTTTAGGTTCAGTCCAAGTTCCGTCTTCTTTTTTATACTTAAACCAGTTATTTTCATTTCTTTCCACAAACTCGCTATGGGTTACATTTGTACTTTTACTTCCTGCATCTTTATGTGCTTTAATTTCATTACCATTACGATAAGTATAAATAGCCAATGCTTCAAAACCATTTTCACGTCCAGCCGCTGCTAATGATTGCGTAAAGCGATTATTTTTTCCTGTATATGCTGTTTTACTTTGAAAACCCCAATTATTCCCCTTCTGAATAATATCAGAAGCTTCCTTAGTACGAAATTGGACTGAACCACCCAAAGATCCACTACCGAATTCAGAAGAGCTTGCCCCTTTACTAATTTCAATACTTTGAATATTTTCATACTCAATTTCATTTACTGCACCACTATTTACAGAGTTAAATCTTGATGTGTAATATTGAATTTGTGGTACACCATCAACAGCTAAACCAACACGGTTTTTATCCAATCCACGAATTGAATAACCTGTACTTGCTCCCTGACCTTGTTCCACAACAGAAATACCTGGATCGTAACGAGTTAAATCACGAATATCTAACACTTGCTCTTTATTGATCGTATTACTATTTTTAACAATTTTACCAAGTCCTGTGATTTCAGTTGTTTTTCTGTGAACTTTTTTAGAACCTTTAATATATACATCATTAAGTTCTGTTGCTTGCTCTGCCAATACTGAACCAGAAAAAATACTAACTAAAAATGCGACTGTTGTTAATTGAAAAGTATGTTGTTTCATTGTTAATCCTTTATCCTATTTTGCTTCAACCTGACGTTTTGCCCCAAAAACAGCCTGAATTTTATTGCCGTCTTTCTCGCCATACACTGCACCACCTAACTCGCTTGGTCCTGCATTACCGTAAAATCCACCTTTAACGGTTAAATTATCAAAATGTACCTCAGAGCGATCCGAATTTGCTTTGCTGTCCAGTTTCCAACCATTATCAAAAGTTTTTGCCGTTCCAATAAAGCCATTTCCTTCAATTTTTGCACTCATTGATAAGGCATTCACATCATCAGCTTGTAACGTTCCTTTTAAGGTTTTTTCTGCAAAATTCACTTTAAAATTCGCTTTTGTTTTTGTGGTCTCAAAATTGGTCTTTCCTGATACAAAGCCATTCCAAGATCCTGCATATTCAACGGTTTTATCATCCGTTGGTAATTTTGAAGAATCCACTCGCTCGCCTTGCAAGAAAACAAATTTTTCAAATTCTTTTTCATTGGTTTTGGATACCACATCAAATTGCCCAAAACGTAAGAATTGCCAATTTTTTTCCTTATCGGTACGCACATTGGCTTTCTCTTTTTCATTTAATTCAACAGAAACATTCTCATTGTTGAGCAAATCAATTTCTTTACCACCAATGTATAACTTGGTTATATCTCCGAAGTTATCGAGGTTTTGTGAAGCGGTCATTTTTTTGTTAATTTTTACCGAATCTAAAATGGTGTCTAATTCTTCACCATTAACAACTTCACGTTTAGCACCAAAAACACCGAATAATGATTTATCGTTAGCTAAGAATTTGCCCGCAATTTCTTGTCCTTTATCGCCATAGAAACCACCTTCAATTTTGCCATTTTGACCAAATAAGGTATCTTCGCCATCAACCGCTGTGACATTACCTTGAAAACGGTTACCTACGATTTTTGCTTCAAAGGTATAACGTTTTCTGATTTCTTGAACTGCACAATCTCTACTGCAATAGCCATTGGCAACAAATTCCCCAGTTACAATGCCTTTTTCACGATCAACCACAAATTTTGAGGTATGCCCGAATTTTCCTTTATCCGTAATAGCTCCACCTTTATTTATACTTTCAGCGTAAGAAAATGCACCGTGCGTTTTCCCTGCAATATCATTCATTGGATTCTCACCACTAAAATCTTTGTGTTTAGTTCGTGTGCTTTTAGCATCAGTGGTAAATGCCCACTCACCGTTATATTCGGTTTCTTTTTTTACTAAACTGGCGGATGGATTTACGCCTTTATAAAAAATATAGCCTTTTAATTTTCCTTTGATGGCTTTATTTCCTGTAGTCTTATCGTGATGAGCTAATCCTGTTTCATAAAACTCAAAACCATTGTTGGTAAACTGATAATTTCGTTTCTTAGATTCATTCAAGCCATCATTTGAATGCTGTATAACGGTTGCATTACCAAATGGTTTGCCCATTTGATAATCGTGATCTGCCTGCAACTCATCGTGTTTTGGATTATCATTGCGATCCGTTGCAAAAAATTCATCAATCACAATTTCTTTTTCTTCATCAACCGTATTTCCCCACATACCTTTGGTCACGGCTTGTGGAATATCCGCCGTTGCACCAGTTTTTGGTTTATAAAAATCATCAGAAATTTGTTCATTAGACTTCTTCACATCTGAACTATCATCTATTTTCTTAATTGGGGTAACAACTGGGTTTGAATCTTGTACAGAAGGCTTCTCAACATCAGCAACATCAAATGATCCACCAGATGAACAAGCTGTTAATAAAGTTGGAAATAAAAAAGTAAGATATTTTAGGTTAAAAACACATTTTTTTGATGGTCGTTCCATAAACAGAAATCCTTGAGAGTCAACAAAAATAAGAATTGTTATTATTACTATTTTTATCCTATTTTCAAGTTTATTTTTTACTACTTATGACCAGTTGTTTGAATTTTATACTCATAAAGTGATTAAAATTACATCTATTTTGCTCCATCTCTCAATGAATTAAGCAAATTTATCAAATATATTGGAGTTTTAAAAAAGGGAGAAATGAAACATAAAAAACACAGCTATTCTCTGAAAAGCTCAAAAGTTATGCTTCAATGATCTGAATGATAATTCCTTAAATAAGGAACTAGAATTGGAGGGTTTTCTAAACAAAAATACCGCCTGTGAAGCGGTATTTTTTTGATTAAAATTTACAATTTATTCATCTAAGAAACTACGTAATGTTTCCGAACGACTTGGATGACGAAGTTTACGTAATGCTTTCGCTTCAATCTGACGAATACGCTCACGGGTTACATCAAACTGTTTACCCACTTCCTCTAACGTGTGGTCAGTATTCATATCAATACCAAAACGCATACGTAATACTTTCGCTTCACGTGGTGTTAAGCCTTCTAATACACCACCTGTTGCAATTCGTAAACTTTCTGATGTTGCAGAATCTAGTGGCTGAGCAAGAGAAGAATCTTCAATGAAATCACCTAAATGTGAATCATCGTCATCACCTACTGGCGTTTCCATTGAGATTGGCTCTTTCGCAATTTTTAAAACTTTACGAATTTTCTCTTCTGGCATTCCCATTTTTTCTGCTAGTTCTTCTGGCGTTGCTTCGCGTCCCATTTCTTGTAAACATTGACGAGAAATACGATTTAATTTGTTAATCGTTTCAATCATATGCACAGGAATACGGATGGTACGAGCCTGATCCGCAATAGAACGTGTAATTGCCTGACGAATCCACCACGTTGCATAAGTAGAGAATTTATAACCACGACGATATTCAAATTTATCTACTGCTTTCATCAATCCGATGTTACCTTCTTGGATTAAATCTAAGAATTGTAATCCACGGTTAGTGTATTTTTTCGCAATAGAAATAACAAGACGTAAGTTCGCTTCAATCATTTCTGTTTTCGCACGACGTGCTTTTAACTCACCTTCTGCAATACGTCCACCAATTTCACGAATTTGTTTAATCGTTAAACCAGTTTGCTCTTCGATCGTTTTTAAATTCGCCATATGGGTACGTAGTTGATCCGCATAACCTGCCAATTTATCTGAATAACCTTTATTTGCTTCAATCGCTTTCACTAACCAAGCATCTTCTGTTTCGTGTCCTTGGAACGCTTTTAAGAATGCACCACGTGGCATTTTTGCATATTCCACAACAAGACGCATAATGTGACGCTCTTCTTTACGCACTTTCTTCATAATAGTACGCATTTGATCAACTAATAAATCAAATTGCTTCGGCACTAAACGGAATTCACGGAAAATATCAGAAAGAATCAATAATTGCTCTTTTGCTTTTTTATTTGTTCTACCGTATTTTTGCACCGTTAAAATCGCTTTTGCGTGTTGATCACGTAATGCATAGAATTTTTGACGTGCTAATTCAGGATCGATACCACCATCATCATCTGATGTATCCGCACTATCGTCTTCATCTTCGTCTTCATCATCATCGCTGTCATCAACGGCTTCTTCTTCAAGCAAGAACTCATCATTGATTTCTTCACTTAATTCAATATCCGATTCCACAAAGGCTGTGATTAAATCGGTAATTCGCATCGTACCTTCTTCAACTTGCTCATAGCTCGCAATTAAGTTGGTCAATGCTTCTGGATATTCTGCAATCGCACATTGAACTTCGTTAATTCCTTCTTCAATGCGTTTTGCGATATCAATTTCCCCTTCACGGGTAAGTAATTCAACCGTCCCCATCTCACGCATATACATACGCACAGGGTCAGTTGTTCGTCCTAATTCAGACTCAACGGTTGAAAGCACTTTCGTTGCCTCTTCTACCACATCTTCATCGGTGATATTTTCAGAAAGCATCAAATCATCGGCATCAGGTGCTGTTTCAAGCACTTTGATCCCCATATCATTGATCATTTGGATAATATCTTCGATTTGATCGGCATCAACGAGATCCTCAGGAAGATGATCATGCACTTCTGATAATGTTAAATACCCCTGCTCACGCCCTTGCGCAATAAGAAGTTCAAGTTGAGATTGTTTTTCCATTTTAGAATATCCGCTGTTCTGACTTAAAAGAGGGTTAATTATACCACTACTTTTAATATTATTGTTAATGCTAAATTATTGCTGACTAATCAATAGTGCAAGCTCTTTTTTTTCTGCTGAATTTAGCCCCATAGTACGATCTTTTGCGATCAACATTTCAATGTGTTTTTCAATGACTTTTTTGTAGAAAAAATCCAACGTTTCTTCAAAAGCTGTTTCAATGTTTTCAACTGCTACTAGATGATCCCAGTTTGCCAAAATTTCAAGGGTTCGGAAAAATTTTTTATCACGATAATGCTCTAAAATTCCTCCCGTTGTAATTCCTTGATGCTGTTTTATCAATTCTACTAATTCTTCAAAAAGAGGCAAGCCCGCAATATCTAATGTTTTTAACGGTTGCAAATCATCCACATTTTTTACTAAATAGGTATTTTGTAATAATAATGCCACCAAAAGTCGCATTGGAGTTTGCTCTAATTTTGGCTGAGATTTACTCTCTTTTTGTTGTTGCTTAGGCAATAATTTTTCCAACTGCGAAGGATCAAGCACACCTAATTTTTGTCCTAAAATATCACGTAAATACATACGTAACATTTCACCTGGAATCTGTTTTAATAATGGCAATGCCAAAGATGCTAATTTCGATTTTCCTTCTTTACTTGAAAGATCAACTTGGTTTAGCAATGAACCAAATAAAAATTCACTTAATGATTGAGCCTGCTCTAAATATTGTTCAAATCCTTCTTTGCCGTGCTTTCTCACAAATGAATCAGGATCTTCGCCATCAGGCAAAAAGATAAATTTTAGTTGTCGCCCATCTTCTAAATAAGGCAAAGCATTTTCTAAGGCTCGCCACGCAGCCTCTTTTCCAGCTCGGTCACCATCATAACAACAAATGACCTGTTCGGTATGACGAAACATTTGCTGAATTTGTTCACCTGTTGTTGCTGTTCCAAGCGATGCTACCACGTTATCCACACCAAACTGAGCCAGTGCTACTACGTCCATATAGCCTTCAACAACAATTAAATAAGTCGGATTTGAATTGAGCTGAGTTGCCTGATATAAACCATAAAGCTCACTCCCTTTATGATAAATTGCAGACTCTGGCGAGTTTAAATATTTCGGTTTTTCATCGCCTAGTACACGCCCACCAAAAGCAATAACTCGTCCACGACGATCACGAATCGGAAACATAACCCGATTACGAAAACGATCATAAACTCGACCATTATCACTACGAGAAAGCATACCTGTATCAAATAATTTATCAATTTCTTGTTTATTGACACCAAATTTCTTTAATACAGAATCCATTGAATTCGGAACAAAGCCCAACTCAAATTTCTCAATAATTGCCTTAGAAAGCCCTCGCTCTTCTAAATAGCTCAAACTATGCGGATTTGAAGCGGTTAAATTTTGATAAAATTTTGCAATTTCATTCATTAACTCATACAAGTTACGCTTCGCCTTAAAACTAGGTTTATTTTTGGTATTATCCGATGCCGACATATTTTCTCGTGGCACTTCCAATCCATATAAACCCGCAAGTTCTTCAACAGCTTCAACGAACTCTAACTTTTCATAATCCATCAAAAATGAAATGACATTACCGCTCACTCCACAGCCAAAACAGTGATAAAACTGCTTGCTAGGACTAACAGAAAAAGAAGGGGTTTTCTCGTGATGAAAAGGGCAACAGGCTTGATAATTTCGCCCAGCTTTTTTAAGTTTTACACGAGAGTCAATGAGTTGCACAATATCAGTACGAGCAATCAAATCATCAATAAATGAACGAGGAATAAGACCTTTCATTGATTTTCCTTGTAAAACAAAAATTAACGACGAACTAGAAACACTAAAACCGTGAGCCTAGAAGGATTCACGGTTTTAAAATGTCGTTTTAGAATGAATCTAATTAGTATAAACGATTGTTACGAGCATTCTCACGCGCATTACGTTTAGCGTGACGTTTAGCTAATGACGCTTTTTCACGTTTACGAATAGTTGTTGGTTTTTCGTAGAATTCACGTGCACGAGATTCTGCTAAAACGCCTGCTTTTTCGCAAGAGCGTTTGAAACGACGTAATGCTACGTCAAATGATTCATTTTCACGAACTTTAATTACTGGCATAAGCCATCACCTCAGTAAAATAATGTGTTTAAAATAAAATATCGCTAAATAAACAGCGATAATAGACTAAAAAAGGTAAGCTATTCTAGCCCAGACTTGGCTATAAGTAAAGCACGATTTTCATTTAATTTTTTCTAAGAGTTGCCTTTTTTTATAAAAAATCTGATACCATTATTCGTTGCAAATTATTTGACTGAGAAATTTAAAATGAAACAATATTTAGACTTATGCCAACGCATTATTGATGACGGAAAATGGGTTGAAAATAAACGTACAGGCAAACGCTGTTTAACCGTGATCAACGCTGATTTAACCTATGATGTCGCAAAAGGTGAATTTCCTTTAGTAACAACACGTAAAAGTTTTTATAAAGCAGCCATTGCTGAATTATTAGGCTATATTCGAGGCTATGACAGTGCTGAAGATTTTAGAAAATTAGGTTCAAAATCGTGGGATGCCAACGCTAACCAAAACGCTGAGTGGCTCGCTAATCCACATCGTAAAGGTGAAGATGATATGGGATTAGTTTACGGTGCAGTGGGACGTAATTTTCCTAAACCAGATGGCGGAAGTGTCGATTTATTACGTCAAATTGTAGATGATTTAAAGCAAGGCATTGATAATCGTGGCGAGATTTATACGTTCTATCACCCAGGTGCGTTTCATTTAGGTTGTTTACGCCCTTGCTTACATAGCCATCATTTCTCATTACTCGACGACACACTCTATTTAAACAGCACGCAGCGTTCCGCTGATGTACCGCTTGGCTTAAACTGGAATATGGTGCAATGTTACACTTTCTTGGCCTTAATGGCTCAAATTACAGGACACAAAGCAGGACAAGCCTATCATAAAATTGTAAATGCACATATCTATGAAGACCAACTTGAACTAATGCGAGATGTGCAATTAAAACGCACCCCATTAACACCGCCAAAATTAAAAATCAATCCTGATATTAAAACCTTAGAAGACTTAGAAACTTGGGTAACCCTAGACGATTTCGAAGTGGAAGATTATCAATATCTCGATCCAATTAAATACCCATTCTCGGTTTAAGCCAATTTATAAAAATATAAGCGGTCATATTTTTTTGAAAATTTACAAATTGCAAAAATCATCAAAAATATGACCGCTTAAAATGCATAATTACAATAATCATTTAAGCCTCCCTTTTATTTAAAATAAATGCCGTCTACTTGCTCTCAATGTATTCTTGACAAGAAAAACTATTCCTCCTACCATTCATCAGTGCAAAAGTAATACAACAACCTACCATATATTACTCATAAAGAGGTCAAATATGAAAAAATTATTAGCATTATCCTCCGTTCTTGCATTAAGTCTTTTTAACTATACAAATGCATCAGAGAATGTTGATTTAATTGTTAAAAATGGCATGATTTTGACAATGAATCAAGCAAAAGAAATTATTGATGATGGCGTTGTCATTGTGAATAAAAATCAAATAATTGATGTCGGTGATAAAAATCTATTACAAAAATATTCCGCTAAAAAAGTAATTGATGCCGAAGAAGGGATTGTTATGCCGGGTATGATCAATACGCACTCTCATATCTCAATGAGTGTATTTAGAAGTTTAGCCGATGATGTGCCTAATCGACTCCAACGATACATTTTTCCACTTGAAAATAAGATGGTTTCCAAAGAAATGGTCTATACCGGTGCTGTACACGGTGCGATTGAATTGGCCAAAGGCGGTGTAACAACAGTGGTAGATATGTACCTCTTTGAAGACAGTGCGGCAAAAGCGGTAAAAGAGGTGGGGCTTAGAGGAGTCATGACTCAAAATATCATTAAATATCCTACCGCAGATGGCAAGGATGGTGCAGAAAATATAGAAATGGCGATTGCTTTCGTAGAAAAATATAAGAATGATGAGTTAATTACCGCAGGATTTGGCCCTCACGCACCACATACTGTCAAAAAAGCAGATTTAGAAAGAATCAGAGATCTCTCACAGAAATATAATGCTCCCGTTTCTATGCACGTTGCAGAAACCCAAAAAGAATTTGATAAGTTTAAAGCTGAATATAATATGACACCCATTGAATATTTAGACTCTGTCGGCTTGTTAAATGAACGCTTTATTGCCGCTCATTGTATTTTTGTGACAGAGAGTGATATTGCGTTGATGAAGAAAAGAAATATTGGTGTAGCTCATAATATGGTCGCAAATATAAAATCCGCAAAAGGGGTTTCACCTGCATTAAAAATGTTTGATGAGGGGCTTAATATAGGGCTTGGTTCTGATGGACCAATGAGTGGAAATACTCTTGATATCATAGGTCAGATTGGCTATGTAGCAAAACTACATAAGCTAATGAATAAAGATAGATCGGTTATGCCACCACAAAAAGTGGTTGAAATGGCGACAATGGGTGGGGCAAGAGCCATTCATCGTGAAAAAGATTTAGGTTCTTTGGAAAAAGGAAAATTAGCAGATATTGTGATATTAGAAACGAAATCAACTAATATGCAACCTAACTTCGATCCCTATTCTGTATTGGTTTATTCCGCAAACGCCTCCAACGTTTCAACAACGATTGTGAATGGAAAAATTATTATGGAAAAAAGAAAATTACGTTATAACGAAGAAAAAAGTAATAAAGCGATTAAAGAGTTTTCTAAAAAAGTCAAAGAGATAGCAAAAACACTTTAAAAATTCATTAAAAAAGCCTCACGAATTTAACTATTGTGAGGCTTTTAACTTTTTGAGAATTACTCTACCGTTACCGCTTTTGCTAAATTACGAGGCTGATCCACGTCAGTCCCTTTAATTAAGGCAACGTGATAAGACAATAATTGTAATGGTACGGTGTAGAAAATCGGTGCTGTAACGTGATCCACTTTTGGCATTACCACTGTTTTAAAGTTATTTTCATTTACAAAACCCGCATCTTCATCTGCAAAGATATAAAGCTGTCCGCCCCTTGCACTGACTTCTTCAATGTTTGATTTTACTTTCTCTAATAAATCATTTTCAGGTGCAACCACCACCACTGGCATATCGCTATCAATCAAGGCTAATGGACCGTGTTTTAATTCGCCTGCTGCGTAAGCCTCTGCGTGAATATAAGAAATTTCTTTTAATTTTAACGCAGATTCCATTGCGATTGGGTAAAACTCGCCACGACCTAAGAATAGGGTGTGGTGTTTTTCTGCAAAATCTTGTGATAATTTTTCAATTTCTTTATCGAACACTAACGCACTTTCAATTTGTGCTGGTAAGCGTTGTAAAGATTGCACGATTTGTTTTTCTTCTTGCTCAGAAAGGCTACCTTTTAAGCGTCCGATCGCAGCGGTTAATAATAATAAACAGGTTAATTGAGTCGTGAATGCTTTGGTTGAAGCAACACCAATTTCTACGCCCGCTTTTGTCATAAAGGCAAAATCAGATTCACGCACTAATGATGAACTTGCCACGTTACAAATCGCCATTGAAGACATAAAGCCTGATTCTTGTGCTAAACGTAATGCTGCCAAGGTATCTGCGGTTTCCCCTGATTGTGAAAGGGTAACTAATAAGCTATTTGGACGAGTGACAAATTTGCGATAACGGAATTCAGAGGCGATTTCTACATCACAACTTACGCCCGCAATAGACTCAAACCAGTAGCGAGCCACCATTCCAGCGTTATAAGATGTACCACACGCGACGATTTGGATATGCTCTACTTTTGATAAGATTTTATCAACATCTTTACCCATTGCATCAATATTCACCTTACCGTTGGTAATGCGTCCTTCAAGGGTATTGATAATAGCAACGGGTTGTTCAAAAATTTCTTTTTGCATATAGTGACGATACTGCCCTTTATCCGCCGCATCGTGTTCAAATTGTGATTCGTGAATTTCACGTTGCACAGGCTTATCTTCGCTATCAAAAATATCCACTGTTTTACGTGTAATCTCAGCGACATCGCCTTCTTCTAAGTAAATAAAACGGTGGGTAACACTTAATAATGCCAAAGGATCTGAACCGATAAAGTTCTCGCCTACACCTAAGCCGATCACTAATGGACTGCCAGAACGAGCCACGATTAAATGCTCAGGTTCATCTTGGTTCATCACTACCGTTCCATACGCACCACGCAACTGTTTGACAGTTTTTTTCACTGCGTCTAACAAGGTTTCAGAGGTACGAAGTTCCCATTCCACTAAATGAGCGATAACTTCGGTATCGGTTTGTGATAAAAATTCATAGCCTTTCGCTTTTAAGTCATCACGTAATTCTTCGTAGTTTTCAATAATACCGTTATGAACCACCGCAATTTTACCACTAACGTGAGGGTGTGCATTGGTTTCACTTGGTTCGCCGTGGGTTGCCCAACGAGTGTGTGCAATCCCTGTTCCACCCGTTACATTACTTTCAGCAACGGCATTTTCTAATTCTTTAACTTTACCTACTCGGCGAATAACCTTCATTTCTTTATCTGCATTCAACACCGCAACGCCTGCTGAATCATAACCACGATATTCTAAACGGTGTAACCCATCAACTAAAATGTCTGCCACATCACGCTGTGCTACTGCACCTACTATTCCACACATTATTTTATTTTCCTTTTATATAAATTTAAAATGACTAAATTTCAGCAATCAGAACTTCAATACCTTTTTGTTCCAATGCCTTCTTAATTTCTAAATCAATTTGATTATCGGTAATCACACGATCGATATGATCCCAATCTAATTCCACATTAGGCATTTTTCTTGCCATTTTGTGAGACTCAATCATCACATTCACTTCACGAGATACGTCAGCCATAACCTGACTAAGCCCAACTAACTCATTAAAAGTTGTCGTCCCCCTTGCCAAATCTAATCCATCAGCCCCAATAAACAGCTGGTCAAAATCGTAGGATCGTAACGCCGTTTCAGCGACTTTCCCTTGAAAAGACTCCGAACGAGAATCCCACGTTCCGCCTGTCATCAATACCGTTGGTTCAATTTCTAATGCGGTTAATTCAGCGGCAAGGGCAAGGGAATTAGTCATCACAACCAGTCCCGCCTGATTCAAATAAGGAATCAATGCGCCCGTCGTACTACCGCTATCAATAATGATACGATTATGCTCACGAATACAACTTACCGCCAATTTTGCAATCGCTTTCTTTTGTTTTGAAACATCTTCATTTTGTTGATCATCAATAAATTCAGACGGAATTTTTATCGCCCCACCATAACGACGTAACAACAAACCACTCTCTTCAAGTTTTGTTAAATCCTTACGAATCGTTACTTCTGATGTTTCAAATAGTTCTGACAACTGCTCAACACTCACCTCTCCTTGTTCTTGAACAAGAGTAGCAATTAAATGGCGACGCTGTTGTGTGTTTCGCTTTGACATAAAATGTTTTGATTAGTTTCAATTAAGTTTCGTTTCATAATTATATAATAAAAAATAGATAAGCGGTAAGATTTTTGTGGGAATTTGCAAATTTAAGAGTTGATTATAGAATAATATGAAATTATTACACTTATTTCATAAATTACTCACGTACTAATTATAAGGCACTATTCAAACAAAAAAGCTAAGCTCTATTCCTAGAACTTAGCTTCCATCAGCTTAAAATTTAAATTAACTTTCCATTGCTTTTTTATGTTTTGCTTCTTGGATCATAGTTAAGAATAATAATACACAAGCTAATGCACTACCAGCTAACATTACGTGGAAACCACTGTCCCAACCGTTGTTTTGAACAGTCCAACCAATGATTGCACTTGCTGCTACTGATCCACCTAAGTAACCGAATAAACCAGTGAATCCTGCAGCTGTACCTGCTGCTTTTTTAGGTGCTAATTCTAATGCGTGTAAGCCGATTAACATGACAGGACCATAGATTAAGAAACCTAAAACAACCATCATAATCATCGCAAGATCTTGCGAAGTGGTTTGCCAGTACACATATAATGCGATAGTCACAGCCACCATGAAGATGAAGCCAGTTAAACCACGTTTACCTTGGAATACTTTATCTGACACCCAACCACAGAATAATGTACCTGGAATTGCGGCAATTTCATATAACGCATAAGTGATAGATGATTTATCGATACCGAAATGACGTACTTCTTTTAAGTAAGTTGGTGCCCAGTCTAATACACCGTAGCGGATTAAATAAACGAATACATTAGCGATTGCGATGTACCATAACAATTTATTTTTGAATACATACTCAACAAAGATTTGTTTTGCTGTTAATTCTTTTTCATAAGTTTCTGGGTTGTAATCATCTGGGTAATCATTTTTGTACTCTTCGATTGGTGGTAAACCACAAGATTGTGGAGTATCACGCATAATGAAGAAAGTGATGAAAGACGCGATGATTGCTGCGATACCTGGATAGTAAAGTGCTTCACGCCAGATCATAATAGATTTTACTGCCTCACGGTCAATATCGTGAGTATGTGCATAAACACTTGACGCTAAAATAAGTAATAACGCAGGAACCGCACCACCCAAGTTATGGGCAGTATTCCAAATAGAAACGATTGTTCCACGTTCTTTTTTAGACCACCAGTGTACCATTGTACGACCACAAGGTGGCCACCCCATACCTTGCACCCAACCATTTAAGAATAGTAGGATTGATAATACAGTTACACTGCTTGTTGCCCAAGGGAAAAGCCCCATTGAAAGCATAATTAAACCTGAAAGGAATAGACCTAAACTTAAAAAGGCACGAGAATCAGAACGGTCTGATACCGATCCCATAATAAATTTAGAAATACCGTAAGCGATAGAAACGAAAGATAACGCATAACCTAATTCTGCTTTTGACCACCCTTCAGCAATCATACCTGGCATTGCTAATGCAAAGTTTTTACGCACAAAATAGTACGCTGCATATCCAAAGAAAATACCGATAAACACTTGCCAACGTAATTTACGATAAGTTGGATCAAGTTGTTCTTTTGGTAGCCGCTCTTTATGAGCTGCTGGTTTTAAGAAACCGATCATAATGAATTCTCCATTGTTGAGTTTATAATAGTAAGTTTTAAATTATTGTTATAAGCGGTTATTTTTATTGCAAAATTTACAAAAAATTTGACCGCTTATAAGAATTTAGATTTTATTTTTGTTGTTGCAAAAATTTAACCCCTAAATCAGGGAAGTCAGTAAATACCCCTGTTGCTCCTGCTTTATTTAATAACGCATCATACATTTCATTTACGTTAGAAAAATATTTTGGTAATGCGTCTTTACGCACTGTGTAAGGGTGTAATTCCGTTTTATACTTCGCTAATTCTTGCACTAACGGTGTATATTTGATATTGCCTTTGGTTGATTTTTCATCATCAATCAACATATACCAACCTGGACCGACACCGTCTGCATATTTCGTGACTTCTTTCATTGCATCAGGCTTGAACATCCAGTCATAGCTATAATTTACCCATTTACCCGACGCATCTTTTTCTTCCGTTTCGTGCCAATCCGTATAAGCAATTAGCTGAACTAATTTAAGATCCATACCTAATTTTGGTTCTAAATCTGTTTTAATACGTTTTAACTCATTGAAATCAAAGGTTTGTAAGTAAACTGGTGACTCTTTGGTAGTATAACCATATTTTTTCAATACTTCTAAGGTTGCTTTCGCAATATCTTTACCTTCTTTATGGTGTAACCAAGGTGCTTTAATTTCAGGATAGATACCAATCACACGCCCTGTTGATTTTTCTAATCCCTGAATAAATTCTAATTCATCTTCAAAAGTATGCACCTTAAAGTGAGATTTACCCATAGGGAAACGGTCAGGATAGTTTTGCACCGCTTTACCGTCTTTCATTTTAAATGGTTCGGTCATATCTAATGAACGTACTTCATCTAAAGTGAAATCCATAATGTAATAATGCCCGTCTGGTCTTACACGATCAGGGAATTTTTGTGCAACGTTTGTAATACCATCTAAAAAGTGATCGTGCATAACCACCAATTTATTATCTTTGGTCATTACAAGATCTTGTTCTAAATAATCCGCTTGCTGACCTGCTGCTAACGCCTTAGATTCTAAGGTATGCTCAGGTAAATAACCACTCGCACCACGGTGAGCAATAATAATTTTATCCTGTGCAAAAGCCGAAGAAAGACTTCCAGCTAAAACCGCACTACTAATTAAACTAAGTATAAATTTATTCATTGAATTTCTCCTGATGGCATATTATTGATATTGGCTCATAGCACAACAGTTTCACATTGTAGAAATTCTGATGTTAATCACAATCAATTTTTGTTAAAAATGTGATCTCGATCGCGTATATTTTTTAAAAATGTGATTGATGTCGCTTATTTTACGCATAAAAATGATTGATAAGACTAATTTACACTCTATTTTTGTTCGTTAATGCATTATTTTTGTAAATTACGTTAAAATTTATATATCTTTATGTAAAAAAGTTCAACATTTATATCACCCTTGCTTTTTTGCAAAAAATCATTATAATCTCACCGCTTGTTTTCTATTTTTTAGACAAGCAAAATACACGCCCTCACCTCGAACGAGGGTTTCTTTTTACTATCAATTATTTAGAGGAAGGTTATGGTAACCATTCGTTTATCTCGTGGCGGTTCTAAAAAACGCCCATTTTATCAAATCGTTGCAGCGGACAGCCGTTGTGCACGTGACGGTCGTTTCATCGAGCGTTTAGGATTTTTCAACCCAATGGCAGCAGGTCAAGCAGAGCGTTTACGCGTGAACCTTGAAGGTGTTGATGCGTGGGTTGCTAAAGGTGCTTCACTTTCTACTCGTGTAGCAACTTTAGTGAAAGAAGCGCGTAAAGACGCTTAATTCACAATTTAAATAATGTAGGTGGATAATATGAGCGAACAAAATATTACAGTAGTGGGGAAATTAGGATCAACCTATGGCATCCGTGGCTGGTTACGCCTTTATTCATCGACAGAACAACAAGAAAGTATTTTTGACTATCAACCTTGGTTTTTAAAATCTAAAGATCAATGGAAACCAGTCGAACTTGAAAGCTGGCGTTATCATAAAAATGATTTAATTGTAAAATTAAAAGGCACAGATGAGCGTGAATCTGCTCAGTTACTGACAAATGCAGAAATCGGTGTAGATTTAAGTGTCTTCCCTCAATTAGAGGAAGATGATTTTTATTGGCACGATTTAATTGGTTGTGAAGTCGTTAATACGGATAACTACCAAATGGGTACAGTGACTGAAATTATGGAAACAGGTTCAAATGATGTTTTAGTCGTTAAAGCAAAAAGTAAAGATGCTTTCGGAAAGCAAGAACGGTTAATTCCGTTTTTATACGAACAAGTAGTTAAAAGAGTCGATCTCACCACTAAAATTATTGAAGTGGAATGGGACGCAGGTTTCTAACCTCAGGTATGCATAACCGTAATCAAAAGAGCTTCTTATGTGGATAGGAATTATTAGCTTATTTCCTGAAATGTTTCAAGCAATTACGGAATATGGCGTAACAGGAAGAGCCGTAAAGCACAATCTTCTGCAAATTCAATGTTGGAATCCTCGTGATTTTACCTTTGATAAGCATAATACCGTTGATGATCGCCCTTATGGCGGTGGACCGGGTATGTTAATGATGGTGCAACCGTTGCGAGATGCAATTCACGCAGCGAAACAAGCCGCATTAAAAGAAGATGAAAACGCGGAAGTAAAGGTCATTTACCTTTCACCGCAAGGACGTAAACTCGATCAGCAAGGTGTGAAAACCTTAGCCACAAATCAAAAAATGATTTTGGTGTGTGGTCGCTATGAAGGCATTGATGAACGCTTAATTCAAGCAGAAGTTGATGAGGAATGGTCGATTGGTGACTACGTTTTAACAGGGGGTGAACTGCCTGCAATGACATTAATTGATGCCGTTGCAAGATTTGTTCCGGGTGTATTGGGCAAACAAGCCTCTGCAGAAGAAGATTCTTTTGCGACAGGATTACTGGATTGTCCTCATTATACTCGCCCTGAAGTGCTAGATGGTGAACCCGTACCCGATGTGTTGATGTCTGGACATCACGAGAATATTCGTAAATGGCGATTAGAACAATCCCTTGAACGAACGTGGTTAAGACGCCCTGAGCTATTAGACGATCTAGCTCTGACTGACGAACAAGCGACGTTGTTAAAGAAAATTAAACAGCGTTATACATAGATTCAGTTATTTCTAGAATTATATAAGGTTTATTATTATGAGTAACATCATTAAACAAATTGAAGAAGAACAGTTAAAGAAAGACTTACCAAGCTTCCGTCCTGGTGACACTTTAGAAGTTAAGGTATGGGTTAAAGAAGGTAGTAAAAGCCGTCTGCAAGCGTTCGAAGGCGTGGTTATTGCAATTCGTAACCGTGGCTTGCATTCTGCATTCACACTACGCAAAATCTCAAATGGCGTAGGTGTTGAACGTGTATTCCAAACTCACTCACCTGTAATTGACAGCATTGCTGTTAAACGTAAAGGTGACGTACGTCAAGCGAAAATCTACTACTTACGTGAGCGTAGTGGTCGTTCTGCACGTATCAAAGAGCGTTTGGGTAAAAAATAATTTTTGCTTAATAATGCAGAAAACAAAAGGCTTGGGATTTCCCAAGCCTTTTTTATATCTCAGATATAATCTAATACCCTTCCGCACTAAAATCAGGTAAAAACTCATTCGTTGCTAAACGCTTAACTTCTGAATCAATAGAGCCATCCGGGTGTAGCACAAGCTCTCTCCAGCCCTGTGGAATAAGGTCTAATGCAAAATTATTACTATGCGGCTTAAACTGAATGCACGTTGAAGGGGTTGATAAAATACGAATACCTTTCCAAAGCTTATCCATTTCCTGATGAATATGCCCATGAATAATAGCTTTGATCTTATTATAAGGTTTCACAATTTTCGCTAAATCGTGCACGTTGCGTAAGCTATGTTGATCCAACCACGCAGAATGTGTCGGCAAAATATTATGGTGCAATGCAATTAAAGTATAACGTTCACTATTCTCTGCTAATTTTACTTTTAACCAATCTAATTGATATGAGCTTAATTTGCCGTGTGGCACACCAAAAACTTGGCTATCTAGCATAAGAATCTGCCATTTGTCTCCAACTAAAATATGTTTTTGTGATTTAATTTGTGAATATTGTTGTAACGGTTTTTCCATTTGAAGTTGATCGTGATTACCTTGCAACCAAAACAACGGTTTTTCTAATGGCTTAACCATTTCAGCAAAATAATGATAACCTTGCTCATTGTGATCTTGTACCAAATCTCCTGTAGCTAATACAAGATCAAACCGAAACTGACGATCTAAAATCGCATCCAGCACAGCCTGAAAGCTATTAGTTGTATTCACACCTAACAACTGTTCATTTTTTTTTGCAAACAGATGAGTATCCGTAATCTGTAAAATACGGATAGACTCATTTTTTGCAAAGGGTTGATAAAAATAATCCATTACTGATTTCATTAAAAAATAAAGTACTACTACTTTACCTATTTCATAAAAAAAATCAGCAAAAAATATTAAATTTTGTGAACTAACTCTATTTATTTCTTAAATTTTGTATAATTTAGTTGCAACCACTGCAATCCAAGCACGGCAATCACATTATCAATCTTGCCTTCTTCCACCCATTGATACGCCGTTTCACGTGAAACAATATGCACTAAAATATCTTCATTTTCTTCTTCTAATCCGTAAATTCCCCCAACATTCGTGGTATCCACTAAACCTAGAAAAATATGTAATTTCTCTGCCATACCGCCTGGGCTATCCCAAACCGTTAAGGCGTGTTGAATATTATCAATCTCTAAACCCGCTTCTTCCTTACTTTCACGAATGGCCACGTCTTCGGGATTTTCATCGGTATCAATCATTCCAGCAATCAATTCTAATAACCACGGAGATTTGTTACTTTCAGGCTCATAGGCACCAATTCTTACCTGTTCAATTAACACCACATTATCTTTTACAGGATCATAAGCAATTAACGCCGAAGCCGCCCCTTTCATCAATAATTCACGGCAGACTTCGCCACTCATTCCACCCGCATAAAGTTTATGACGAAAGAACACTTTTTTGAGTTCAAAATGCCCTTTATAAACCGTTTCTTCACGTAAGATTTCAATATCTTTTTGACCAAATTGTAAAATTTTACTCATAATGTCTCCTAATTGACTTGATAAACAAGCGGTAATATTTTTTCTATTTTTTGCAAATTTCCTTGATGATATTGTGAGATTTCTGGCACGGCTGAACCTTCAAAAAAATAACACAAATAAAAAGGAAATTGGCTAAAAAAATGTAATGTTCCTGTGGGGCAATATTCACACGCGATGGCTTTCTGAATCGGTGAATGGCAAACTTCTCGCAACTTCACCATACCCACGCCTTGCGATTTCAAAATCGCTTCTCGTAAACACCAGCTAAGATAAAAATGCTCAACTAACTTAGCAGGATCTTTTAATAAATACGTTTTTTCTGTCTCGCTCGCATAATAATCTAATAAGGCTTTATAGCGACGTGTTTTTTGAGGGTGCTCAATATCAATCCCCACCGCTTTTTTGCCTTCTGAATAACTGAAAATAACCGCGACCCAATCCCCTGAATGGCTAATATTAAAGTCTATTCGCTCATCTGCAACAAAAGGACGACCCGTTGCCGTTTTTTGAATATTATTAAGTAAGTTGAGATCTAATTGATATTTTTCAAAGAGTTGTGTTAAAAGAAAACGGGCTGTCTGGCGACTTTTCCATTTCTGGATTTGACGAGAATGAAGGGTTAAATCAACCGCTGGCACATTTTTACCCCATAAATAGCCATCATTACGAGCAAAGACGATTTCCAAGCGGTCAGATTTCATCGAGTTTTTACCTATTTTTATAAGAAAGTCGCACTAAGTTGGAACAGTTTTTCAATTTCTTCCACTTGACGCTGATCATTTAAGAATAAAATCAAATGATCTTCAGCTTCAATTTTTATTGATTTATGTGCAATCAGCACCTTGTCATTACGCACGATAGCACCGACAATGACGCCTGATGGTAATTTTAATTCTTGCACTTCTCTTCCTACAACTTTTGAGGTTTCTTCATCGCCGTGGGCTATAATTTCTAAGCCTTCCACCATACCTTGATTTAAGGAAGCCACTTTCACAATATCGCCACGACGTACGTGAGTGAGCAAGGTTGAAATCGTGGTTTGTTGTGGTGAAATCACCAAATCAATCGCCCCACCTTGAATTAAATCTAAATATACATTACGTTGCACTAACACAAGGGTTTTCTTCGCTCCCATTCGTTTTGCCAACAATGCCGACATAATATTGGTTTCATCGTCTTCCGTTAGAGCCAAGAAAAGATCAATATTTTCAATATGTTCTTCAAATAACAACTCACGATCCGACGCTTTACCATTTAGCACAAGGGTTTTGGATAATTTTTCTGCGAGCAATTCGGCTTTTTCAGGATCTTCTTCAATCAACTTCACTCGGCATTGATTTTCCAATGAATTTGCAAGCTTAGTCGCAATATCGCCACCACCCACAATCATAATGCGTTTCGGTGCTTTTTCAAGGCGTTGCAACTCGCTCATAATGGCTTTAATATGAATTTTTTCACACATAAAAAAGACATCATCGTCCGCCTCAATAATAGTCGTTGCCTGTGGCACAATGGTGCGACCTTGGCGGATAATACACACAATGCGAGCGTCAATATGAGGTAAATGCTCTTTCAGTGCAGAAATTGGATAGCCAACCAAAGGACCACCGTAATAAGCCTTAATGCTGACTAACGACACTTTATTATCCGCAAAATGGGCGATTTGTAATGCCCCAGAATAATCAATCAGTTGGAAAATTTGCTCGGTAATCAATAATTCAGGTGCGATAATATGGTCAATCGGTAACACTTTGTTATTAAACAAAATATCACGTTCACGCACATAATCAGGGTTACGAATCCGTGCCAGCTTAGTCGGAATTTTAAACAGCGTATAAGCAATCTGACACGCAATCATATTGGTATCATCGCTATTAGTTACCGCCACCAATAAATCGGCGTCACTCGCCCCCGCCTCACGTAAAATACGAGGCGACGCACCGTTGCCTTGAATAACCTGTAAATCGTGTTTAGCCTGCAAGCCAGCTAACATCGTTTCATCATCGTCAATAATAGTAATTTCATTATCTCTTACAAGATTTTCCGCAAGGCTTGAACCCACTTGCCCGGCACCTAAAATTATAATTTTCATAGTCGCTCTTTTCTCGATTATCTATTTTTATTCACTATCGGTTTTTACTAACTTCGCATAAAAGAAACCATCGCCACCTTGTGCGTTCGGAAAAAATTGTTTCATCGTTACTTTTTCGCCATTAAAATCCATTTCAACCAGTTTAGCATTCTCAGTATTTTCTACAAACGATTGAATTTGTTCACTATTTTCATCAGGTAAAATTGAACAGGTTGCATAAAGTAGCGTGCCATTTGGCTTTAAACGTTGCCACATCGCATTGAGAATTTTCGCCTGTAATTTCACTAACTCCGCAATATCACTCTCTTTGCGTAGCCATTTAATATCAGGGTGACGACGAATAATCCCCGTTGCAGAACAAGGCACATCTAATAAAATACGGTCAAACATCACGCCTTTTTCTAACCATAAATCAGGCTGACTTGCATCGCCACAAATTATTTCAGCTGTTTGGTTTAAACGTTGTAAGTTCTCGCTCACACGTTTCAAACGATTTTTTTCAATATCTAAGGCTATCACTTTGGCTTGTGGCGCTTGCTCTAAAATATGGGTCGTTTTGCCACCCGGTGCGGCACAAGCGTCTAAAATCAGCTCCTCATTTTGTGGTTCAAGCAATTTTGCTGACCATTGAGCATGTCCGTCTTGCACCGTCACAAAGCCGTTTTCAAAATCAGGTAAACTTGACACCGCCACAGGGTTATTAAGCATAATCGCACAATCAGGCACGCAACAAGCGGTGGTATCTTGCGAACTTTTTGCAAAATTATCCCCTAATCTGACCGCATAGTCGTCCCTTGTAGAATGCTGAGCGTTTACTCGCAACCACATCGGCGGACGCTCATTATTTGCGTCAATAATTTCTCGCCAGTTCGGATAGGCTTTTTTCAATTTATTGACAAACCACTCAGGGTGGTTAGTCTGCCAGTTTTTATCAACCTTCGCCAAAATACTTTCTTGCTCACGCAAAAACTGACGTAACACACCATTGATAAGCCCTTTAAAACTCTGTAATTTTAACTCTTGGCTTGCCTTAACCACTTCACCTACCGCTGCATGAGTAGGTACTCGCATATATAGGATTTGATATAAACCAACCAATAACAAGCAATGCACCAAGCGTGTTTTACCTTTCAAGGGTTTTGCCACCAACAGGCGGATAATCCACTCTAAACGAGGCAACACACGACACACCCCAAAGGTAATTTCCTGTACAAAAGGCACGTCTTTTTCCGCTAATTTAGGCTGAACCTCCACCATTAACGCCGAAAGGGATTGCCCCTTGTCCAATACTTGTAAAATAAGTTGTGCCGCCACAGCACGAGATGATAGTTTTTTCATTGAAACTCGATCTAAATTTTTTGTAAATTTCTTCTAAATATTAACCGCTAACTTTACCATTTTTTGAGGCTGAATTATAGCGGTTAGATTTTAATTATTTTTTGCAAATTTATATCAAATTATGACCACATACAAAACACGCAAACTTTTACATTTCATTAACCTAAATGCGATTGACTTTCATTTAGTGACTTTTATAATCTGAGACTCAATTATTATAAATAAGGAAAAACTTATGAATTTACTAAAACAAACGCCACCAGCACGTCGTCGCTATGGTTTGGCTGCTTTTATTGGTCTTATTGCAGGTATCGTTTCTTCATTCGTAAAATGGGGAGCTGAGCATCCACTACCACCAAGAAGCCCTGCGGATATGTTCAATGCCGCGTGTTCGCCTGAAACCTTAATCAGAGCGGCGGATCAAATTGACTGCTCTCGCAATTTCTTAAACCCTCCATATATTTTCTTACGCGATTATTTAGGCATTGCTGACCCAAATTCTGCGGTTTATACCTTTGCAGGACACGCTTTTAATTCTGTTGGTGTAACACACATCATCTTCTCTATCGTGTTTGCCGTAGGTTACTGTATTGTGGTTGAGCGTTTCCCAATCTTCAAATTATGGCAAGGTTTACTTGCGGGTGCATTAGCACAATTATTTGTACATATGATTACATTCCCATTGATGGGGCTTACACCACCACTATTGGAATTACCTGCTTATGAACATATTTCAGAAATTGTTGGGCATTTAATTTGGTTCTGGTCAATCGAAATTATCCGTCGTGATTTACGCAACCGCATTACCAAAGAGCCTGATGCCGACGTTCCATTATCTTCAGCTTTCCGTTAGAAATGATAATCCCCCTATTTCAGGGGGATTTTTATATTTCCTAATACTTAAATTATTGTAAATTTAATCTAAAAACTAACCGCTAACACTCCTCCTTTAAAATTAGTTATAACAGTTAGATCTTAATTGTTTTCGATTAAATAATATTGAGCGACCGTTATTTTTTTACACTAAAATTACTCCGTTAATTTTGATTTTTGAAAGGAGGAAATAAATGTATTGTATATTGTGTTGAGTATTGCATTTGCGATTGGAATAGTAATATTCCTTATAATTTCAGTTATAACATTATCAATAAGCGATTTATCATCATCTTATCTCTCTATTCTTTTAATGTTTGCTGGAAGTTATTGACTTACACAAGAAGAGTGGAATGATAATGCAATTGCCCTGATGGTGCTATCCCTTGTCTTTTTTATTGCTGTTTGTGTGTTTTCTGTGAAAAAAACGAATTGGCTATGGGGAATCGGTATTCCAACTGCAACACTTATTGCTTTCATTCCCCATCCTCTATTTTGGTTTTTTAATTTTTCTACTCATTATCGGATTATCCCTTGTTCTTGGTATACTGAGAAGAAAATATGTCGTGGTCTCTCATTTCTAAATAATTGATGAAGCGATTATTTAAAATCACAGATTAAATAATCGCTTTTTTAATAAAAAGATTAGATCGTATCCCCAACCTTAAACCAATCTGCTCGTCCATTTAAGAAATCTTGGATCATCATTGGTTTTTTACCTTGTGGTTGAAGCTGGGTAATGTTCAACACACCTTGTTGCGTGACAATTTGGATACCGCTTTTATCCACACTTAAAATCGTACCCGCAGGCTTATCTTGGTGTGCCAATACATTGGCTTGATAGATTTTCACACGCTCTTCTTTGCCATTGATATCTAAAATTAAATACGCAATTGGGAAAGGATTAAAAGCACGAATATTACGCTCTAGCTGTTCAGCAGACAAATTGCAATCAAGTTTCGCCTCTTCTTTTGTTAATTTTTCCGCATAATTTGCAAGATCATCTTGCTGTTTCTGTGGCGGATATTTACCATTTTCTAAATTATTCAAGACTTCCAACAAGGCAGGTGGAGCAAGTTCAGCCAATTTTTCATAAAGACCTGCGGAGGTTTCATCTTGTGCAATTTCACAGGTCACTTTATAAAGCATATCGCCAGTGTCTAACCCTTTATCCATCTGCATAATGGTCACACCCGTTTCTTTATCGCCCGCCCAGATTGAACGTTGAATTGGCGCAGCACCACGCCAGCGTGGCAATAGTGAACCGTGCACATTTAAACAGCCTAAACGAGGGGCATTTAACACCTCCTCTGGCAAAATTAAACCATAAGCGACCACAACCATTACATCCGCATTTAAGGCTTGTAATTCAGCTTGTGCCTCTTCATTGCGTAAACTTTTTGGTTGATAAACCGGTAAATTATGTTCAAGTGCTAGCTGTTTTACAGGGCTTGCTTGAAGTTTTTTACCACGTCCAGCTGGTTTGTCTGGCTGAGTATAAACCGCCACGATATTATGTTCAGAATGGATTAAATGTTGTAAATGTTTTGCGGCAAAATCAGGTGTGCCAGCAAAAATAATGTTTAGTTTTTTCATTAAGTTCTCGTTTTTGTTATTTTTGAATGTAAATAAGCGGTTGTATTTTATCTTAAATTTGCAAAAATTATTTGTGTAAAAATAAAATCAGATAATATAAGACAATCACTAAACTTAAAATGTGACTTCTGTGTTTAACATAGGCTTGTCTTTTCAGGTCAATCTTAATTATTACATTATAATACTTAAGATACTTTTTCATTGCCAGTTTTAAGTCATCCAAGTGCTTAAATTCCCTTTATATTAACGCTAATGACTGAACTTTATGACTTATTTTTTAATAAACTTCAGTATAACTGATTGATTTAACAATAAATATAGTTAATTAAAGTTTAGTAAAAACTAATATATAAGGGATAATAGCACTCCCATTGCATCCAAAATTGACAAAGAATAGAACCCCTACGATGCTCTTGAATTCTATCCTTACTTTACAAACCGCCAATTTACTCATCAAAGTAGATTTAATTTATTCGATCAAAATGGTGTTTTCTATATCACTATCATCTGTATTATAATGGTAAATTAAGCTGTTAGTTAAAGTGGTATATCCCATATTGAATAAAATTAAAGAAGAAATAAAAAAATCTTGTTTATGAAGTTAGTAAATCTTACTTTGTTAATCTCAAAAGTTATGTTCAATTTTTGAGATTAACAAACACATATCCATGATTTATCAATTACTCTCTTCCAATTCATCCGCCATTGCACTTAAAGCATCACGAGTAAGTTGGGCTAAGGCTTTGTAGAATGACGTATCAAAGGCTTCAACTTTGCCTAAAAACTTGCTCGCACAAGGTAATAAAAAGCGTTGGAATAAATCCTTTTGGGCTTCTGTTGAATCAAGATTATCTTCAATCCAAGAGGCAGTCAAAAGTAATAATGCCACGTGATCAGCATTTGTTAACTCAGGCATCCCTCGTTGTTCGCGGAAAGTGATGAACTCTTGCACATCAATGCCATAACTAGAAAGTTGAGTATCAACATTACCATTTTCTGCAAAAAGTGAATTAAAACTGACCGCTAATTCTGCTGGAGAGGCTAATTTTTCAAGAGTATTTAACGCATTTTCACCTTGTGCATCAAGATTTAATGCCCAATTTGCACGTAAATTACCTTGTTTAAGCCATTCAAAAGTACCTTCAAGAATAGGATCTGTCGGAGTTCTGTAAAAAAGATTACCGAAGAGGCGACATAGTAAAGAAAAATCATTAATAGAGGTTTGGTCTGTCATAATGTAAAATAACCTAATCAAAATTTAAAAAAGATATTATACACAAGAATTAGGGATAAAAAATGAAATATATTGGTGCTCACGTGAGTGCTGCTGGTGGGGTAGAAAATGCAGTATTACGAGCGGTTGAAATTGGGGCGAATGCTTTCGCATTATTTACCAAAAATCAACGTCAATGGAAAGCCGCCCCCTTAAAAAAAGATAGCATTGAAAAATTTAAGCGTTTTTGTAAAGTACATAATTTTAGTGCTGATCAAATTTTGCCACACGATAGTTACCTTATCAATTTAGGTAATCCAGATACAGAAAACTTACAAAAATCACGTGAAGCCTTTATTGATGAAATGCAACGTTGTGAGCAACTTGGAATTAAATTATTAAATTTCCATCCCGGTAGTCACCTGAATAAAATAGATGAAAAAGCTTGTTTAAGTCGTATTGCTGAATCGCTAAATATTGCAATTGAAAGTGTACCGAATGTGGTTGCCGTAATAGAAAACACCGCTGGGCAAGGTACAAATTTAGGTTGGCATTTTGATCATCTAGCACAGATTATTGAACAAGTAGAAGATAAAAGCCGTGTTGGTGTTTGTTTAGATACTTGCCATACTTTTTCTGCAGGCTATGATATTTCAACCCTTGAAGGCTGCGAACAAGTCTTCACGGAGTTTGAAAATACCGTTGGTTTTCAATATCTACGCGGAATGCACTTAAATGGCTCTAAAACGTCGCTTGGTAGCCGAGTCGATCGCCATCATACTTTACAAGAAGGCACAATTGGTACGGATATTTTCAAATTCATTATGAATGATGATCGCTTTAATGAAATTCCGCTGATTTTAGAAACAATCAATCCTGATATTTGGGCAGAAGAAATCCGTTTCCTACGCTCTTTACAACGATAGCGGTCAAATTTTTAGGGATTTTTACCCATTATTAAACCATATATTGTGGGGTGCGTGGCATTTGGCTACGTACCTGATGCACAATATTCGTAATAACGCCTGCGACATTGATGTCATTCCAATGCTGAATTCTTAAGTTTGGCTCAGCGCTATCTAATGAAAAAAGTATTTTTTCTTGATTTGTGGCATTAAAAAATTGGTAAAACTTATATTCATTATTTTTTTCAATCACAATCATATCGTTGATCTTAAACACACTCCGTTTTTCCACAATTAGCAAGTCATCTAATTCTATTCCCCACGCCAATAAATGGGGATTTTTAACCTGTATAAAAAAAGTATCCGTAGGGCGTTTAATACACAATGAATTCAAATCCAATTTAATTGAACGCTCTGCATGAGTATCACGAAATAGAGGCATTGGTTGATAAGGTAATTCTCTATTTAACTTTCTTAATCGAGCCATTTTAATCTCCAAAACAAACTGTGTTTTTATACAGTTATTTTACTGGTTATAAACACAGTGTCAAGCGAGAAATGACATTTATTCCAAATATAATTTAAGATAACTAAAAATAGCTTGTTACCCTATTTTGCAAATTTTCATAAAAAAATGACCGCTTATCATTTTTGCGATCGCGATCGTAAAAAACGTTTTGATACCTGATTTTATCACGCAATTTTTTTATAGTAATAGTATCTATTATTCACTTAAAAAAGACCGATGAAACGATTTCTATTACTTTGTTTATTTATCCCTAACTTATTCGCCCAGCCATTAAATTTAATGTTACTTGAACATTATAAAAATCAAAATATTACATACTGGGTAATGTCGGAAAAATTGGATGGAATCAGAGGATTTTGGAATGGCAAAACGTTATTAAGCCGTCAAGCTTATCCGCTCTCTGCCCCCAATTATTTCACCAAAAATTTTCCCCCTTTTGAAATTGATGGCGAATTATTTAGTGGGCGTGATCAATTTAGTCAAATTTCTTCGATTATTCGAGGTTCAAATTCTGAGAAATGGCAGAAACTAAAATTGTATGTGTTTGATGTGCCAAATGCTAAAGGCGATTTATTTAGTCGGTTACAAAAATTAGAAAATTATTTAAACGAGCATCCAACGCCTTACATTAAAATCATCAAGCAAATTCCGATTAAAAACAAAGCACATTTAACTTCCTTCTTTCAAGAAATTCAAAGCCTCAAAGGCGAAGGTGTTGTCATTCGTAATCCAAAATCTCCTTATATAAAAGGACGGTCTGCCCAAATTTTAAAATTTAAAGCAGTTTATGATGATGAATGTACCGTTATATCCCATCACATAGGTAAAGGAAAATACAAAGATAAAATGGGATCGCTCAGTTGCCAAAATGAGTATGGTACATTTAAAATTGGCTCAGGATTTTCAGATAAAGAGCGAGAAAACCCACCTCAAATTGGAACTCTTATCACTTATAAATATCGTGGTTTTACTTCAAAAGGGAAACCTCGCTTTGCCACTTATTGGCGAATCCGACAAGACAAATAACCCAAAACCCAGTACAATATCGCCTTTATTTTTATTTAATATAAGTTTTAAGGATTATTTATGGAATTTCCAATTTGCCCAAAATGTAGCTGTGAACACACATACCACGATTCAATTCAATTCGTTTGCCCAGAATGTGCTTATGAATGGACAGGCGAAGAAGTTGAACAAGAAGATGAAGACCAGTTAATTGTTAAAGATAGTAATGGTAATTTATTAGCCGATGGCGACGATGTGATTTTAATCAAAGATTTAAAATTGAAAGGTTCATCACAAGTATTGAAAAAAGGCACAAAATACAAAGGCATTCGCTTAGTTGACGGTGATCACGATGTGGATTGTGGCAAAATTATGCTTAAATCAGAGTTTTTGAAAAAAGCATAATAGATAGTAATAAATGATAAAATCCCCTAAAAATAAAGTAATTAGGGGATTTTTTAAATATGAAAAGCTAGTAATTATAATTTCTCAATTAACATCGCTTCTAATTTTTCAGTATCTACCGCAAATTTACGGATGCCTTCTGCAAGTTTTTCAACAGCCATTGGATCTTGGTTGTGTTCCCAGTAGAATTCCGCTTCTGTCATTGGTGCTGGACGTGCTTTGATTTCGCCTTTGTATTCTAATTTACGTGGTAACTCCGCGTTTGCTTCACTTAATTCTTTTAATAATCCTGGTGCGATAGTTAAACGATCACAACCTGCTAATTCAGTGATTTCGCCGATATTACGGAAACTTGCACCCATAACAACAGTGTTATAGCCGTGTTCTTTGTAATAGTTGTAAATTGAAGTAACCGAAATTACACCTGGATCTTCTGCTGGTGCATATTCTTTCTTGTCTGAATTTGCTTTGTACCAGTCTAAGATACGTCCAACGAAAGGTGAAATTAAGTATGCACCTGCTTCTGCACACGCACGTGCTTGAGCTTGTGAGAATAATAACGTTAAGTTACAGTTAATACCTTCTTTTTCTAACACTTCTGCTGCTTTGATACCTTGCCAAGTTGAGGCAACTTTGATCAAAATACGGTCATTGCTGATACCTGCTTCATTGTATAAACGGATAAGTTTGCGTGCTTTTTCGATAGTTGCTTGAGTGTTGTAAGAAAGACGTGCATCAACTTCAGTTGAAATACGACCTTTTACTACTTTTAAGATTTCTAAACCGATATTTACCGCTAATTTATCTTCTGCATCAATCAGTTGTTGTGCTTTATCATCGCTTTGTGCTTTTGCGTAAGCCACTGCGTCATCAATAAGTGGTGCATATTGTGGTAATGCTGATGCACTTAAAATTAACGATGGATTAGTGGTTGCATCTTCTGGTTGATACATTTTAATTGCTTCAATATCGCCAGTATCCGCAACAACAACGGTCATCTCTCTTAAATTGTCTAATTGACTCATTCTTAAATTCTCCTGTGAGTGTAAAGATAAAACTATGTATAAAATATGCGTATATAATAACAGCAAATAATGTAAATTTGGATACTAATTTTGTGACAAATTTCACAAATAGGTATTTCCGTTCGGTCGCATTAAATATTTTATAAAAATAGTTCCCCTTGAAAAGAGATTTTATGCCACTATCTATGTAATTAGATTATTTATCAAATAAGGATCAATTATGTTTGCAATGCGTTTCTTTCTTTTCTTCTTTTTATATATCTATTGCGAAATCTCATTATTAGTGGCGATTGGTTCAAATACGAGTGTATTATTTTTAATTCTATTGATGATTTTTATTTCAGCCGCAGGTTTATGGCTGATCCGCTTGCGTGGGCTTGCTACACTCTTTTCTATTCGCCAACAATTAGCACAAGGTAAAATTCCCCAAGATGCCGTCATTTCTTCGGTTCAATATGCCGTTGCGGGAATTTTATTGGTTATTCCGGGATTTTTGAGTGATATTTTAGCGATTTTATTACTTTTGCCTTTTACAAAAACCATTATTACTACTTATCTGTTAAACTATTTTTCAACACGAATGAAATTTAATACGCAATATTCACAAGGCTTTTCACGAACAGAAACTTTTGACGCTGATTTTGAGCGTAAACAAGATGAAGATAAATGGGTTAAATAGGACATTAAAATGAAAAAATCACTTTATTCTGCACCAATTGCAGTATTGGGGGCAGGATCGTATGGCACATCATTAGCGATTGCACTTTCTCAGCAAGGAGAAACGGCTTATTTGTGGGGGCATTCGCCGCATAAAATACAAAAAATGCAACAAGAGCGTAAGAATCAAGAGTTTTTACCTGATGTTACTTTTCCTGATAGCTTGATTTTAGAGAGTGATTTAGAAAAAGTATTAGGTGCAGTAAAAGATATTTTGATTGTCGTGCCAAGCCACGTTTTTGATGATGTGTTACAGCAAATAAAACCTTTTATTCGAGATGATCATCGCATTATGTGGGCAACCAAAGGATTGGAACACCACACAGGACGCTTATTACATTGTGTTGTAAAAGAAATTTTAGGAGTAGAACACCCACAAGCGGTGCTTTCTGGTCCAACTTTTGCAAAAGAGTTAGCGACAGGCTTACCTACAGCAATTTCTCTCGCTTCAACAGATTTAAAATTTGCCGAAGAAATGCAACAACGTATTCACTGCTCAAAGGCATTCCGTGTGTATTTGAATGAAGATATGATCGCCGTTCAGCTAGGCGGTGCGATTAAAAATGTGATTGCGATCGGGGCCGGGCTTTCTGACGGTTTAGGCTTCGGGGCAAATGCCAGAACGGCATTGATTACACGTGGCATTGCGGAAATTAGTCAATTATGTACGGCACTTGGTGGTAATCCGACAAGCCTGATGGGAATGGCGGGGCTTGGCGATTTAATGCTGACCTGTACCGACAATCAATCTCGTAATCGTCGTTTTGGATTGATGATTGGGCAAGGCAAAAATGTTGATGAAGCAATGCAAGAAATTGGACAAGTGGTGGAAGGGTATTACAATACCCGTGAGGCCTACTTATTAGCCCAAAAATACAAGGTTGAAATGCCAATTGTGGAACAACTTTATAAAATGCTATTTTGTGGACAAGATACCAAAGCCCATATCCGAAAAGGGGTTGCATCATTATTAGGTCGTGAACGAAAAGTTGAATAAGAAGGATTAAATAATGAAACAGCTTGAACAATTATGGAATGAGATTCACCAAGAAGTGAAATCCCTTGCCGAACAAGAACCAATGTTAGCGAGTTTTTTTCATTCCACAATCTTAAAACACACGAATTTAGGTGATGCATTAAGTTATATTTTGGCAAATAAATTGGCTAATCCAATTATGCCTGCAATTGCACTAAAAGAAATTATTGAAGAAGCTTACCAAGCCGATCCTCACATTATTGAAAGTGCGGCACAGGATCTTTTAGCCGTCAAAACACGAGATCCTGCCGTTGAATTATTAAGCACACCGCTACTCTATTTGAAAGGTTTTCACGCCTTACAAAGCTATCGTGTAACCCATTATTTATGGCAACAAGGTCGCCACGCCTTAGCGATTTATTTACAAAATGAAATTTCTGTCGCCTTTGATGTTGATATCCACCCAGCCGCAAACATTGGCAGTGGCATAATGCTGGATCACGCAACAGGCATTGTGGTTGGGGAAACCTCAGTGATTGAAAACGATGTCTCTATTTTGCAAGGGGTCACACTAGGGGGAACAGGAAAAGAGACTGGCGACCGTCATCCAAAAGTACGAGAAGGTGTAATGATTGGGGCAGGAGCTAAAATTTTAGGTAATATTGAGATTGGAAAATATGCTAAAATTGGGGCGAATTCTGTGGTATTGCGAGCTGTCCCTGAAAATACGACTGTGGCAGGCGTGCCAGCAAAAGTAATTAGTCACTCACAAGCACAAAAACCTGCTTTTGAAATGAATCAGGATTTTAATGTGAATGAAGAACAACCATAATTAACTATAAATTTATAAACAAGAGGAAAATAATATGCCATCTTTTGATATTGTATCTGAAATCACTATGCACGAAGTGCGTAATGCAGTAGAAAATGCAAACCGTGAATTAAGCAACCGTTGGGATTTTCGCAATGTTACCGCCACCATTGAGCTAAATGAAGGCAAAGAAAGCATTAAAGTGACGACCGAATCTGACTTCCAAGTGGAGCAATTATTAGATATTTTACGCAATGCAATGATTAAACGTAGCATTGAGCCATCATCATTAGAAATCCCTGATGATTATGAACATAACGGCAAAATGTATAGCAAGGAAGTGACTTTAAAACAAGGGATTGAAAAAGATATGGCGAAGAAAATCACCAAGCTTATCAAAGATTCTAAATTAAAAGTACAAACACAGGTTCAAGGCGAGCAAGTGCGTGTGACAGGAAAATCACGTGATGATTTACAACAAGTGATTCAACTTGTGAAAGGGGCTGAACTCGGGCAACCATTCCAATTTGAGAATTTTAGAGACTAATCTTTTTCAATATAAAACAAGTTGTGAGCAATCACTTATTTACGTAAAATAGTCATGTTTTATAGTCAATTGATTTAATTATTTTGAATGTAGGGGCGGATTAAGAGAGCAACGCGAACGCATATCCGCCCGCGAATAATCATATAGAGAACGGGCGGATAGGCACTTCATTTAATCCGCCCCTACATTTCAACAATATATTTTAGTAATTACGCAATCTCAATATCGCGATAAAAACGAGCCAAAAATGTTAAATGCAAAAAAAATTGTTGTCGGAATTACAGGCGGCATTGCTGCCTATAAAACGATTTTGTTAATTCGCCTTCTCAAAAAAGCGAATGCGGAAGTGCGAGTTGTGATGACACCCGCTGCTGAAGCCTTTGTTACGCCACTGACTTTACAAGCGATTTCAGGCAATGCGGTAGCGACCTCCTTATTAGATCCCCAAGCTGAACTTGCAATGGGACATATTGAGTTAGCTAAATGGGCAGATATGGTTGTCATTGCCCCCGCAACGGCAGATTTTATCGCACGTTTACGCGTGGGAATGGGCAATGATTTACTCTCCACTCTTTGCCTCGCCACCTCCGCACCGATTTTTATTGCACCTGCGATGAATCAGCAAATGTATAAGCGGTCAATTACGCAACAAAATTTGCAAAATTTAGTAAATGAACAAGGCGTACTTTGTATTGAACCAGAAAGTGGTGAGCAAGCCTGTGGGGATACTGGCGTAGGGCGAATGGCAGAGCCTGAAACTATTTTTGAATTTTTGACGGATTATGTCAAAACCGCCCAAGATTTACAAAATATTACCGTCACCATTACCGCAGGTCCAACCCAAGAAGCGATAGATCCCGTGCGTTACATTAGTAATCACAGCTCAGGAAAAATGGGCTTCGCCATCGCAAAAGCCTTTGCGGAACGTGGGGCGAAGGTCAATTTAATTGCAGGGGCTGTGAAATTAGATACACCACAAAATGTAAAACGCTTTGATACCCTTTCAGCGATTGCAATGGAACAAAAAGCCCTTGAATTAGCCCAGCAAAGTGATATTTTTATTGGTTGTGCTGCCGTAGCAGATTATCGCGTTAAAGAAGTGGCAACACAAAAAATCAAGAAAACCGATGATAGTGATGAAATGACGCTAACCTTGGTGAAAAACCCTGATATTATCTCAAACGTCGCTCATCTTGCACAAAATAGACCTTTTGTGGTCGGCTTTGCAGCAGAAACTCAAGATTTACAAAAATATGCAAAAAGTAAACTACAACGTAAAAATTTAGATTTAATTTGTGCCAATGATGTATCAAATGGGCAAGTTTTTAATAGCGATCAAAATTGCTTACATTTATTTTCGCAAAAATCTGATAAAATATTACCGCTTGCGGACAAATCAAAATTAGCACAAACATTAGTGAATGAAATCATCAAGTTATATAAGGAAAAGCAATGAAACAGATAGACTTAAAAATTTTAGATAAGCGAATTGGGACAGAATTTCCACTTCCCGCTTATGCAACTGAAGGCTCAGCAGGTCTTGATTTACGTGCTTTACTTGATGAAAACATTACCGTTGAAGCAGGACAAACCGTGCTTATTCCAACAGGTATTTCAATTTATGTCGCGGATCCAAATTTAGCAGCGGTTATTTTACCACGTTCAGGCTTAGGGCATAAAAATGGGATAGTGTTAGGTAATTTAGTGGGCTTAATTGACTCAGATTATCAAGGTCCGTTGATGGTTTCATTGTGGAATAGAAGTGATAAACCTTTTACCGTTGAAGTGGGTGATCGCATTGCTCAACTAGTCTTTGTACCCGTGGTACAAGCAAACTTCAATGTTGTAGAAGAATTTAATCAAACAGAGCGTGGCGAAGGCGGTTTTGGACACTCTGGCAAACAATAGGGGGAAATAATGGTTGAACCTATCATTAAAATGCCGAAAAAATCAGTAAAAGAACGTCAACAGCAGGTACTAGAAGTATTACTTACCCTTTTAAATTCTGAAGATGGAATGCAACGCGTGACAACGGTTCGTCTTGCTGAAGCGGTGGGGGTATCAGAGGGTGCATTGTATCGTTACTATCCAAGTAAAACCAAAATGTTTGAAGCTTTATTAGATAACATTGAATCTGCCCTCATCAGCCAAATTAAAGCCGTTACTCATCGCGAAGAAGCGACCTTAACGCGAATTAAAGTTATTTTGTACACCATTTTGGAATTTGCGAGAAAAAATCCGGGGGTAACTCGAATCCTTACTGGACACGCTTTAATGTTTGAAGAAGATATTTTAAAAATGCGAGTATCAAAATTTTTTGATGGATTAGAATTGCAGTTTGCGAATATTCTACAAATGAGAAAAGTACGAGAAGGAAAAGCCTTTGAGCAAGATATTCGCCTACTTTCAGCTTTTTTAGTCACGTTCTGCGAAGGGCAGTTTCAACGTTTAGTTCGTTCTCATTTTCGTTATGACCAATTTCAACACTTTGAAAAACAATGGTTATTGATCAAGCCAATTTTTGAGTAAAAAATGATTATTCCATATCAAACACTATCAACAGAAACATTAGACAATATTTTAGAATCTTTTATTCTACGAGAAGGCACCGACTATGGTGAAATTGAGCTTTCAATGGAAGAAAAGAAATCTCGTTTATTAAAACTCATTCAATCTGAAGAGGCTATCATCGTTTGGTCTGAGCTACATCAAAGTTTAGATATCAAAGATCGTAAATCTTTTTTAGGTTAAAATGTTAGACTATGTTAAACTATTTCTATAAATTAAATATTGGACGTTAATTATACTTAGAGGCTTGTTTATGCAGGATATTTCCCTTGTTGTACCACAATCTACACCAGTAAAATCTCTAGATGTTTCAACCTTAGATTGGTTCTTAACTCATTGTCATATTCACCGCTACCCATCAAAAACCACACTTATTCACGCGGGTGAAAAAGCGGAAACACTTTATTATATTATCAGTGGCTCAGTTTCTGTTTTTGTTAAAGATGATGAACATAAAGAAATGATTTTATCCAATCTTTGTGAAGGTGAATTTGTTGGAGAAATTAGCTTATTTGAAGAGCAAGAATGTATCCGTACCGCCTCTGTTAAAACACGTGGCACTTGTGAAATTGCTGAAATTTCTTATAGCAAATTCAAACAACTTATCCATATCAACCCAGATATTTTAATGTATCTTTCCGCTCAAATGGCACGTCGTTTACGCCAAACCTCAATGCAGGCAAGTAATTTAGCTTTCTTAGATGTAACTGGACGTATTGCTCAAACGTTAATGAATTTAACCAAACAACCTGATGCAATGACCCACCCAGATGGTATGCAAATCAAAATTACACGCCAAGAAATTGGACAAATGGTCGGTTGCTCTCGTGAGACGGTAGGCAGAATTTTAAAAATGCTTGAAAATGATGGCTTAATCACCGCACACGGAAAAACAGTTGTGGTATTAGGCTCAAGATAACAACATTATTTTCATTATAACTAAAAGCATTCATTTTTATTTATATCAGAAAGTGGATTAGAACCTTATCACTAGTTTTAATCCACTTTTTATCCACTATACTAAATGTATACCGTCGTTAGTTTTACCAAAAATACCCCACGCTCACTGCACCACTAAATTCCTTCGCGGTATTTGTATTTACAGAAGCTTTAACGCCTATTTTACTGTCAGTAGAAAGAGCTGAATATCCTATCGCTAACGCCGTTTGATTTTGATATTGCCCAACCGCAGCAGTAATACCTGATTGACCCGCTTGATTTGCCTGTAATAAACCCGCTGTTGCAACCGAAGAGGCGGCACTAGCTCGTTGTTTATTCTCTAATTTCCCAATCTGCTTTTCAATCGTTTGAATTCTTTGAGAATTCTGAGCAATATTTACCATATTACGTTGAATATTAGTAATATTATGCTTAATGTTAGATGTATTACTTATAATTTCAGACTTATTATGCTGAACTTGTCGTTTAACTACATCAACATCTTGTGTATTTTTAACAATTTTTAATGCATTACTCTTAATATCAGAGGTATTACGACTGATTCTGGCATTACTATTTGTAACCTGTTGCTTAACTTTATCAATGTCTTGTGAATTGTTAGCAATAGTAAGTGCATTATTCTTAATCTTAGACGTATTACGACTAATTTCAGATTTATTATTTTTAATTTGCTGTTCAACGTTCTCCATTTTCTGCGAATGCTTAGTCATACTTAATGCATTATTTTTAATACCAATAGCATTCTTTTCAATGTTAGATTTATTCTCTTGGTTCACTGATAAAACTTCTTTTACTTGAGATTTATTGGTCTCAATATTTGCACTATTTTCTTTAATTTTTGAATCTAACAATTCTGTTTGAATCATTTCAAACCAACGTATTTTTTCTTCATCGGTCATATAACTATCATAATCTTGCTCGCCAAACTCTCTAAATTGATCCTTATAATATTTATCTAAAAATATTTCCCGTGATTTCTTACTATATTGCTCATCCGCAGACAAATAGGCAGCACTTTCCTTAGAATTTGCTTTCAATTTATTGAGATCATCCTGATTCTTTCTTCGTATATAACGAGAATAGGTATAGTACAGTTTATTCATTACCTCATTACCGTTGATCGCCGGTACATCTTCCCTATTCATCAAATCTGAATCATTGTGATCAGTACGGCTTTTTGGCATTGGTTTCAAATCGTATTTATCATTAGTAGATACAACACTACCATTTGATGGCGGAATATAATCTTTTGAAGGCATAGAAACATCGTCTTTTGAAGGAGCAACGTTATCTTTAGGCGGTATTGGTTTGGTAGCTGAAGGAGAAGTATTCACCATTTCCTCAGATTTTTTTGCTATCTGAAAACTGTCCATTATTTCTTTTGAAACACTGGCTCTATTTTCCGATCTCATATAATATTTAGCCATAACAATTTGTGCTAATGTAATACCTTGTAAATAATCTATTTTTTCTTTTCCATTTTCTACTTTCGTGATATCACTCAGCGTTATTTTTTCATCTTCACTTAAAGTAACTTTTCCAGCCTCACTATCATAAGAGACCTTTCCATATTGTTGCAAAGCTTCAGCTAATTTCGTATTGATAGTCTCAACAAAACGAGTCCCATCTAATTGCTTTCTTAAAAAAGCGATATCCTCTTTCGTTAAAAATAGATCATCTTTACGCGTTGGATCTGTTGTACCAATATATTTAACATCTCGACCATCCGCAAAAACAAGAAAATCTTGATCATTTAATACCTGTGAAACAAAATCTAAATTTGATGGTTTCTCATATCTATCAAAATGCCCATTAGGATTATAAAATGCGATGTTTGGATTATTGGCCTGCTCTTTAAAAACAGTATCATCAAGGTACTCATAATCTTTATTAACTAATTTTTGATTTACCTTAGAATTAGCAACACCACTTCCAGTATTAGTCGAACCGTGTTCAGATAGATATTCAACCTCTCTCTTAATTTGAGCTAATTGCATTATATTATTTCTTTGTTGGGTAGCTATACCATCTAACAAGCCCGTCACCTCATCTTTGAGATTATCGAAACCAACTTTACCTTGTGAAATAACATTGATTCCATCTTTTGAAGGTACTCCTTCCCCAAAAGGAGCTTTAAAGTTTTGTACGATAGCCGTCCCCGCAAAAGATTGATTTAGTGTTAATAATAGTAGTGATGATAAAAACGTCTGTTTATGTATTTTTTGCATTTTTGTATGTTATTTGAAATGAACAAGGACGCAATTATAATATTCTTTATAAACAATTAGTTACTGGTATTACCAGTTATATTTTGACCATAAAATGTAAAATTGAACAAGGAATTTTAGATAAATATTTAGGAAAATAAGATACCAATCTTCAATAAGGAAAAGGAAAAAATAAAATCTGCCAATAATCAAGAAATTAAGGCAAAAAGAAAATTTGTAAAAATCATATAAAATCACACCGCTTCAAGAAAATACTTTTCTAACTAAACATAACAAAAAAAGACTGATTTCTGTTGAATTCAGAAATCAGTCCTTATATTTAACTTTTTAATTATCAAGCGTTCAAAATTTAGCAATTATTCCATAAATTCATACGATTGTTTGATATGATCAAACACTAAATGATGATCCACAACCACAAGTTGAAGTTGCGTTTGGATTATTGACCACAAAACGTGAACCCTCTAAACCTTCAATATAGTCCACTGTTCCACCAATTAAATATTGTAAACTCATTGGATCAACAACCAAACCAACTTCTTGATTTTCAATAGTTAAATCGCCATCATTTACTGATTCATCAAAGGTAAAACCATATTGGAAGCCACTACAACCTCCACCTGTAATATAAACTCGCAAGCGAAGGTTTGGATTCTCTTCCCCCTCAATTAAGCTCTTTACTTTATTTGCAGCAGCATCGGTAAAGATCAGAGGAACATTGATATCACTCATAAAAAACCCCACTAAAATAAAAATTAGTGGGGTATTATCTACTAATTAAAAGTTTCAATCAACTTGTTTCATTAGATTAAAATTTGGCTCAAACTCACCCCGACAAAACAAGCAACCACGACCCCAATTAGTCCTGGAACCATAAAGCTGTGGTTGAAGTAATATTTACCAATTTTAGTTGTTCCAGAAACGTCAAAGTTTACTGTTGCAATGTCAGAAGGATAGTTTGGAATAAAGAAATAACCATAAGTTGCTGGCATTAGTCCCACTAATAATGGTGCAGGTAAGCCAATCGCAAGCCCAACAGGTAAAAGCATACGAGCTGTTGCTGCTTGGCTATTGATCACCACTGAAACCGCAAATAATGCAAAGGCAAATGCCCAAGGATACTCCTCAACCATACCTATAATTCCCGCTTTAAATGATGGCATTGCATAGCTGAAATAAGTATCACTCATCCAAGCGATACCAAAAATCGCTAAGGTTGCCACCATACCTGATTTAAACACCACGCCATTTGGTACTTTTTGCACATCTGTTTTGGTTGCCAATAAAATAATTCCCCCAAAGGCTAACATTACCATCTGAATAATCGTTCCCATTCCAATTGCTTTTTTCGCATCACCGATCGTTCTAATCTCTGGCATAAGTGCGACAACGACGATGAATACCAATGCAAGTAAGAAAATAAGCACTGAATTACGTGCCGCTGGCGGTAATTGTTCATTTAATGTGGTGCTTGTAGTGTTAGCAATACGCTCTTTCCAAATTGGATCTTGTAAACGACGTTGATATTCAGGATCGTCTTGTAACTCTTTACCACGACGTAAACTATAAAGTGAAAGAGCAATGGTTCCAGAAAGGGTCGCTGGGATCGTTACACCAACGATATTTAACAATGTAACGTGAGCAAATCCGTCTAATGCTGTAATTTGCCCTAGATAGTAAACCACTGCAGCAGCAATCGGGCTACCTGTGATCGCAAGCTGAGAAGCCACAGATGAGGCGGCCATTGGACGCTCAGGACGGATGCCATTTTTTAATGCGACATCGCCAATAATCGGCATAATAGAATAAACTGCATGACCAGTTCCAAGCATAATGGTCATTGTATAGGTGACTAATGGACCAAGAAGCGTCACACGTTTTGGATTGCGACGTAAAATACGTTCTGCAATTTGTAACATATATTTTAAGCCACCCGCCGCTTCAAGAATAGAAGCACAGGTTACTACCGCTAAAATAATTAACATTACGTTGATAGGTGGAGAAGTAGGTGGCATTCGTAAAATGAAAACTTCTACCATCAAACCAATACCAGAAACAACGGCAAGCCCCACTCCACCGTAACGACTACCCGCATAAAGGAAACCGAGTAAGAGTAAAAATTCAAAATAAAGCATAAAAAATACCTCTATGTGATCAGTAAAAAATTGTCGCTATTCTATATGGAATAATCTCAAATAGGATCACACAATTTGCTAGAAACCTTTAACTAGATCAAATTTCTGGCAAATTTTGATAAATATTATTTTCTATGAAAAAATAAAAAATGACAGTCTATTATTTTGTTACTTTTTTACTACTTTTTTGTAAATTCTTGTAAAAATTGAACCGCTTGTTTCCGACTCTTCATCTAAATTCTCTTTGATAATTGAGAAAATGCTTTCTTCTGGATTTTCATCATCATAAAAAGGTTTGTTGAATAATAATTCTACGCTCTCATAAATATCCGAGACTGCCCAAATAGAAAATTGTCCTTGCTCAATAGCTTCAATGACCTCTTCTCTTAGGCTTAAATGAGAAATACAGCTCTTAGGAATAATAGCACCTTGCTGACCCGTTAAACCACGTTTTTCACATAACGCAAAAAAGCCTTCTATTTTTTGATTCACACCGCCAACACTTAATACACGTCCGAACTGATCAATTGCACCTGTAACAGCAATAGATTGTGGCAAAGGCAATTTTGCTAAGCTACTCACTAGCACACAAAATATCGCTAACGAAGAACTATCGCCATCAATATCACCGTAAGATTGCTCAAACACAAGTGAAGCCGAAAAAGGTAATTGAGTTGGTAATTCTAATAAATTAGAAAGACAAGACTCTGCGATCATTATCCCTTTAGCGTGGATATTGCCCCCTAAATCAACTTTATGCTCAATATCAATAATTTCACCATCGCCCAAACGAGTGTTACAGCTAATACGCAAAGGTTCGCCAAAAGAATAAGGTACACCTTCAAATTCCACAACGGATAAACCATTGATTTGCCCAATTCGCTCTTTTTCTGTTTCAATGTAAACCTGATCATTTAGAATTTCTAATTGGGTGTAATCATTTAGAATCGACGCTTGTTTTTCTAAAAATTCAAAATAATCTGTTACATTTTCAATTTGAGTCTGATCTTGATAAAACTGAGCAATTCCTAAAATATCTTTTTTAATTTTAGTTGGATAAAGAGAAATTACCTGCTGATTTTCGCTCTCACGAATATAATTTTTCAAAAGCTGCTCTAACCCCGTATTTGTAAACGTTTTATTTACAAGAGATTGAGAAAGCGATTGAATATAATTTCCCCATTGATTGAGCGATGTCTCATTCAGTGAAAGTGTCGTTTGTACCTCAGTATAAAGAGCAAACTGCTCTAAGCTCTCATCATAATTCGCTAAAACCGCAATATCTCGGCGAGAACCCGCTAAAATCAATTTAAAATTTACCTTGCGAGATAAGTTATCAAGGGGAATCTGTTTATCGGATTCCAAATGATAATAGCCAAATAAAAGTGCCTGCTTCAATTTATCCCATAATTTTGGTTCTTTTAACAATGAATGGGTATTTAACACCAAAATACCATCATTGATTTGCGAAAGAATCCCTTCAATAATTTCCAATTTTTGCTCTGAACCGACATAATGAGCATAACCAAATAATTGATTACAGTTTAATTCATTACACAGTTTTAGCTTTTGATCTTTTTGTGTAAAATACCTTGCGATTTCATCGGTAATTTCAGGAAGAACATCCGTTTTCAAAATTAACAACGCATTGCTATTTTGCTGTTGAAAAAGTGCAAAGGTACGTTTCAAATTCCCTTGAAAGTCTAAAAAGTTTACTTTTTCATTCGTTAATGAAAAATGATGAGCATAAGAGAGTTGCTCTGAAGAAAGTGGGTTAATTTTCACAAATTTGCCTCATTATAGAAATTTGATTTATTATAACGTGATTTTCGCTATACTTGTGTATAAATTCTAAAAAGGATCGATAAATGAGATATCAAAGATTAGAAATCCAAGAAGCTAACTGGAAATGGCAATATCTTCTAAAAAAACATCAATCTGGCGAAGCAATAACGAAATATAAAGAACAGAGCCTTATTGAATTAAAAGTACAGCTCTTAGCAACATTACAAAATTCCCCTCAAGAAATTGAGGCGTGGATCAAAACAGAAATGACATCGCAACAACGCAAAAAAATGCGTCAATCTGTGCGAGCGAAGCGAAAACGATTCTTCAATGCCGAACAGCAAAACACAAGAAAAAAATCCATTGACCTTGAATATTCTAGTTGGTTACGTCTTTCAAAAAAATCCAAACAGCTCGGTATGACTCTTTCACAAACAATTGAGCATCTTATCGATGATGCCGAAAATAAACAGATTTATAGTGAGCAGATTTGTAAAATGAAGCAGAAATTAGAAGATCTTCTTAAATAATGGTTAATTTATTCTCACTTTTTATAAAAAACAGACCGTTGTTGTATATGAAAAAAACAAGATTATAAGGATCATTGTGGAAAAAAATCATACACAAAATCTAATTTATTTCATTTTTATTTTTTTTATTATATAATGAAGGCTACCTTTTCACTTACGACATACTTAAAGTAAGATAAAAGTAAAATGAATCATCTCACTTTCTATATGGAAATACAGAGTGATTCAAATATAATTAAAACGTTTTTTGAGAGGAAAACAATATGAAAAAATCAGTAATTGCTTTAGCTGTTTCTAGCTTAGCATTAGCAGGTGTTGCTCAAGCAGCTTCACAAGAAAACACATTTTACGTTGGTGCAAACGCAGGTTGGGCATCATTCCACGATGGTATTAAAGATATCACTGACCCAGCGGAAAAAACAGGTGTTTACAAAAACTCTGTAACTTACGGTGTATTTGGTGGTTATCAAATCCTTAACAACGGTACAACAGGTTTAGCTGCTGAATTAGCTTACGATGATTTTGGTACTTTAAAATTACGTGATAGCCAAAATAAAAAAGACGGTGAAACTACTGCTAAAATGACTAACCACGGTACTACTTTAAGCGTTAAAGGTAGCGTTAAAGTTGTTGAAGGTTTAGACCTTTATGGTCGCGTTGGTGCTGCATTAGTACGTTCTGACTATAAAAATGACAAATCAAATACTCAAAGAAATACTTGGGAAAGAGAACAACATTCTTTACATGTGTCTCCAGTATTTGCTGCGGGTGTTGAGTACAACTTACCATCATTACCACAATTAGCTGCTCGTTTAGAGTACAAATGGGTAAACAACGTTGGTCGTTACGAAGATGCTAACGGTAAACGTGAAGACTTCCGTCCAGATATCGGTTCTGTAAACTTAGGTGTTTCTTACCGTTTCGGTCAAGAGACTGCACCACAAATTATCACTAAAAACTTCACATTCAGCTCTGATGTATTATTCGCATTCGCTAAAGCAGACTTAAAACCAGCTGCAGCACAAGCGTTAGATTCAGCAAAAACTGAAATTGATGCTTTAGGTAACGTAACATCTGTTCAAGTAAATGGTTACACAGACCGTATCGGTTCTGAAAAATCAAACGTACGTTTATCACAACGTCGTGCTGAAACAGTTGCAAACTACTTACTTTCTAAAGGTATGAACCGTGACGTGCTTTCAGCAGCAGGTTATGGTGAAGCTAACCCTGTAACTGGTAAAACTTGTGATAAAGTTAAAGGCCGTAAAGCTGTTATCGCTTGTTTAGCACCAGATCGTCGTGTTGAAATCCAAGTTCAAGGTACTAAACAAGTATCTATGTAATTTAGATTTTATCTAATACGCAAAAATGCTCGCTTAGGCGAGCATTTTTTTATTCTGAATTTATTATTGACTGTATAATCTAGATTACGCATTTAGGCGTATGCAATATGCCCCTACGAACTTTTTCTACATACTACATAATTATCCCCAAGCTAAACACTAAATTAGTTATCAATGCTAATCCAGCCATTTGCCCAAGTAACGGGCGTAGTTCACTCGGATCTTGGTGATAATAAATTTTTATTGCGTGTTTAATCAGTAATGGCGTGGTAATCAGAAATAAAAATCCCTGCCAAGATTGATGAGTAAAAATTGCAAAAAGTAGATAAAAAATGACCGCTAAGCTTAATAATATTAAGTGATAAATTCGTCCATTCTGTGAACCAATACGCACAATTAAGGTATTTTTTCCCACTAATTTATCTTGATTGATATCTCGTAAGTTATTGATATTTAATACCGCCACAGATAATAATCCACAGCTACAAGCAGGCAAGAAAATTATAAGTGGCAAGGTGTGAGCTTGTAGATAAAATGTGCCTAAAACGGCCAAAAACCCAAAGAATATCAATACGGAAATATCGCCCAATCCAATATAACCATAAGGTTTTTTACCAACGGTGTAAGTGATTGCACACACAATAGCAAGCACACCTAGCAAGCTAAATGCAATTAAATCTTGCCACGATTGATAAGCATAAAAAATTAAGCTTAATCCACTTAACAAGGACAAACCAATCAACACATAAATGGCTTTTTTTAACTGCTCTGCACTGATTTCGCCTTGCTGAATCGCTCTTAAAGGGCCAATACGCTCTTGGGTATCTGAACCTTTAACGTGATCGCCATAATCATTCGCAAAATTTGATAAAATTTGCAATAAAATCGTGGTAAGAAAAGCCAACAGCGTTGTTATTCCGTTGAATGAGCCATTTCCATAGGCTAAGGCTGATCCCACTAAAATAGACGCAAGAGCGAGAGGTAAGGTTTTTGGGCGAGCGGTTTTCAGCCAAATGGCAATAGTTGATTTATTCATATTAAATTTTATTTATCGGTTACTTTTCTTATCATTGGTGCATTTTAGTATAAAATACCCGACAATGTTTTGATTTTTTACAGGAAATTTGCAAATGGACACTCAATCCGTAACTTTTTACCCTATCGGCACGATTTCAACGCCCTATGGCGAAAAATTTTCCGTTCCACGCCAGCCCAATTTAGTGTCACAAGGTAAAGGAATTTTACGCTTATTGCCCCCTTACAACACCCCTGACTCAGTACGAGGCTTAGAGCAATTTAGTCATTTGTGGCTCTTATTTCAATTTCATCATATTCCTTCTCGCAAAGCTCAAACTACTGTTCGCCCACCACGCTTAGGTGGAAATGAACGCATTGGGGTTTTTGCTAGCCGTGCCACACATCGTCCAAATCCGATTGGTTTATCAAAAGTAGAATTAGAAAGAATAGAGTATAAAAATGGCGAAGTATTACTTCATCTGGGCAGTGTCGATTTAGTTGATGGCACACCTATTTTAGATATCAAACCCTACCTTGCTTACGCTGATTGTGAAATTGAAGCAAAATCTGGTTTTGCTCAGCAAAAACCCTCTCAAAAGTTAGCAGTAACCTTTACGGATGAGGTTCAACAAGCGGTCAAATTATGTTCTAAATTTGCAAAATATCAGATTGCTGATCCACTCGCTTTTATTCAAGATGTGATCGCCCAAGATCCTCGCCCAGCTTATCAACAAAATAAATTGACGGATCGCATTTACGGAATGTTGCTTGCTGGATGTAACATTCGCTGGATTATTGACCCTTGCGATCCTCATCACGCCATCGTGATTGAACTTAATGAACAATAACTAATCCAACCTAAGTATCCACTTTTCAAGGAAAAACAATGAAATTACAAAAATACTTACTTATCTTACCGCTTATGGCAACCGCAGTTAGCACATTCGCACAAGAAACCATCACGAATAATGATGATTATAAATCAACCTTTCACTTTGCTACCGAAGTACGCCGAACAATTGATAAAGACTTAATGCTCGCTTCTGTATATAGCCGTAAAACAGGCGAATCCTTAACGGAGTTGAGAGAGTTTGTGTCTAAAAATTTGAATAAGGTGCTGGAATTAGCCAAGCAATATCCAACTATCGAAGTAGAAGCAACAGGCATTCAAAACTATCCGCATTATGAAAAAGAGAAAGTGAAAGGCTGGGAAGCACAGGGCAATATTGAATTTAAAAGCAAAGACTTTAAATCAATGGAAAAATTGCTCGCATCATTGGGTGAAAATATTGCCTTAAATTCCGTTTATTTCACTGTATCCCCTGAAAAATGGGCAATGTTAGAAGATGAGCTGACTACTGAAATGATCCAAAAATTGCAACATAAAGCAGAAGTGATCAAGCTTGCCTTAAATGCCAAAGAATATATTTTGGATGATGTAAAATTAGGTAACTTTAATGATCGCAGCTATTATCGACCTTATATGGCTCAAATGACCTACGGTGCGACAAAAGCCCCACTTCAAGAAGAAATTAAAATCCCTCTTGAAGCAGGGAAAGAAACGATCGTGAGCCAAGTGTCTGGTACGGCGAAGTTTAAGTAATTTATTACAACAAAAAATTTATCATTACATTTATGTGCCGTTTATAATTTAGATTATAAGCGGTCATTTTTTATTAAAAATTTGCAAAAACACAACAAAAAATAACTAAAGATTGTTAAAAATAGTTGCTTTTTGCGATAAAAAGTGTGATCTAGGTCTAGTAATTAGTAATTAGTAATTAGTAATTGCCATTAAAAAATTCCGATCTAAAATAAGTCAATCTTTTTATTTATTCTTTGATTATTAAATAGGAGAAGACTATGCCGATCTTACTCACTCGCATAGATAATCGTCTGATTCACGGACAAGTTGGAATGACTTGGGTGATGACGCTACAAGCTAATTTAGTTGTGGTGGTTGATGATAACGTTGCAGAAGATCCCCTTCAACAAACGCTTATGTCTAGTGTGCTACAAACCTCTGGTGCAGGTGTACGCTTTTTCAGTGTTCAAAAAATGATTGATGTCATTCATAAAGCCTCAGACCGACAGAAAATTTTTATTGTTGTACCAAATCCAGAAGTTGCTTGGAAACTGGTTGAAGGTGGTGTACCGATTGAAGAAATCAATATTGGTAATATGCACTTTTCAAAAGGTAAAACGCAACTAAGCAAAAAAGTCTATGTGGATGAAAACGACTTAGACTATCTACACAAAATCCGAGATTATGGCGTTAAGCTATATATACAGGATGTACCCGGAGACAATAAGGAATTTATTAAATAATTTTAACTCATTTAGCAAAGGAGAAAATTATGGAAATTACTTTATTACAAGGGATTGGGATTGCCATATTGGCTCTCATTGTTGGGATCGATTTTTGGTTTGAGGCACTTTTTATTTTTAGACCGATTATCGTGGCAACCTTAACAGGGGCAATTCTTGGCGATTTACAAACAGGTTTAATGGTCGGTGGTTTAACAGAGCTTGCTTTCGCAGGTTTAACACCCGCAGGGGGCGTGCAACCGCCAAATCCGATTTTAGCAGGGGTAATGGGAACGGTTCTCGCCTATACCACAAGTTCAACCCCACAAGCCGCAATGGCTTTAGCCTTACCATTTAGCTTTTTAATGCAATATATCATTCTATTCTGCTACTCCGCTTTCACCGTCTTTATGGTTAAAGCTGATGAAGCCGCTGAAAATGCCGATGTACAAAGTATTGCAAAAATCAACATTACCACAACAGCAATCATTGGTTGCTTGTATGCAATTATCGTTTTCTTATGTGCTTATATTGCACAAGAACCGATGAAAGCCTTAGTAAATGGCTTACCTGCGTGGCTAACTCACGGTTTTGAAGTAACAGGGGGAATTTTACCAGCGGTTGGTTTTGGTATGTTATTGAAAGTATTGCTTAAACTTGAATATGTACCTTATCTCATTATTGGTTTTGTAATGGCAAGTTTCTTGACTTTCTCTAACTTATTGCCAGTAGCTGCTGTTGGTGTGGCACTTGCAATGTTAATGTACAACATTGGTAAAGAACGTAGCCAAATTTTATCAACCCTTAGTAAAGTAACCCAAAAAGTAGAGGATGAAGAAGATGGAATCTAATAAAGTGATCACAAAATCAGATATTACCAAACTTGCCATTCGTTCATCATTTTTACAAGCAAGTTTCAACTACGAAAGAATGCAATCTTGTGGTTTTCTCTATTCTCAATTACCGCTATTGAAAAAAATCCACAAAGATAAAAAAGATCTTTCTGATGCAATGAATGACAATTTGGAATTTATCAACACCCACCCAAATCTTGTCGGCTTTTTAATGGGATTACTGGTTTCATTAGAAGAGGCAAAAGAAAAACGAGCCACAATAAAAGGGCTTAAACTTGCCTTATTCGCCCCCTTAGCAGGGATTGGTGACGCAATATTCTGGTTTACCTTATTACCGATTATGGCAGGGGTTTGTGCCTCTTTGGCAATGTCGGGTAGCATTCTTGGACCAATTTTATTCTTTGCGGTTTACCTTGCGATTTGGCTGTTACGCATTCCTTTAACGCATCTTGGGTACAATTTAGGGATAAATGCTGTAGAACGCATTAAGAAAGAGTCCGACATTATCGCAAAAGGGGCAACGATTTTAGGGGTAACCGTTATCGGTGGCTTAATTGCCTCTTATGTTCACATTAACGTGATCAGTGAAATCGTGGTGAATGCTCAAAAAACCGTTTCTGTTCAAGCAGACTTTTTTGATAAAATTTTCCCAAATATTTTAGGATTAGGCTACGTGTTGGTGATGTATTATTTACTAACTAAAAAACGTTTTAACCCTATTATGCTGATTGCAATCACCTTTGGGCTTTCTATTTTATTGTCGTTCTTAGGCATTTTATAGAGAGCTATTTTATAATTAAGTTAAAGTAAGTGAGTAATCAACTTTCTGAAAATAAAATCCGATTTATAGGTTAACGCCCATAAATCGGATTTTTTAATTTCTAAAAATACACCGTTATGATTAACTACAAGCGGTCATATTTTATGAAAAATTTGCAAAAAATGACCATTAAAATCAAATTTAACAAGACTCTCCCGCAATCAACGGACAGTCGATCAAGGTGTCTTCTTTAGTTACTCTTCCTTCGATAAAATGCAGGGCTGCCTGTTTTCCCATTTCATAGTGGGGAAGTTGAACCGTTGTTAATGCAGGTTGAAATAAGTGTGTGACGCCGACCATATTATCGTAACCAACCACAGCAACATCTTCTGGAATACGGAACCCTCTGCCCAATAAGAGTTGATAAACCAAAAATGCAATACGGTCATTGCCACACACTATGATATCAAAATCGAGTTTTTCAGGATTACTCGCAAGCAATCTTTCCAGAGGCTTTGCCCCATTTTCATAAGTATGAGGCGTGCCAATCATAAAATGTTGTTCAGGTGTTTGCGGATTTGCTTGATTAAACCACGCTTTTTCAAAGCCATTTTTACGCTCTTTGGCAGCGATTGCCATTTCTGGAATATACATACACAGCGGTTTTTTATAGCCTTTTTTAACCAATAGCTCGGTTAAATCAAATTGTCCTTGGAAATCATTCGGAATATAGCTGGCAACATCAATGTCATTGGTCACACAGTTTGATAATACGATAGGAATATTACGCAATTTCTGTGGAATTTTAACCTCTTTTAACCCATTTCTTGCCACAATAATGCCAGCGGGGCGATAAGATAACAAACGTTCAGCCGCCTGCTCCATCTCTTGCTCATCGTCTTCAAAGGTATTGATCACAAAAGAGTGCCAGCCGTGTTGTCTTACTGTTTTTTCAATCGCAAGAATAATCTCAACGGAGAAAGGTGTGGTTGCCGTCCCCAAAGATAAAATGCCAATGGTTTTTCCCGTTGAACCACGAATGTTCTTCGCTGAAAAATTAGGAACATAATTCAGCTCATCGATAGCTTTTTTTACGTGATTATAGGTTTTTTCTGATAGTTTTTCGGGGTGATTTAATGCTCTGGATACCGTCATTAAAGAGACCCCCGCCAATTCTGCGACTTGTTTTAATGATGCCATTTTAATTATCCTTTTTAATTTTTTGCTTATTTTAACGCCTAAAAAGTATTTTGTATAAATGTTTTGTTAACGTTAACCTTAAAAATGAGATCTAGATCACAAAACCAAAATGATAACCTTAACATTTGTGATACAGATCACGTTTTTAAATATTCATAGCTTGATAACTTAATTGATAACGTTAACAATTAGCCAAAAATTAAACTAATATTCTCAAATAAGGAGTTTTCTATGTCAGAAACTACATCATCTTACGATAGCAATTATTACTATCTTTCAAACAGAAATTATTGGGTATCTGGAGCGTATTTCTTCACTTACTTCTTCATTATGGCAACCTGTTTCCCTTTCTTGGGAATTTGGTTAGGAGACATTAACGGCTTATCAGGGGAAGATATCGGCTTAGTATTCTCTTTAATGTCATTCTCGGCAATCTGTTTTCAACCTATTTTTGGTTATTTAACCGATAAACTCGGCATTAAAAAACATATGTTATGGGTGCTTGCCCTCACCTTGCTTTTCTATGCACCGTTCTTTATCTATGTTTTTGCACCGCTTTTAAAAGTAAATGTCTTTTTAGGGGCATTATCAGGTGGGGCTTATATGGGCTTTGTGTTTAAAAGTGGTGCACCTGCGTCCGAAGCCTATATTGAACGAATCAGCCGTTTAAGTCGTTTTGAGTATGGACGTGCGAGAATGTTCGGTATGTTTGGCTGGGGAATTTGTGCCTCTTTGGCGGGTAACTTATACAGCACCAATCCAAATTCCGTATTCTGGCTAGGCTCTATCGCGGCGGTAGTATTATTAGTGCTGGTGGCAATGATGAAACCGTCAAATAATTCAACCTCTGCGGTCATCAATAAATTAGGTGAAAATAAAAATCCAGTGAGCTTAAAACAAGCCTTTGCATTGTTAAAACGTCCTCAATTCTGGGCATTGATTGCTTATGTTGTCGGTGTTGCTTGTACCTACGATATTTTTGACCAACAATTTGGTAATTTCTTTAATACTTTCTTTGAATCAAAAGAAAAAGGGATTGAAATGTTTGGTTACGTCACAACGCTTGGGGAAACATTAAACGCCATTATTATGTTCTTCGTGCCTGTAATTATTAACCGCTTTATCGGTGCAAAAAATGCGTTATTGATTGCGGGGGTAATTATGAGTATTCGTATCACAGGCTCTTCTTATGCAACGGAAGCGTGGCACGTCGTGGTATTAAAAACCTTACATATGTTTGAAGTACCCTTCTATTTAGTGGGCTTATTCAAATATATTTCGAATGTGTTTGAAGTGCATTTTTCAGCAACCGTGTACTTAGTGGCTTGTCAGTTTATCAAAGAAGTGGTCAGTATGGTGGAATCACCAATCGTGGGTAAATTATACGATATGCACGGCTACCAAGACACCTATTTCATTCTCGGTTGTATTGCCTTTGGGTTCACCATTTTCTCGCTGTTTGCATTAACAGGAAAAAAATTAACCACAGAGCAAGTATAATAGCAATTAACCCATAAGGAATTATTATTATGTTACCAACAAATTATTTTCAAGATCCTGAAATCATACACGTGAACACCACGCCACATCACGCTTATTTTATTCCTTTTGAAAATGAGCAGAAATGTGCAAAAAGTGAAAGAAATACATCCGCTTATGTCACCTTATTAAGCCAATGTAACTGGGGATTTAGCTATTTTGAAAGCTATCAAGATTTGCCTGAAAACTTTTTACAGCAATCTGCACAGGCAAACATTCCTGTGCCGTCAAACTGGCAAAATCACGGTTACGATCAACATCAATACACCAATATCAATTACCCATTCCCGTTTGATCCGCCTTATGTACCAACGCAAAATCCTTGTGGATTATATCAACGTGAATTTGATCTCAACCTCAAATCGGATAAGCGTTATTTGATCAACTTTGAAGGGGTCGATAGCTGTTTCTTCTTATACATCAATCAAAAAGTTGTCGGATACAGCCAAGTTAGCCACGCTACAAGTGAATTTGACATTAGTGACCTGCTACAAGACGGCACAAACCATATCGCCGTTTTAGTCCTAAAATGGTGTGACGGAAGTTATTTAGAAGATCAGGATAAATTCAGAATGTCGGGGATCTTCCGTGATGTTTACCTCTTAGAGCGTGAACAAAATTACTTACAAGATCTTTTTATCAAAACGCAGTTATCAGAGGATCTTCGTTCGGCAACGTTAACAGTTGACACCCTTTTTTCCGAACACTCACAGCCAATCGATTTACAGCTTTTCAATCCACAAGGTGAGCTAATTCTCGAACAGCAAGCGGTCTATTTATTAGAAGAATTTGCAAATTTTCAGATTGCTGATGTACAGCTCTGGAATACAGAAAATCCTGCGTTATACAGCCTAAGATTGCACTATGCGAACGAATGGATTGAGCAAAAAATCGGATTTAGAAAAATTGCCGTTGAAAATGGCGTGCTGTTATTCAACAACCAACCGATTAAATTCAAAGGGGTTAACCGCCACGACAGCGATCCAAAAACAGGTTATAGCATTAGTTATGAACAAGCGATCAAAGATCTTACTTTGATGAAACAACATAACATCAATGCGATCCGCACTGCTCACTACCCTAACGCCCCTTGGTTTACCGAGCTTTGTGATAAATACGGATTTTATGTGATCAGTGAGAGCGACATTGAAAGTCACGGACCTGTCATGTTGCCTGTGCCACAGCCAGAAAATAGCATTTTCTTAAATGTATCAAATGAAAACTGGGATAAACAAATTGAGCAAGATACGATCGATAATTTCTGCTATTTTGCAAGGGATCCAAACTTTAAAGCAGCCATTTTAGATCGTACTTTTGCCAATATTGAACGAGATAAAAACCGCACCTCGATCCTCGTTTGGTCGCTTGGGAATGAAAGCGGTTATGGTGAAAATTTTGAAGAGGCAGCAAAATGGGTAAAAGATCGTGATCCTGAACGCCTCGTACATTATGAAAGCTCAATCTACCAACATTCACAGCATAAAAATGATCTCACAAATTTAGATTTTTACAGTGAAATGTACAGCGACACCGACGTGGTCGAAGAGTATTGCTCAAAACCACAAAGCAAACCATTTTTAATCTGTGAATACAGCCACGCAATGGGCAATTCCAACGGTGATCTTGAAGACTACTGGCAAACCTTCCAAAAATATGACACAGCTTGCGGTGGCTTTATTTGGGAATGGTGCGATCACGCTAACCAGCTACCCAATGATCCACAAAAATTAGGTTATGGTGGCGATTTCAAAGAAACAATGCACGATGGCAATTTCTGTGTGGACGGATTAGTCTCGCCAACACGCGTGCCACACAGCAATCTGCTTGAACTGAAAAACGTCAATCGTCCTGTGCGAGCCTGTTTAAAAGACGGCAAAATTGAATTTACCAACTATTTTGACTTTACCAATCTTTCTGAAATCACCATTAAATATTGCCTGTCAGAAAATGGTTATGCGATTAAACACGGCGAGATTCAAGTGGATTGCGAGCCTCATCAATCCACTTCTGTACCTTTCGTGTTACCAAAACGCAATGGCAATGTGTGGTTGTTAGACATTACTTATTTTGCAAAAAATGCCACAGAATTGACCGCTTGCGATCACGAATTAGGCTTCGATCAAATCACTCTTTTTGATGATGTGATGGTCACGCCAATTTTCAACAAAGCTCAGCCAAGCAATTTTATGATTGAGGAAACGTCGCAAAAGTTAATCGTAAAAAATGAAAAACTTTATTGTGAATTTGATAAAAATAAAGGGATTTTGGCTCAGTTACAACATCGAGGTAAAGCCATTATCGAACAACCGCTCAATTTCAATGTATGGCGAGCCCCAACGGATAACGATCGCCTTGTCCGAGAGCTATGGCAAAACGCAGGCTATCACAATGCCGACAGCCGAGCTTACCAAATGTCAGTTGAGCAATTTAACAATAAAGTCGTGGTTTTTGCGGACTGTGCAATGGTCGCCACCGCACGAGAAAGAATTATCACCTTCAACGTACAATATCATATCCACGCCAACAACATTGAAATTATCGTACTTGCCGAACGCAAACCGCACTTACCTTTTTTACCGCGTTTTGGACTCGCATTTAGCTTAAACAAACAAGCTGAAAAAGTGGAATATTTTGGTTACGGCGAAGGTGAAAGTTATATTGATAAACATCATTCAAGCAAGCTCGGACGCTATGTGACCACCGCCACACAAAATCACACGGATTATTTTAAACCGCAAGAAAATGGTAGCCACTATGGTTGTCATTATGTGAAAACCGATAATCTTTTGATTACCGCAAATCAACCGTTTAGCTTTAACTACTCGCCTTATTCCCTTGAAGAATTGACGAACAAAGCCCACAACTACGATTTGCAAGCATCGCCATTTAATCATTTATATATTGATTACAAAATGAGTGGCATTGGCTCCAATTCCTGCGGACCAAATTTGAAAGACAAATATCGCTTAAATGAAACCGAATTTGACTGGGCGGTTAAATTAGATTTTATTTAGAGAATGGATAAAAATATAGCGGTAAGATTTTGATCACTTTTTACAATTTGTAAATTTTTATCAAAATCTTACCGCTTATGTATTATAATCCCCCCTACATATCAACTCATTCATATCAAAAATGAAAAAAATCGAAGCAATAATCAAACCGTTTAAACTTGATGATGTGCGTGAATCATTGTCAGATATTGGTATTACAGGAATGACCGTTACCGAAGTGAAAGGCTTTGGGCGTCAAAAAGGGCATACGGAATTATATCGTGGGGCAGAATATGCGATTGATTTTATGCCCAAAGTCAAACTTGAAATCGTGGTAAGTGATGATTTGGTGGATAACTGCGTGGAAGCTATTATTGAAACAGCACAAACCGGCAAAATTGGAGACGGCAAAATTTTTATCTCTGATATCGAAAGAGTGATCCGAATTCGCACCGGCGAAGAAAATGAAGAGGCAATTTAGTGAATAAAATAACAGAAAAATCAGGGATTTATTGGCTTTGGCTAAGCGTCGTGGTGTTTGGGGTAGATTTATTTACCAAATATTTAGTGGTAAAGAGTTTTGCCCTATATGAAAGTATCAGTATTTTACCGATTTTTAACTTAACTTATGTTCGCAATATGGGCGCAGCATTTAGCTTTTTAGCGGATCATTCAGGTTGGCAAAAATACTTTTTTATTAGCTTAGCGGTAATTATTTCTACGGTGTTAATCGTATTATTAAGCAAAAATCGTTATTCACAAAAACTTTCAAATAGTGCTTATGCATTGATTATTGGTGGGGCATTAGCAAATGGCGTTGATCGTTTATATAACGGCTATGTAATTGATTTTTTAGATTTTTATTGGGATATCTATCATTATCCTGTTTTTAATATTGCCGATATTGGCATTGTTGTGGGTGCTGGCTTACTGATCTTAGAAAGTTTCTTAGACGGCAAAAAGAAGAAAAAGAGTGATTAAATGAAAATATTATTAGCCAATCCGAGAGGATTCTGTGCTGGGGTAGATCGTGCGATTTCTATTGTAGAATTAGCCTTAGAAATTCACGGTGCACCAATTTATGTGCGACACGAGGTGGTGCATAATCGCTTTGTGGTAGAAGGATTAAAGCAAAAAGGGGCAATTTTTGTTGAAGAACTTGATGATGTGCCTGATGATGCGATCGTCATTTTCTCAGCACACGGCGTGTCTCAAGCCGTACGCAACGAAGCAAAAAATCGTAATCTAAAAGTGTTTGATGCAACCTGTCCTCTGGTAACCAAAGTGCATATGCAGGTGGCTCGTGCGAGCCGAAAAGGTACAAAAGCCATTTTAATCGGACACGAAGGACACCCTGAAGTTGAAGGTACGATGGGGCAATATGATAACCAAAATGGTGGCATTTATTTAGTTGAATCAGTGGAAGATGTTGCAAAATTAGCACTTAATCAAGATGATGAGCTTGCTTTTATGACGCAAACGACCTTATCCATTGATGACACCATTGATGTGATTGAAGAGCTAAAACAGAAATACCCCGCCATTCAAGGGCCTCGTAAAAATGATATTTGTTATGCGACAACCAACCGCCAACAAGCGGTTCGAGATTTAGCAAAACAATCGCAATTAGTATTAGTGGTTGGCTCTAAAAATTCATCAAATTCCAACCGTTTAGCTGAATTAGCATCACGAATGGGAACATCTGCCAAATTGATCGATGGTGCGGAAGATATCGATCCCAAATGGCTTGAAAATGTAAAAACTATCGGTATCACAGCAGGTGCCTCAGCCCCTGAAATACTCGTGCAATCCGTTGTTTCACATTTAAAAACACTGGGCGTGGATACAATCCAAGAATTAGATGGCTGTGAAGAAAACACCATTTTTGAAGTACCAAAAGAGCTTAGAATAAAAGAGGTAAAATAATGAATTTTAATCGTTTTAGAATTGAGTGGGAATGTCGTCGAGGTATGCGAGAATTAGACGAAATGATAATGCCATTTTATAAGAATCATTTTGATAATTTATCCGAAGCACAGCAAACGACCTTTGTTGAAATGCTAAAATTTACCGATCCAGAGCTTTTTCGTTGGTTAATGAATCAAGAAAAAGCACCGCAACCAGAAATGCAACAACTGGTTGAACTGATCCAAAAAAGTTTAGAAGTGTAATCGACAGATTTACATCTAAAACAAAACATCATTTTCATTTTGATGAAATGAAAATGATGTTAATTTATTATTTCTCACATTGCTGTGTTACTTGATTATAACGTCCACCACTATCCAAACACGCATCTTTTTTATCACAAGCTGTTAGAATAAATGTGGCTGATACCATCAATAAAAAGATTATTTTTTTCATGTTTACATCCTTATTAAACTAGTCGCTGAAAGCCAAATATAGCACAAAATAATCACGCTCTTCAATAATCAGCCAAGTTTAAGTTTGACTTTATTTATCTTGATTTTTTATCTTTTTCTTCTTTGGTCGTTTACGAATAGGACGAGTATCTAACACCGTAATAGGTAATTTATTTTGAGGCTCAAAACCTTCAACGATTTCTCGTGGTAATACTTGCTGAATTAAACGCTCAATCCCTTTCAAGTCATCTAATTCATCGGCACACACTAATGAAATTGCCTGACCTGATGAACCAGCACGTCCTGTACGTCCGATACGATGTACATAATCTTCGGCAACGTTTGGTAAATCAAAGTTGATAACGTGAGGTAATAAATCAATATCAATGCCTCGTGCTGCAATATCAGTTGCAACTAATACTTGAATATCGCCTGCTTTAAACTCTGCTAAGGCACGAGTTCTTGCTCCCTGACTTTTACTGCCGTGAATCGCAGAAGCTGGAATTTTTGCTTTTTCAAGGAATTTGGTTAATCGGTTTGCACCGTGTTTAGTACGGCTAAATACTAATACTTGTTGCCAGTTATTGTCTTGAATTAATTTGATTAAAAGTGCTGTTTTTTTCGATTTATCAACAGGATAAATCACTTGGCTAACACGTTCTGCGGTGCTGTTTTCAGGGGTGACTGAAATTTCCACAGGATTATGAATTAGCCCTTTCGCAAGGTTGCGAATATCCTCTGAAAAGGTTGCTGAAAATAATAAATTTTGGCGTTTTTTTGGTAATAAACGAATGATTTTTTTGATATCGTGGATAAAGCCCATATCCAACATACGATCCGCTTCATCTAGAACCAAGACTTCTAATTGGTCAAAATGAATCGCATTTTGTTGGTGTAAATCCAGTAATCGTCCTGGTGTTGCCACTAAAATATCCGCCCCACGACATAATTTTTGCATTTGTGGATTGATTTTCACGCCTCCAAAAACCACCGCCGATTTGAGATCTAAATATTGGCTATAAAGTGCCACATTCTCCGCAATTTGAGCGGCTAACTCTCGTGTTGGGGTTAAAATTAACGCTCTTGTGCGATTGGCTTTTGCTTTTTGCCCTTTGCTTAAAATCTCTAAAATGGGTAGCGTAAAGCCTGCTGTTTTCCCTGTTCCTGTTTGTGCTGCTGCCATTAAATCTTTGCCTAAAAGAATGGCTGGGACAGATTGTGCTTGAATGGGAGTTGGTGTTTCGTAACCTTGTTCGGTTACGGCTTTTAAGATTGGATCAGATAATCCAAGTTGGTTAAATTGTGTCAATTAAATTGTTCCTTAGTACGAATAGGTCTCCATAATACAGCATTTACTTGTAGATAGAAAATAAACTTACCAAATATTTAAAAATAGAAAAAACAAGCGGTAAAATTTTTATACAAATTTGCAAGAATGTAAAAAAAATATCACCGCTTATTGAGAATTATAAAACTTCTAATAATTCTACTTCGAATACTAATGTGCTAAATGGAGGGATTGATTGACCTGCACCACGCTCACCGTACGCTAACTCGTGTGGAATTACTAAACGCCATTTAGACCCTGCTGGCATCATAGTTAACGCTTCTGTCCAACCTTTGATTACGCCATTCACTGGGAATTCCGCTGGCTGACCACGTTTGATTGAGCTATCAAATTCTTGACCAGTGATTAAAGAACCTGCGTAGTGAACACGTACTTTATCTTCCGCACTTGGCACTTTACCTGTACCTTCAACAAGCACTTCATATTGTAAGCCACTTTCAGTTACTTTCACGCCATTCGCTTTTTTGTTTTCTTCTAAGAACGCTTTGCCTTCTTTTTCAAATTCAGCAAACATCGCTTTTTGTGCGTCTTCTGCACGTTGTTGTAATTCTTGTAATGCAGCTGTAATTTCATTGAAATCAACCGCTGGTTGGTTTTGGTTTAACACGTCATAGATACCACGCATAACCGTGTTAGGCTCAACTTCTAAGCCACTTCCTAAAAGCTGCTGACCGATTTGTAAACCGATACCGTAACCACCTTTCTCTTCGGTTGTTTCTAATTTTACTGAATCAAAATTTAAAGACATAATTGTTTTCCTTTCTTGCTTTATAAATGAATTGTATAGTCTGCGAAAAAATAATTCACACAATGTGAAGCATTCAACGTTCGATTTTTATCACTTCGTTTACTACTGTTGTTATGAATTATTTTTCTGTGACTGCATATAAATGGGGCATATTTTAAAAAAAACAAGACAAGCGGTGGAATTTGATCGAAAATTTGTAAAAATGTTCTAAATTTGACCGCTTATACAAAACGAGCAAACACCTATTTATCCTTTATTCCATTATAGTAGCAGAGGCTGATTAGAAAACTTGTTTGCGTATATCCGCCTATTGCTCGATATAAAACTTTTTAAATATGATAAAAGATAGCGATAATATTTTCCTTAAAATTTACACATTTATCATAAATAAAATGGGGATATTACGGGAGGATATTCCATTCGCTTTGCTCATTCAATCCTCCCCTACGGTAATTTATTGATAATTAACTAAAATTTCTAAACCTGCAACCAAAAAGTCACAGGGCCATCATTTTGTAAACTCACTTGCATATCGCCACCAAATTTTCCTGTTTGGGTATAAATGCGTGGTGTGGCTTGTTGCACAAAATAATCGTATAGTTTCTCTGCGTCGCTTGGTTTTGCCCCTTTTGAGAAACTTGGGCGTAAGCCTTTTTGAGTGTCAGCTACCAAAGTGAACTGTGAAACAATAAGTAAGTGACCATTTGCTTGCTGAACATTTAAGTTCATTTTTCCCTGTTTATCTTCAAATACTCGGTAATTTAGCACTTTATCCAACAAGCGATCCGCTTTGGCTTCATCGTCTTCTTTTTCCACGCCAAGCAATACCAATAAGCCTTTTTGAATCTCGCCCACCGTTTGATTTTCAATTTCTACTTTTGCCCATTTTACTCGCTGAATTAACGCAATCATTTTATTTCCTTATTTTCAATTGAAAGAGTACCAATATTTATTAACATCAAATCTTTAAACACCGCAGCAATTTGAGCGCCGATTAACACCACCAACCAGCTTAAATGGATCCACACAATCATTATTGGTAGCACAGCTAATGCCCCATAAATTGCCTGATAAGACGGGAATGAGGTGATATACCACACAAAAATTTGCTTACCTAAGGTAAAGAAAATTGCCGCCAATAATGCACCGATAATGGCGTGGCGGAATAATACGGTTGTGTTTGGCACAATGGTATAAACTAAGGTAAAAAGTAACCACGTAATAAAAAATGGCACAAGAGAAAGAAATGGGTGTCCAGCATTAGTTAACTCGCCTGTTCCCATAAAATTCATTGAAAGTATGTAAGTACTTACTGAAATACTCACGCCAATAAGTAATGGTCCGAGGGTTAAAATCATCCAATAAATGGCAAAAGAAATTAGCCAAGGGCGTTTTTTGGTTTTATGCCACATTGTGTTAAGGGTATTATCTATATTTGAAATTAGCAACAACGCAATAGCAATCAGTCCTATTGTTCCTACTGCACTCATTTTCTTTGAATTATTTACAAAATTATCTAGGTGTGTTTGTACAATATCGCCAACACTTGGAGCGAAGTTTTGATAAATAAAGGTTTTTAGCTCGCCAGTGACTTCATTAAAAATCGGAAAGGCAGCAAAAATAGAAAACATAACCATAATTAAAGGAACAATCGCAAGCATCGTGTTATAGGTTAAATGCCCTGCTGCCATCGAGAGTTTATTTTCCGAAAAACGAATTTTGAATATGTTAATAAATAATAGAAATTGTTGCATAGTGCCTCCTTAATCTGTGCAATTATACCCCAAGCGGTTAGATTTTTTTTATTTTTTACGGGTTTTATCAGGAGAATTTCTGTGTAAATTTGCAAAAAAATTCACAAATCTAACCGCTTAATAGGTATAATAAAAGCAATTTTCTATTCACTTTTAAGAATTAGGTACAAATAATGACAACAGCAACAACCAAATTCAATGTAAAAACATTCCAAGGTATGATTTTAGCCCTACAAGATTACTGGGCAGAGCAAGGCTGTACTATCGTACAACCATTCGATTTAGAAGTCGGTGCAGGTACATCGCACCCTATGACTTGTTTACGTGCAATCGGTCCTGAGCCAATGGCGTCGGCTTATGTGCAACCTTCACGCCGTCCAACTGACGGTCGCTACGGCGAAAACCCAAACCGTTTACAGCACTATTATCAATTCCAAGTGGTTATCAAGCCATCGCCAGATAATATCCAAGAATTATATTTAAACAGCTTAAAAATGCTCGGTTTTGACCCATTAGTACACGATATTCGTTTTGTAGAAGACAACTGGGAAAACCCAACACTAGGTGCGTGGGGCTTAGGCTGGGAAGTGTGGTTAAACGGTATGGAAGTAACCCAATTTACCTATTTCCAACAAGTAGGCGGATTAGAATGTAAACCTGTCACCGGCGAAATCACTTACGGTTTAGAGCGTTTAGCAATGTACATTCAAGGCGTGGACAGTGTTTACGACTTAGTATATTCAGATGGTCCATTAGGCAAAACCACCTACGGCGACGTATTCCACCAAAACGAAGTGGAGCAATCAACTTACAACTTTGAACACGCAAATGTTGAATTCTTATTCCACTGCTTTGAAGAGTACGAAAAAGAGGCTAAAGCGTTATTAGAACTAGAACAGCCATTACCATTGCCTGCTTATGAACGTATCCTAAAAGCAGGACATTGCTTTAACTTACTTGACGCACGTAAAGCGATTTCGGTAACGGAAAGACAGCGTTATATTTTGCGTATTCGTGCATTAACCAAAGGTGTCGCAGAGGCATATTATGCAAGCCGTGAAGCGTTAGGGTTTCCGATGTGTAAGAAGTAAAAAGGTGCAATGATGAGTAGTGAGCAATTCAGTATTTCTGATTTTTTGAATGAACTTAAAAAATATGTAAAGGAAGAAGATAAGTTAGAAAATACTTATTTTTTCCGAGGACATGCCAATTGTGAATGGATATTGGAACCCAGTATATTTAGAAATAAAGGACATATTCAAAATGAAGATAAAATTATCAATGATATGTTTACTGCTTGCCCACAAGATTTAGAAAAAGAAACATTATTATTTGATAAACTCGTAAAATTGCAACATTATGGTTGCCCTACTCGCTTATTAGATATTACCTCTAATGCTTTGGTTGCTTTATACTTTGCTTGTTCAGATGAGAAAGAAAAAGATGGTAAGGTATTTGTTTTTAAAGTACCAACAAAACAAATAAAGTACTCTGATAGTGATACAGTAGCCATAATTAGTGCCTTAAGCCTTGCTCCAAATAAATTTAGAATAGATGATAAGACTTTTAAAGAGGCTTCCAGAGATTTATTTAAAGACATACCTAAGTGTGATTTTTTTATTAGAAGATATCGCATAAAAAAAGAACGTAAAAATCAATATTTAACAAGTTCAAAAAAAATAGATTCAGAATTACAAGATTTTCTTATTTCTTATTTGGAAATCAACTTAGAGAATGATAAATTTAATTATCGTTACTTAGAATCTTTAGAAATGGCTAAATCTAGAAGGTACTTATTAAACGAAAGATTTATAGAACGTTTATTTAGGCAATTTACAAATAACTTATGCAAACAGCCACAAATGCTTTCTTTGCTGAATGATATTAGGAAAAGTAAACCTTATTTCCAACCATTTATAAATTACCAGGATTTTTATAAAGTATTATGTATAAATCCAAGTAAAACAAATGATCGTCTTATTTATCAACAAGGATCATTCTTTCTTTATGGTATGACAGAAGAAGGAAAAGAAAACCCTGCGATTCTTACTGAAGAATGGTTTAAGATCGCTGATCAAGAAATGAGTATTACAATTCCTTATAGATGTAAAGATAACTTATTGAAAGATTTAAAATATTTAGGAATTAGCCAAGAAACATTATTTCCTGAACTAGATAAACAAGCTGAAGTGATTAAAAAGAAATATGAACAACCTTCTGAGGATAAAAAGACTAAAAATGAATAAACCAACACTTTTTTATGCTGATTTATGCCCTGATACGATTCCATTTAAGCAAGAATTAGAACGCTTAAATGTTGAATATGAAGGTGTAAATATTTTTGAATCAATGGCGAATTTTAAACTCTTTTTAAAATTACGCGATAATCACTCGGCGTTCGATATGCCAAAAAGTTTAGGAAATATTGGTATTCCTGCTTTGGTGCTAGACGATGAAAAAGTAATATTAGAGCGTGAAGAATTACAAACTATTTTTGGTTAAAGCGGTTAGGTTTTAGAGAGAATTTGCAAATTTATGAATAATCTTCCAACAGAAAATAATGACTTAACTCAAAGCATTGCTCAAATTATTGAGCAAGCGAGAAAGCAAGTTAAACAAACGGTCAATTCTGCAATGGTCCAATGCTATTGGGATATTGGGCGTTTGCTTGTGGAAGATGAACAGCAAGGGCAACAGCGTGCTGAGTATGGTAAATATGTGTTACAAAATTTATCAGAGCGTTTAACTACAATGTATGGTAAAGGTTTTGATATTTCAAATTTACGTAATATGCGTCAGTTTTATCTTGCTTTTCCAATTCGTGACACACTGTGTCGCGAATTGAGTTGGTCGCATTATAGACGATTAATTCGAGTTGAAGATCCTAGTGCTAGACAATGGTATTTACAGGAAACGATTGAACAAAACTGGTCTGTTCGAGCATTAGATCGTCAAATCTCAGTACTTTATTATGAACGTTTATTAGCAAGCCAAAATAAGTCTGTTGTTGCACAAGAAGCAGAAGAAAAAACAGAAGTATTAAAAGAAACGGTACAGGATTATTTGCGTGATCCTTATATTTTAGATTTCTTAAATTTACAGGATAAAACCTATCAAGAAAGTAATGTTGAGCAAGCAATAATCAATAATTTACAGCAATTTTTACTTGAATTAGGCAAAGGGTTTGCATTTGTTGAGCGTCAAAAAAGAATTCGTTTTGGCGATGAAGATTTTTACATTGATTTAGTTTTTTATAATTTCAAACTGAAATGCTTTTTATTGATTGATCTAAAAATTGGTAAGTTAAAGCACCAAGATATCGGGCAAATGGATACTTATGTTCGTTTGTATGATGAGCAATTTAAAGGCGAAGATGATAATCCGACTATTGGTCTAGTGTTATGTAGTGAGAAAAGTGAGGCGATTGCAAAATATTCTGTACTTGCCGATAGAAAACAGATTTTTAGTGCAAAATATTTACCTTATCTACCAACAGAATTACAGTTACAGCAACAAATTGAAAAAGTGAGAGCGTTGAATAACGTTTAGAAAATTTAATATTACATTATTCACGCTCTGCGTGAACAGTCTAAAAGAGAGAACAAAATGACAACAAAAAATTTCCTTGCCGAGATTGGCACAGAAGAGTTACCACCGAAGGCACTTAAAAAATTAGGGCTGGCGTTTGCGGGCAATGTGGAACAAGAGTTAAACCAAGTGGGTTTGACTTTTGATAAAGTGGAATGGTTTGCTGCACCACGTCGTTTAGCGGTTAAAGTTTTAGGGCTTGCGTTGGTGCAACCAGATAAAAATATTGAAAAACGTGGTCCTGCTGTTAAGGCGGCGTTTGATGATCAAGGTAATCCAACCAAAGCAGCGGAAGGCTGGGCAAGAGGTTGTGGGATTACGGTTGATCAGGCGGAGCGTATCGCAACGGATAAAGGCGAGTGGTTGGTACATCGTGCGGTTATCAAAGGGCAAGAAACCAAATGCTTGTTAAATGAGATTATCAACAATGCGTTGGCAAAATTACCGATTCCAAAAGCAATGCGTTGGGGCGATAAGACCGTACAATTTATCCGTCCTGTGCATACTGTAACGATGTTGCTTGGCGATGAGTTGATCAACGGCGAAATTTTAGGTGTAAAAAGTGGTACGACTTTACGTGGACACCGTTTCTTGGGGCAACAAGAAGTTGAAATTACAAATGCGGATCAATATCCTGAAATTTTACGTGAAAAAGGATCGGTTATTGCGGATTTTGAAGAGCGTAAAGCGATCATTTTAAAAGATTCACAAGCCAAAGCCGAAGCATTAGGCGGTATCGCAGATATTGAAGAAGACTTACTTGAAGAGGTCTCATCATTAGTTGAGTTCCCTGTGGTAATGGCGGCGAAATTTGAAGAGCGTTTCTTAGAAGTACCTGCTGAGGCGTTGGTTTACACAATGAAAGGGGATCAAAAATATTTCCCTATTTATGATAAAGCGGGCAACTTATTACCAAACTTTATTTTTGTGTCGAATATCAACCCAGAAGATCCAACTTTTGTGATCGAAGGTAATGAAAAAGTGGTTCGTCCACGTTTAGCGGACGCAGAATTTTTCTTTAAATCAGATCTAAAACAGCGTTTAGAAGATAATTTACCACGTTTAGAAACCGTATTATTCCAACAACAGCTTGGTACAGTGCGTGATAAAACCACTCGTATTGAGCAACTCAGTGGCGAAATCGCAAAACAAATCGGTGCCGATGAAACCAAAGCGAAACGTGCAGGTTTATTATCAAAATGCGATTTAATGACGAATATGGTGTTTGAATTTACCGATACGCAAGGCGTAATGGGAATGCACTATGCACGTCACGATGGCGAAGATGAAGAAGTAGCGGTTGCATTAAATGAACAATATATGCCACGTTTCTCAGGCGATGAATTACCGACTTCATTAGTGGCGTGTAGCGTTGCGTTGGCGGATAAAATTGATACTTTAACGGGTATTTTTGGTATCGGTCAGTATCCAAAAGGCGACAAAGACCCATTTGCGTTGCGTCGTGCAGCATTAGGTGTGTTGCGTATTATCGTTGAGAAAAAATTACCATTAGATTTAACGGATTTAATCCAAAAATCAGCACAATTATTTGGCGATAAATTATCAAATAAAAATGTGGTCGATGAAGTGGTTGATTTTATGCTGGGGCGTTTCCGTGCGTGGTATCAAGATGAAGGCATTTCAGTTGATGTCATTCAAGCGGTATTAGCTCGTCGCCCAACAAAACCAGCAGATTTTGACGCTCGTGTGCGTGCAGTAGCTTATTTCCGTACCTTAGAAAGTGCTGAGGCTCTGGCAGCAGCGAATAAACGTGTTGCAAACATTTTAGCCAAAGCGGAAAATAGTGTCGGCGAGATCGATCTTTCACTTTGTGAAATTGACGCTGAAAAAGTATTAGCAGAAAAAATCATTGCGTTAAATTCAAGCCTTGCACCGCAATTTGCGAATGGCGAATATCAAGCGATTTTAGAACAGCTTGCAAGTTTGCGTGATGTGGTGGATACCTTCTTTGATAAAGTAATGGTAAATGCCGAAGATGAAAAACTGCGTAATAACCGTTTAGCAATTTTAGGCTCGCTACAACGCCTATTCTTAAATGTGGCGGATATTTCAGTTTTACAATAAATTGTGATGATCAAGCGGTAAGATTTAGTAAAAAATTTGCAAAATCTTACCGCTTTTTTGAATGAAAAATTGAGGTGGTATATGGCTCAGCAATTTGATGTCGTTATCGTCGGTGGTGCGATGACAGGGTCGATTTTGGCATTGGCATTGAGTAGTTTTACGGATCACAACATGCAAATTGCGATTGTGGAAAAGATCAAACCAGATTTTAAAAGTCAGGGGGGATTTGATGCGAGAAGTATTGCATTGGCACAAGGAAGTTTGCAAAAATTACAAAAAATTCAACCGCTTGGTACGACAAATTTGAGCGATGTTGTGCGTCGTATTAGCACTTCAATTCAAAAAATTCAGGTTTCAGATCAACATCATTTTGGTAAAACCACTTTAAAAGCCACCGAAATGCACTTGCCACAACTGGGCGTGGTGGTTGAGTTAGCCAAACTTGGTTTTGAACTTTCTCAACTTATTCAAAAGCACCAAAATATTCAGCTTTTCTGCCCCGACACTGTTACAAATATTGAACGAAATCAGACCACTTGTGAAATCACGTTAAGTTCAGGCATACAGTTAAAATCGGCGTTAATCGTGGCAGCAGACGGTATTCAATCACAAATCGCGAAGCAATGTGGTGTGGAAACGGTACAGTTGCGAGATTATAATCAATCGGCGATTATTGCGAATGTGGAAATTTCTCAACCCCACCAGCAACAAGCCTTTGAGCGTTTTACTTTGCAAGGTCCTTTGGCGTTATTGCCATTGTGTGAAACGGCAGAAGTCAAAAATCAGATGTCGTTAGTGTGGTGTGTTAATGATCCAAGTGAATTATTAAGCCTTTCTGACGAAGAATTTTTGGCAAAACTCCAACAAAATTTTGGTTGGAAATTAGGTAAGTTTTTGCGTGCTAGCCGTCGTTTTAGTTATCCATTGCAATCCCAAAAAGCCACTTCCCATATTCATCATCGCTTGGCGATTGTCGGCAATGCGTCCCAACTTTTACACCCTGTCGCAGGGCAAGGTTTTAATTTGGGAATGCGAGATTTATATGAATTAGCGAAATTGCTTTCAGGTGCGTTTGAGCAAGGTAAGGATTTCGGCGATTATGCTCTGTTAACTCAATTTGAAAAAAATCGTTTGGCAGATCAGAATAAAATTATTCGTTCAACAAGTGGCTTAATTTCTATTTTTTGCTGTGAATTTTTACCTGTTCAGCTTGCGAGAACCTTAGGATTGATTGGTTTAGATCATTTCAAAATAGGGCGAGAATGGGTGGCTAATCGTGCGTTGGGCTGGTAAATAAAAAGTGCCTCTCTAAAAAAACCAACCATAAACTGTGTTAATTTAGAGCAAGTTATGGTTGGTTTTCTATCTATTTTTTATAAATTCTCCAAATTATCTCAAATTTTTGCTAGAATGCCCCGCTCAGGCGTAGATACCTCTGCTTACCTGTGTGCAATCACTTAAAAATGCACAGTTCCATCAATCTGTTTTATTGTTTTGGAGAAAAAATAATGATGAATTTACCCATATGGCGAGGGCTTACCCTGTCGCACCCTATTTTCTTGGTCTTTTTATATGTTGTTAGCATTCTGCTAGCTAATATCACGTTGAATATATTTATTCCATTGCCTTTTTATGGAATGCTTTCTGTTGGAACAATTTTTTTTGCCGCTATTTTTACTCTGAGAGATAAAATTCACTTTTATGGTGGTTTAAAATTTGTTTACTGGGCAATCTTTATGGCGGTGATTGTCAATGTTATTGTCTCTTACTGGTTAGATGTACCAAGTCGCTTTATTTTTGCTTCTTTTTTATCAATTACCGTCAGTGAACTGGCTGATACAGCAATTTTCCATCGCTTTAAGCATAGAAAATTTGTTATGCGAGTGTTGAGTTCAAATGCATTAAGCGTACCATTAGACAGTGTTTTATTCACTTTTTTAGCCTTTTACGGTATTTTGCCTTTAACAGAAATTTGGCAAATTATTTATGCTGATATCGTCGTAAAATATGCGATTGCAATGCTATTTGTCACTAAATTTTGGCAATTAAAACGCTTACAACAAGCTTAATTTCTTATATTTAAAGCAAAAAATGGATTAAGGGAGTGAAATTCCATACGCAACAAGTGATGAATACACTCCTTATAATAATTCGGTTCTTAAACAAATCCCCTAGTTGCAATACTTCCCTGCTTTATCTTTAACGTTGTATTTTTAAAGCAATTTGATAGAATTCTCTACTTAACTATCAGAGGGAAACAATGAATACAACAACATTTGAAGCAGACAATGTGCGTAATGCGTTATTAGAAAAAGGCATTGAAACGCCAATGCTTACGCCGACCAAGAATAAGGAAAATCGTAAAGCTGAAATTCAGCAACATTTTCAAGCGATTATGGAATTATTAGGCATGGATTTGCGTGATGATAGTCTTGAAGAAACACCGCATCGTTTAGCTAAAATGTATGTTGATGAGATTTTTAGTGGTTTGGATTATGACACTTTTCCTAAAATCACAAAAATTAAAAATCAAATGAAAGTCAGCGAAATGGTTTTGGTTGATGAAATTACGTTTACCAGTACCTGTGAGCATCACTTTGTGACTATTGATGGCAGTGTTGCAGTCGCTTACTATCCCAAAGATTGGGTTATCGGTTTATCAAAAATCAACCGTGTTGTACAATTTTTTGCACAACGCCCACAAGTTCAAGAACGTTTTACGGAACAAGTATTAACCGCTTTTCAAACTATTTTAAACACCGATGATGTTGCTGTTTTTGTGAAAGCAACGCACTTTTGTGTGAAATGTCGTGGTGTGAAAGATACGCAGAGTAAAACTATTACCTCTGCATTTGGCGGATTATTTTTACAAGATCGTGAGACTCGTAAAGAATTTTTAACCCTTATCAAAAAATAAGCGGTCATATTTTTTTAAAAATTTACATTTTTTTGGAGTAACCTATTATGGACTCAGCATTGATTTTATCCGCGATTGTGGGATTAGGTATCGCAGCCCAATGGCTTGCTTGGTATCTAAAACAACCATCTATTCTTTTTTTACTCCTTATCGGGATTTTAGTTGGACCAATTTTAAATATATTTCACCCCGATGATGTCTTTGGTGAACTGCTCTTTCCTTTTATCTCATTAGGTGTTGCCGTTATTCTCTTTGAAGGGGCATTAACACTAGAATTTGATGAGATCACCCATCACGGAAAAGTCGTTAAATTATTGGTATCCGTTGGTATGCTGATCACCACAACCGTCATCTCACTTGCCACATTTTGGCTGTTTGATATGGATTGGCGAGTCGCCTTGCTATTTGGTGCATTAGTTTGCGTCACAGGTCCAACGGTAATCGTGCCTTTATTGCGTAGCGTTCGCCCTAATAATACGATTTCTAATATTCTAAAATGGGAAGGGATTTTAATTGACCCAATCGGCGCAATCGCGGTGGTGTTAATTTATGAATATATTATCTCTAATGGCTCAACCAATAGTTTTTGGACATTCAGCAAAATTATAATTATTGCTGCAATTCTTGGAATGGCGGGAGCTTGGTGTTTAGCTAAACTGATTAAACGTCATTTAGTCCCCGATTATCTACGTAATGTTTTTGTTTTAGCCTATATCTTACTCCTCTTTTCCGTTTCAAATGCGATGTCTCACGAATCAGGCTTGCTAACAATTACTGTTCTTGGTGTTGCCCTCGCAAACTGGAAAAATTTTCCAAAAGATCACATTTTAGAATTTAAAGAATCCTTAACCGTCTTATTGATTTCTGTTTTATTTATTATTCTTGCTTCCCGAGTTGATCTGAATGCACTTTTAAGTGTTGGATTTTCAGGATTAGTATTACTCTTCATCGCTATGTTTGTTGCACGTCCACTCGCAATTTGGGCCTCATCAATTGGCTCAAATTTAACCATCAATGAAAAATTGATGATTAGTTGGATTGGCCCTCGTGGTATTGTCGCAGCAGCTATTTCCTCACTGTTTGCCATTCGCTTACAAGATCAAGGAATTAAAGGGGTTGAATTACTTGTACCATTAGTCTTTACCATTATTATTGGAACTGTATTTATTCAAGGATTAGGGGCGAAGAAAGTAGCGTCCCTATTGAAAGTCAGACAAGTTGCCGACACCGGTGTGCTTATCATTGGTTCAAATCCAGTGGCGTTAATGGTGGCAAAATCGTTAAAAGATTTAAACATTCCTGTGATTATGGCGGATACGTATTACAACGGCTTAGCCAAAGCACGAATGATGGGAATTAGAACCTATTACGGTAGCCCTCTTTCCAACCACGCAGACAGTCACTTAGACTTAATTGGCATTGGTTATCTATTCACAATGAGTATCGATCAGGAAATGAACATTCTCTCAGCAGGACATTATTTCCACGATTTTGGTGAAAAGAATATCTTTCGTTTAGAATTTAATGATGAAAGTAATGTTAAAGAACGTAATCAAAAACAAAATGGTTTCAATGTGAATCATTTATTCCCGAAAGACGTTACCTATGCCAAATTAAACACAATGTTAGAGCAAGGTGCAAAAATAAAAGTAACGAATTTAACCGAAAATTATGGTTATGACGATTATAAAAATGATAATAACGTTTTTATTCCGCTTTATACTATTGATAAAAATAGTTTATTAAGAGTTGTTAATGATGAAAGTACTATTCAAAATGAGCATAGATTAGTCTCGCTTATCCTTTCAGAACACTCAGCTAATAAATAATTATCACGTTTTTTAAACAGTGAATCTAAAAATTTAATAAGCATTAACTTTCTTTACATTGAAGGTTAATGCTTTTTTATCTTACTTCTAACAATTTACAATTCCATACAAATGAATTTCATATAATATATGCCGACTATCGTTATATGAATATGATTTTTTTATCATAAATTCTTCTACTTTTTATATTTTAGATACTTTAAAAAATACCCACAATAAAATAATGTGATTTGTACTTAAAGCAACCACCTATTAGTATTGCTTCATATCTTTGATGATTCTCTTGACAAATAACTAATAATTACATTTAACTATTTGACAATATTTATTTTTTAATATAGTATCGGCAAAGTTTTATTCCTCCTTAGTTCAGTCGGTAGAACGGTGGACTGTTAATCCATATGTCGCTGGTTCAAGTCCAGCAGGAGGAGCCAATTTCCTTAGTTTATCTTTTAATCTTGTTTTATTTGTCTCCTTTTGTAAAACTTTAATTCATCTCCTCCTAGAATTAGATTAAAAGAAATTTAACCCTCATACAGAGGGTATTTTTTTATCTAAAATTTCCCTAAAAACACCAAGCAGAAAAAAATCAATCTGAATACCCTTACCCCTTAAAATAGTGTAAAATAACCGACATTTTATAGCTTATTTTAGCGAAAATTTATAAGCTAAAATGGTTTTGATTATTAAACTTTCATTAGAGGATAACAATGAAAAGAGTCGTTATTACAGGTTTAGGCGTTGTTTCAAGTATTGGAAATAACAAAGAAGAAGTATTAAATTCGCTAAAAACAGGTAAATCAGGTATCGAATTTGTACCTGAGTTTGCTGAAATGAGAATGCGTAGCCAAGTGGCTGGCACAATCAAATTAGATCCAAAAGAATTTATTGATCGTAAAGCGTTCCGCTTTATGGGCGATTGTGCAGGTTATGCGTATATTTCAATGAAAGAAGCAATTGAAGATGCAAAATTAACTGAAGATCAAGTATCAAATGAACGTACTGGTTTAGTGATCGGTTCTGGTATCGGGTCAGGACACTGGCAACTTGCCGCTTGTAATGCAGCACAAAGCCCTCGTGGTATTAAAGCTGTTGGCCCTTATGCTGTAACAAAAACAATGTCATCAAGTGTATCCGCTTGTTTAGCAACACCATTTAAAATCAAAGGTGTGAATTACAGCATTAGCTCAGCTTGTGCAACCTCAGCACACTGTATTGGTAATGCAATGGAGCTAATCCAATTAGGCAAACAAGATATCGTTTTTGCTGGTGGTGGTGAAGAATTAGCGTGGGAATCAGCGTGTGAATTCGATGCAATGGGTGCGGTTTCAACAAAATATAATGATACCCCAGAAAAAGCGTCTCGTGCTTATGATGCAGACCGTGATGGTTTCGTTATCTCTGGTGGTGCAGCCGTTGTTGTGGTTGAAGAACTAGAACACGCTCTGGCTCGTGGTGCAACAATCTATGCAGAAATCGTAGGTTATGGTGCAACTTCTGATGGTTATGATATGGTTGCTCCAAGTGGTGAAGGTGCGATTCGTTGTATGAAACAAGCACTTGCAAACGTTCAAGATGAAGTAGAATATATCAACGTTCACGGCACATCTACCCCAGTTGGTGATGTGAAAGAGTTAGAAGCAATTAAGGCAGTATTTAGCGATAAATGCCCAGCAATTTCTTCAACAAAATCAATGACTGGTCACTCACTCGGTGCAGCAGGTGCACACGAAGCCGTTTATTCATTATTGATGTTAAAAAACGATTTCATCGCACCAAGTATCAATATTGACAACTTAGATGAAAAAGCACAAGGTTTAAACATTGTAACTGAATGTCAAAACAAAGAGCTAACGACTGTAATGTCAAACAGCTTCGGATTTGGTGGTACAAATGCGTGTTTAGTATTTAAAAAATACAACGGCTAAATCACTATCCCAATAAAAAACGGTCGGATTATTTTCGACCGTTTTTTTATACCTGCTTTATAGCGGTCATATTTTTATCAAAATTTGCAAATTATGCTTCGACTAAAATAACTTGCACATTCTTTGCAAGTAACTGTTGATAAATCTCTTTATCTAATTTGGTATCTGTAATAATGATATCAATTTGATCTAATGGGCAAACGATATTTGGACTACGACGACCAAATTTCGAAGAATCAGCAAGAACGATAATTTTACTCGCTGCTTTACACATCGCTTTACTCACACCGTGAACTTCATTAAACGTGGTCAGACCTGAGTGTAAATCAATGCTATCTGCACCAATAAACAGCTTATTAAAAGAAAAATTTTCAAAAGTAGATTCTGCAAGTGTACCGTGAAATGAACCCGATTTTGGGCGGAATGTACCACTGGAAATCAGCAAGCTGTATTCCTTATCTAAATTTACAAGGCTATTGATAATATGCAAACTGTTCGTCATTATGGTCAAATTATCAAAAGGCGATAAGAAAGGGATCATCTGTAACACAGTACTACCCGTATCCATAATAATTGAGTCACCTTCTTCGATCAGCGTTGTAGCTTGCTCTGCTATCTTCTTTTTAATTTCAAGGTTAATAAAAGATTTACTTAAAATCGGTAAATCTCGTTCCTCATCATTCGTCGCTAAAACCACACTTCCATAGGTACGTAGCACTTTACCATTATTTTCAAGGGTAGAAAGATCTTTTCGGATGGTTGCCCCTGTTGTATTGAAATGCAGTGCAAGGGTTTCTACTGAGGTTTTTCCGTTTTGTTGTAAATATTCAATAATTTGTTTTTGTCTTTCTACTGGCTTCATTGTTTTATCGCTTAGTTGCAATATGTTATTTCAGCTTTATTGCTTCTGTCAGTGCTTCTTGGTAGGCGATTTGCTTGGAAAATAACGTGATTGGATCAATATTGTCATAATGTAATCCAATTAAATTTTCCATTGATTGAGGTTGCGAAAAAACCGAAAAACCTTTCATTAAAATCGCATCTGTTACATAAAGATTAGAATCAAATGCAACGGCAATAATGACTTTTGGTTTAAAGCGTCCTTTTGATTTTCCAACGCCAACATTTCCTTTTTTACACAACGCTTGAAATGCGTTATTAAAACGAGAAACTTGCCACCAACCTAATCCAATTTGCAAAATCCAAGCACTAATCGCAATAAAGATTAACATATTTGTTGAATTCATAACCTATTATCTCATATTCAGAAAAATTGGCGAGCCTAAAAGGAATAAACTCGCCATATTTTAATTAAAACATTACTTGTCCACCAGTAATATTGATTGATTGCCCCGTGCAATAAGCAGCTTGCTCACTTGCATAAAAGAGCAGAACATTCAATACATCTTGATATTCACAGCCACGTTTTAATGGCACTTTATCAATATACAGTTGTTCAACTTCATCCTCTGGTACGCCTAATTTTTTCGCGTATTGTGGAATTAAAGATTGAAACATTGGCGATTGTAATAAATTTCCTAACATCAACGAATGTACTGTAATACCATGTTCAGCAAGATCAAGGGCAAGGGATTGAGTCAATCCCACACCGCCAAATTTAGCCGCACTATATCCTGTATTATGCTTGCTACCAACCTTGCCCGATTTTGAGTTAATTTGCATAATGCGTCCTTTAATGCCCTCACGGATCATCAATTTTGCAAATTCTCTGGCGCACAAAAAATAGCCCGTTAAATTCACTTTTACAGAAAGCTCAAAATCATTTAGCTGAAATTGTGTAATTGGCGATGCTTTCGCAATACCAGCACTGTACACCACCAAATCCACTCGCCCAAAATAGCTATCAACTGCTTCGGCAAGCTTAATCACGCTCTCTTCATTTGTAGCATCAACGTAAAAGCCTTTGGCGACAAAATTATTGCCCATAATTTCATTAGCGACCTTTTCTGCGTTGATTATATTGAGATCGGCCACCGCCACACGATAACCATTCTCCGCAAGCCCTTTACTTAAAAAAGCCCCTAAGGTTTGTCCGCCCCCAATGATGACGGCCACTTTATTATTCATATTTAACACCTCTTACTGTTGTTTAATCGCTATAACGGAATGAATATCAAGCTCTGGCACATCGCCTCTTACATGAATATTTCCAGGATATTCTGCTTGTGTTGCATTATCAAAACGAAAGCTGATATGCCCTAATTCTTTTAAATTGCAAGATGCGACGTTGCCCACTGCGGTAATGGGGTAATCTTTATCATCAATTTGTAAAATATCCCCCGCTTTCACATCACAACGTAACTCATCGTGATTGTGAATAAAGCAGTAATCTTCTAGGTCTTTCGGCACATTTTGTTTGAAAGTGATAAACATATTTTCACTCAACGCTTCTTTTGCAAATTTTCCGACTTTTGTGACCGCTACTTGATAAATAACTTTCATCGTTACCCCTTATTTAGTAAATAAATGCAGAAACAAACCACGCAAGTAGTACCGTTGGAGCACCCGTTAAGAAACGACTCACAAGAACAGATGGAACACCAACTCTGACCGTATCTTGTTTTGCCTCAGCAAGAGATAATCCTACTGGGATAAAATCACAGGCTGCTTGGGCATTGATAGCAAATAATGCAGGAAGTGCTAAATGTGGAGGAATATTACCTAATCCAATTTGCGTTCCAACCAACACACCTATAACCTGAGCGATAACCGCTCCAGGACCTAAGAATGGTGAGAGGAATGGGAATGAACAAATGAGTGCAAGGGTAACTAATCCGATTGGGCTACTCGCAAGAGGGGTTAAACCGTGTGCAATCCAATCCCCTAAACCAGAAGCGATGATAATCCCAATTAAAGCGGAAACGAACGCCATAAAAGGTAAAATGGTTTTTAAGACGGTATCAATAGTATCTCGTCCAGCTTGGAAGAAGACCGCTACGATAGATCCCATCCCCATACCAATTTTTGCGAGTAAACCATCGCTTTGCTCGGTAATTTTTTTCGTCGTATCATAGTCTTTTACAGCCTCATTTGTACTGTGTTGCTGTGTTTCCGTGCTGTCAATTACTGAAATATTTTGCTCTTTCACCGCAGAGACATAAATATTTTCAACAATAAACTCGGCTAATGGTCCTGACTTTCCAGTAGCGTGAATATTGATTGTTGGAATACCACGCTTAGGATAAATCCCACAACGCAACACCCCGCCACAATCCACAATCGCTAACCCGATTTCACTATCATTAGGTTCGCCATCTTTAAAACCATCAACCGCTTCCCAGCCAGTCAATTCAACCAATTTATTTACAATACTAGGACGAGTGCCAGCTGTCATATAAAGAATTTTTTTACCTTCTTCAATTGGTAAGGTTAAAGGACCACCCCAACCACCATTACCTTTTTCAATATAAAGTGCTTTTGCCATAATTTAGTTCCTCTCAATTTTATAAACGAACTTCACGATCAAGGGTAATATTCATACGTTTTTCAAAAATAGACGTGGTAAGATCGGTAACCCAGCCACGGAAGAAATTGGTGACCATACCGACTAACAAATAGCTAACCGCCAGTGGAGCAAGTGGAATATTAAGGGTTGTTAAACCACTCGCAATACCAAGATAAACAAATAGCTCGCCAGGGTTGATATGTGGAAATAGACCATTCATTGAGTGGCAGCTATACGAAGCCGCTGCATAATAACTTGGTTTATAGCATTCAGGTAAAAAACGTCCTAAACTTAATGTCATCGGATTACAGAAAACGAAAGTCCCGATAACAGGTAGAATTAAATAACGAGAAATAGGGTTGCCAGCACTTCGCTGTGCTAAACGCTCAATTCTTTCCTGACCAATAAACTTGATCAAAGCGTTCATCACAACCAGTAAAGAGATAAGCAGTGGTAAGATCCCTGTAACCATACTAACAAAGACCTCGCCACCTTTTTGGAATAGCCCAATAAACCATTCCGCACTATGAGTAATAATTTCAATCATAATAAACCTCGCTTTTAGAGTTTACACAAAACTGGCTCAACCATTTGAACCATTGCGGGCATATTAGATCGTTTTAAAAATAAAATCTTTTAACTAGATCACAAAATGAAAAATTTATTTTTTATTTTGAAAGATTTTTGTAATTTTGTGATCTGTATAGCGGTCATATTTTTATAAAAATTTGCAAAAATATTAAACAATCTATCTCAACATCATCTCTTGCGATAAACGCTTGGTGTCATTTCATACATTTTTTTAAAAGATTTAATAAAATGTGTTTCTGACTGAAAACCAGTTAACAGAGCAATATTACAAATTGAGTGTGCTGTTCTTTTTAATAACACTGCAGCTTGTTGTAAGCGAATTTTTTGTAAAAACACGTGTGGTGTAACACCAACTTGCTGCTTAAACACACGCATAAGCTGAGCACGTGAAAGATGACTCTTTATCATCATTTTTTCTATCGACCAATCCTCCTCAGGTGAGCGTAATATCCCATTTAACAATGCCGTTAAACGATGATCTTGAATCCCCCTCAAAAGCCCTCCTGTATCCGCTGGATTATCATCCAAATAGCGACGAATAATCGCAATAAGAAGCACTACCGATAGACTATCAATAACTTGCTGACTTCCAATATTTTCACCACTGATCTCTTGTTTAAGTAAAGCAAGCAAAGGTTGCAACAAAGAATCTGGCAAATGAACAGAAAGCCACTCAGGTAAATCATAAAATAAAGTTGCATATTTATCATAAGAAAAATGGGCACAAAACAACGTAAAATCACTCTTCCCTACTCCCTTGTGTTTGATCTGAATGCAACCCCTTGAATCAACTAAAGGGATATCCATACTATTTTCACAGCTGCATTGACTACTTAAAATATGTGGTGCCGCTCGGCTAAAGAAAATAACATCACCCGTTTTTAAAAGATGACTTTGCTTCTCGCCAGCTATTTTTAGGTATCCCTCTCCTTCCACCACAATATGCACAACGGCCTTCTCTGGCTGATGATTATGCTTTAAAAACCAATCGCCTTGAAGTTGGCATTGTGTATCAATCCCCCCTGAAATTTGAGCAAACTGAATAAGCTTATCTAAACTATCTGACATACGATTTCACCATAAAATGAGACTTTTTGACTATTTTTATATCCAAATTATCGCAATAATAGCATTGATTTCATTTTTTAAATACCGTTGGGGGACAAATAATGCAATTTAATAACTGGACAGAACACACCGCTCACGTTAAACAATCTTTTGGTGCATTAGGTAAAAAGCATCCAAAAATGTTAGAAGCCTATAAATCATTAGGTGCAGCGGCAGCAGCAGAATCATTAGATTTAAAAACACGTGAGCTTATCGCACTAGCGGTAGCAATCACAACACGTTGTGAAAGTTGTGTAAGCGTTCACGCAGAAGAAGCAGCAAAAGCAGGAGCGACAGAAAGTGAAATTGCAGGTGCATTAGCAACCGCAATCTCACTGAATGCAGGTGCTGCTTATACTTATGCACTACGTGCCTTAGAAGCAGTAGAGCAACAAAAATAAGATCTGATCTTTAATTGCTATCATTGAAAAGTGGAAAGGAATCATGGCCTTTGATTACAACCTTATCTTTTTTGATAACAATATCAAAACTTAGATACCTAATTTGGGAGATAATTTCCCAACCCTAGCTCACGGATTCCCTTATATTTGAAGAGCTGGGGATCTTATTTGTCAAAGGCATCATTATGATGCCAAGCGTATTTTGACAGAATCAAATAAATAATAACTAAATCTTATCTCAAAATTTTTCATTGATTTATCTCTTTGATATTTTTGGTGCAATACGGATATTGCACCCTTTTTTATCTAAACTCTGTCTAACTTCGCCATTTTTGCCACCAACCATTTAATGCCATTTTGTACAAAAGCAATTTGTAAGCGAGTTTGTTCCCCTGAGCCTTCCACATTGATAACCGTACCTTGCCCAAACTTCGCATGTTGCACTTTTTGCCCCATTTTCCAACCGCTATCTTGTAATAATGATGGCGTCGAAGCGGTACGATTTTGTGTACTTTTTGCAAAATTTGCTGGGCGATTGATTGTGCCTCGCAAGCGGACGACTTGAATATGTTGCTCTGGTAATTCTGAAATAAAGCGTGATGGAATATGTTTTTCTTCTTTACCATACAGGCGACGACTTTCAGCATAACTTAATGTTAGTTTTTTCTTAGCTCGTGTAATCCCAACATAAGCCAAACGGCGTTCTTCTTGCAAACGATCTTCTTCAAAACTGCGTCCGCTTGGGAAGATCCCTTCTTCAACGCCTACGATAAACACACGTGGGAATTCTAACCCTTTGGCTGAGTGTAATGTCATCAATTCTACATAATCTTGATGTGGCGAGGCTTGGGCTTCACCCGCCTCTAGCGATGCGTGGGTGAGAAACGCGGTTAAATCACTCATCTCTTCCGCTTCATCAGGCTTAGTAAATTGACGAGTAGCGGTCACTAATTCGCCTAAGTTTTCAATGCGTGCCTCACCTTTCTCCCCTTTCTCTTTCTGATACATTTCCAATAAACCAGAACGGTTGATCACAAATTCCGTCTGTTCAAAAAGGGGCATTTCTGCGGTTTCCACGTCTAAGGCGTTGATCAATTCTGTAAAGCGTAACAAGGCATTTGAGGCACGCCCTGAAAGTTGTTCTTCTTGGATCGCCACTTGTACTGCTTGCCATAAGGTGATTTGGCGAGTACGAGTAAGCTGGCGTAATACATCAAGGGTACGATCGCCAATACCACGCGTCGGGGTATTCACGACACGTTCAAACGCTGCATCATCTTGACGGTTTGCCACTAAGCGTAAATAAGACAAGGCATCTTTAATCTCTTGGCGTTCGAAGAATCGCATTCCGCCATAAATACGATACGGAATATTGGCTTGAATCAAGGCTTCCTCAATCACACGAGATTGGCTGTTGCTACGATATAAAATCGCACATTCGTTCAGCTCACCTTCATCTTCACACCATCTTTTGATTTGTGAGGCGACATAACGAGCCTCATCTAATTCATTAAAAGCCTCGTAAATTTCTACTGGATCGCCATCGCCACTATCCGTCCATAATTTTTTGCCAAGACGATCGCTGTTATTGTCAATTAAGGCGTTGGCGCTGTTTAGAATATGCCCTGTTGAACGATAATTTTGTTCAAGGCGAATTGTTTGAGCGTGAGGATAATCTTCTAAGAAGCGTTGAATATTCTCCACTTCAGCCCCTCGCCAACCGTAAATAGATTGGTCATCATCACCCACAATCATTACGTTACCCGATTGCCCCGCAAGCAGACGGATCCAACGATATTGAATTTGGTTGGTATCCTGAAACTCGTCAATCAAAATATGCGGAAAGCGTTCTTGATAACGTTTTAAAATAAGTGGATTATCTTTAAATAATTCATAGGCACGAATAAGTAATTCAGCGAAATCAAGTAATCCTGATCGATTGCACGCATCTTGATAAATCTGATAAATTTCCACTAATTTTCTTTCATTACTGTCATTTTGGTGATCAATTTGATGTGGGCGTAACCCTTTATCTTTTTTGCCGTTGATATACCACATTACGTGCTTAGGAGGAAAATTCTTTTCATCAATATTATGTAATTTGAGCAGGCGTTTGATAAGGCGATGTTGATCTTCCGAATCCATAATTTGGAAATCTTGCGGAAGGTTGGCATCAAGATAGTGAGAACGTAATAAGCGATTGGCGATACTATGGAAAGTGCCGACCCACATTCCAAACAGACGATGGCTCGATGAAGAGAGCGTATGTTCAATACGATGACGCATTTCTGTTGCGGCTTTATTGGTAAAAGTCACCGCAAGAATATTAGATTCAGGAATATTTTCTACGCCAATTAGCCACGCAATACGGTGAGTTAAAACACGGGTTTTACCACTGCCCGCTCCAGCTAATACTAAATAGTTCCCTACTGGGGCTGCCACCGCTTCTCGTTGCTTTTCATTTAGCCCATCTAATAATAATGAAAAATCCATCGCCTACCTCTATTTTTATATGTTTTTTTATACAGTAATTAGCTAAGCATTATAGACCAAAGCGGTCAAATTTTGCAAAAAATTTGCAACTTTTTTTCGATAGATAAGCTTGTCGAAGCATAAGAAATTCTTAGGGAGTGAGAAGATATTAAGGATACAATCAAGATAAAAAAAGGTCTTTGAAAACTCAAAGACCTTTTTACTGTTCGCTGTTATTTAGATCGATTCAAAGAAAATCACTAAAATAATAATTGGGATAACAAATCTTACGTAGTTAAACCAAAGGGTTGTTAATGTTTTCCCTGCGTTAAGCTCTTTCTTCGCTTCATCTTTTAAGACATAGCCCACAAAGATTGCTGTACCTAATGCGGTAAGTACGAATAAGATATTTCCACTGACATAGTCGAAAGTATCAAAAATGCTACGCCCCATAATGGTAATTGATTTCCAAGTGCTTGATGATAATGCTGATGGAATATTACCAAGTACAAAGATACCACCGATAGTCGCAATAATTGACTGTTTACGGGTTAAATCTGTTTTTTCTTCAATCGCAGTAACTAATACCTCATAAATAGTTAATGATGTTGTTAGTGCTGCTACTATCAATAAGCTGAAGAAGATAATCGCAAAGATTGTTCCACCTGGCATATGACTGAATACGATTGGTAAACTTTGGAATACTAAAGTTGGGCCAGAGCTTGGTTCAATACCAAAAGTAAAGAGTGATGGAAAGATCATAAAGCCAGCTGCCACTGCGATAAGTGTGTTAATTACAGCGGTAATACAAGCTGTTTGAACAAGATTTTCTTTTTTGTCTAAGTAGCTTGAAAGTGTGATTAACACCCCAAAACCTAAACTTAATGCAAAAAATACTTGACCTAATACAAGAATAAATAAGTCACTAGTGATTTTTGAAAAATCAGGAACTAAATAGAATTTAATCCCAACCATTGCCCCGTCTAATGTGATGTTACGGATAACCATAACTAATAGACAAACAAATAGGATTGGCATCAGATATTGAACCGCTCGTTCAATACCTTCCATAATACCTTTTGCAAGGATAAAATAATTCACAAGTGCAAATACTAATGAAGAAATGATAATCGCAATAGGATCATTTGTAATATGGTCTGCAAAAAACTGTTGTGTTAATTCCGCAGTAACCGGTTGTGATAAATCTAAATTTCCGCCTACTAAGTTAGCAATAAAGTTAATTACCCAGCCACCAAGCACTGTATAATAGGCCATAATACCAAAGGATCCTAATAATCCCATATAGCCCAGAATTTTCCATCCTGGATGAATTTTTTTATTATTTGCTGTACCAGTAAATGCGTCGATTGCATTTGCTTGCATTCTTCGACCGATAACATTTTCAACTAAAATCATTGGAATACCAATGACGATCATTGCAATACAGAATAATAAAACATAAGCTCCACCACCATTTTCACCAACTAAGTAAGGAAAACGCCAAGTTGCCCCAAAACCTACCGTTGCCCCTGCAACAGTAAGAACATAAGTTAAACGGCTCGACCAAGATTGGCGTGGTTCAGTTTGTGTGTTTGACATTACATACCTCTCTTTCTAATGTTAGAACGCATATCTTCTCATTTTATTTAATAAGAAGATATGCTTTTGTAAGATAAATTATCTATTAGATAACTTAAATCGATTGAGTGTTATTGTAATGCTACTTTTGGATCTGTATATTCCATATCAAATGCATCACAAACACCTTTGAAGGTACATTTACCTGCATAAGTATTCAAACCATCTAATAATGCTGGCTCAGTTAAGCAGGCTTCTTTTACACCTAATTTTGCAATTTTTAAACCATATTCTAAGGTTGAATCAGTCAAACCTAGCGTAGAAGTACGTGCCACACAACCTGGCATATTTGCTACGCAATAGTGAATAATGCCATCAACTTCATAAATTGGATCATTATGTGTTGTTGGGTGTGAAGTTTCAAAACAACCACCTTGGTCAATTGCAACGTCAGTTAAAATTGCACCTTTTTTCATTAGTTTAAGATCTTCACGACGTACTAAGTGTGGTGCTTTTGCACCTGGAATCAATACCGCACCAATCACAACATCTGCTTCTTTTAAGCAACTTAAAATGTTACCGCGAGAGCTAGTTAATGTTTTAATCTTCATATCAAAGATTTGATCAATATAAGCTAAACGAGCTGCATTGATATCTAATATTGTGACATCAGCACCAATACCCATTGCGATTTGAGCTGCATTAAGACCAACAACACCGCCCCCTAAAATGACTACTTTCGCTTTTGGTGTACCCGCTGTACCGCTTAATAACACACCAGCACCACCAAAGGTTTTTTGAATATATTTTGCAGATTCTAAGGTTGCTAAACGACCTGCAATCATACTCATCGGTGCTAAACAAGGTAAACCTGCTGGGGTTTTAATGGTTTCATATGCAATTGCTTGAATATTTTTCGCAAGTAACATATCGGTTAGAGGTTTATCGGCGGCTAAGTGGAGATAGGTGTAAAGAATTTGGTTTTCTCTGAAATATTCATATTCACATTCAATAGGCTCTTTTACTTTAATGATCATTTCACTTTCTTTAAAGAGCGTTGCTTTATCCGTTAAGATAGCACCTGCTTCAGCATAATCTTGATCTGGAAAACCAATTTCTGCACCTGCATTATGTTCAATATACACCGTATGACCAGCTTCAACATAAGATTTTACGTTGGCAGGCGTTAAACCAACACGATACTCTTGAACTTTAACTTCTTTTGGGCAACCAATAATCATTTTAAGTCTCCTTAGTTTTATTGATTAAAAACAAACAATATTGTTTTGAGAGAAAAACGTGAACACTAAAATGAAGATTTACTTCTTTTTAACATCCATCATTTAGAGCCTATTCTATTGACTAATGAACCAAATGTCTGTGACGTAGTTCACAGATTCTATAAAAAATATCTTTCTTTAATACAAAAAATAGAGGAATAATAAAATAATGATTTCTTCAATTTATACTCAAATCTCTTTTCAGTTTAAATTATTTACGAACAAAAAGATCCCACATTAACAATATCAGATTTCAAAAATTGCAAATTCTTAAAAAAATTTGACCGCTATAATCACTTGGTAACCTAGCATTATCACATTATTTGACTATCTCACTCCAATTTATACTTTAAATCATCATTATACTATACGAAGAAATTAACAAATGTACTATATAAATTAGCATAAGAATCCATTATTGTGCCTAGTTTACATATTTAAATACACAAAACTGCTTTCAATTTTATTTGAAGTGTTAGGTATTTATTTTAATAAGTAGAAAGTAAGGTATAGGTTTGTATTTAAACTACTCATATTTGCAGAGTGGTAGTTCAGTTGGTTAAAATGAAGAGTTCTTATTGAACATCTATGAATATAACAAGCGCCATCTATTTTAGAATTTATGATAATTTCATCACCTATAACTATAAAGATTTTTAAATTAAGCCTCAAAAATCACTATAAGTAAATTATAATTAAGTATAAAACTTATATAGTAGGTAAAGCTATATAAAATCAAAAATTTTTAATTAAACTGTCCTATTCCTCGAATATAAAAAACACGTAAAATAAGTTATTGAATTCTCTTTAGATGAAAATAATTAGTTTAATTTTTAAATACATTTTGACAATTACATCTTTACACCAAAGCTATGTTAAAAGTAAGTTGTATCATATTTTTAAAATTATATTTTGAATGTATTTACTTAAAAGATTTCAGCTTTTATCTGATAAAATGTATTTACTCTTACTCTTTATATACTTTCCCCCAAACGCAAAAAAGCCGTAACTATCTCTAGTTACGGCTCTCTCTAAATTAAAACCCTGATGGTGTCCTACTCTCACATGGGGAAACCCCACACTACCATCGGCGTTACAACTTTTCACTTCTGAGTTCGGTATGGAGTCAGGTGGTTCCGTTGCACTATGGCCATCAGGAAAATCTTTCAATATTCTTCTCTAATTTTCTTTATTCTTTAATTAAAAACAAGCTTCTACTTCTACTTTCTTTATTCGTCTTTCCAAAAACACTTGAGCGTTGTATGGTTAAGCCTCTCGGGCAATTAGTACAGGTTAGCTCAACATATCACTATGCTTACACACCCTGCCTATCTACGTCTTAGTCTCAAACAACCCTTACTGACTTATAGTCAGGGAGAACTCATCTCAAGGCAAGTTTCGTGCTTAGATGCTTTCAGCACTTATCTTTTCCGCATGTAGCTACCCAGCAATGCCTCTGGCGAGACAACTGGAACACCAGTGATGCGTCCACTCCGGTCCTCTCGTACTAGGAGCAGCCCCTTTCAATTCTCCAACGCCCACGGCAGATAGGGACCGAACTGTCTCACGACGTTCTAAACCCAGCTCGCGTACCACTTTAAATGGCGAACAGCCATACCCTTGGGACCTACTTCAGCCCCAGGATGTGATGAGCCGACATCGAGGTGCCAAACACCGCCGTCGATATGAACTCTTGGGCGGTATCAGCCTGTTATCCCCGGAGTACCTTTTATCCGTTGAGCGATGGCCCTTCCATTCAGAACCACCGGATCACTATGACCTACTTTCGTACCTGCTCGACATGTCCGTCTCGCAGTCAAGCTTGCTTATACCATTGTACTAACCTCACGATGTCCGACCGTGATTAGCAAACCTTCGTACTCCTCCGTTACTCTTTGGGAGGAGACCGCCCCAGTCAAACTACCCACCAGACACTGTCCGAGACCACGTTTCGTAATCTTCGTTAGAACATCAAACGTTAAAGGGTGGTATTTCAAGGACGACTCCATAACAACTGGCGTTGCTACTTCTAAGTCTCCCACCTATCCTACACATTAAAATTCAAGGTTCAGTGTCAAGCTATAGTAAAGGTTCACGGGGTCTTTCCGTCTAGCCGCGGGTACACCGCATCTTCACGGCGATTTCAATTTCACTGAGTCTCGGGTGGAGACAGCCTGGCCATCATTATGCCATTCGTGCAGGTCGGAACTTACCCGACAAGGAATTTCGCTACCTTAGGACCGTTATAGTTACGGCCGCCGTTTACTGGGGCTTCGATCAGGAGCTTCTCTTTCGATTACACCATCAATTAACCTTCCAGCACCGGGCAGGCATCACACCCTATACGTCCACTTTCGTGTTTGCAGAGTGCTATGTTTTTAATAAACAGTTGCAGCCAGCTGGTATCTTCGACCGGTTCAACCTTCACCCGTAAAGGGCTACAATCTACGCCGGCGCACCTTCTCCCGAAGTTACGGTGCTATTTTGCCTAGTTCCTTCACCCGAGTTCTCTCAAGCGCCTGAGTATTCTCTACCTGATCACCTGTGTCGGTTTACAGTACGATTTATAATAACCTGAAGCTTAGTGGCTTTTCCTGGAAGCGTGGTATCAGTTACTTCAACGCCTTAGCGTCTCGTCATCACTTCTCGGTGTTTAATAGAATTCCGGATTTGCCTAAAATTCCCACCTACCGGCTTAAACAGGGCAATCCAATACCCTGATAACCTAACCTTCTCCGTCCCCACATCGCAGTTATTACAAGTACAGGAATATTAACCTGTTTCCCATCGACTACGCTTTTCAGCCTTGCCTTAGGGGTCGACTCACCCTGCCCCGATTAACGTTGGACAGGAAACCTTGATCTTCCGGCGAACGAGTTTTTCACTCGTTTTATCGTTACTTATGTCAGCATTCGCACTTCTGATACGTCCAGCAAACCTCTCGATTCACCTTCATCCGCTTACAGAACGCTCCCCTACCCAACAGAATAAATTCTGATGCCGCAGCTTCGGTGCTATATTTGAGCCCCGTTACATCTTCCGCGCAGGCCGACTCGACTAGTGAGCTATTACGCTTTCTTTAAATGGTGGCTGCTTCTAAGCCAACATCCTAGCTGTCTAAGCCTTCCCACTTCGTTTCCCACTTAATATAGACTTTGGGACCTTAGCTGGCGGTCTGGGTTGTTTCCCTCTTCACGACGAACGTTAGCACCCGCCGTGTGTCTCCTGAGTATCACTCTTTGGTATTCGTAGTTTGCATCGGGTTGGTAAGCCGGGATGGCCCCCTAGCCGAAACAGTGCTCTACCCCCAAAGGTGTCCGCTCAAGGCTCTACCTAAATAGATTTCGGGGAGAACCAGCTATCTCCCGGTTTGATTGGCCTTTCACCCCCAGCCACAGGTCATCCGCTAATTTTTCAACATTAGTCGGTTCGGTCCTCCAGTTAGTGTTACCCAACCTTCAACCTGCCCATGGCTAGATCACCGGGTTTCGGGTCTATACCTTGCAACTAAACGCCCAGTTAAGACTCGGTTTCCCTACGGCTCCCCTATTCGGTTAACCTTGCTACAAAATATAAGTCGCTGACCCATTATACAAAAGGTACGCAGTCACAACACAAAGTTGCTCCTACTGCTTGTACGTACACGGTTTCAGGTTCTATTTCACTCCCCTCGCAGGGGTTCTTTTTACCTTTCCTTCACAGTACTAGTTCACTATCGGTCAATCAGGAGTATTTAGCCTTGGAGGATGGTCCCCCCATCTTCAAACAGGATATCACGTGTCCCGCCCTACTTATCGTTAGCTTAGTTCCACAATTGTATTTTCAGATACGGGGCTATCACCCTGTGTCGCGAAGTTTCCCAACTTCTTCTCTTAATACTACTGCTAAAACTAACTGGCTCTTCCGCTTTCGCTCGCCGCTACTCACAGAATCTCGGTTGATTTCTTTTCCTCGGGGTACTTAGATGTTTCAGTTCTCCCGGTTCGCTTTAATAACCTATGTATTCAGTTATTAATAATAGGTTCTTCACCTATTGGGTTTCCCCATTCGGAAATCTTGGAATTATCACGTTTCTTATCAACTCTTCCAAGCTTATCGCAGATTAGCACGTCCTTCATCGCCTCTGATTGCCAAGGCATCCACCGTGTACGCTTAGTCACTTAACCATACAACCTCAAGTGCTTTCACACCTAAAGTTGTCATTAAACAACTCAAGTTCGTATGTTGCTTTTGTTCAACATACTATTTTTTAGTTTCTTACTCAGACTTCATAAAGATTTAATATTCAATTCATCAATTTAAGTTAATAAATTAAACATCAAACTTGAAAGTCTTCAGTTTTCAGCTTGTTTCCAATTTTTTAAAGAACAATAAGATAACAAATATCTTTAAATGGCGTCCCCAGGGGGATTCGAACCCCCGTTACCGCCGTGAAAGGGCGATGTCCTAGGCCTCTAGACGATGGGGACAACATTTAGAGATACTCTTATCTCTTTTATTGTCTCTTATTACTTCATCAAACAATCTGTGTGAACACTCGCTGTCGCTTATTCAGGTAAGGAGGTGATCCAACCGCAGGTTCCCCTACGGTTACCTTGTTACGACTTCACCCCAGTCATGAATCATACCGTGGTAAACGCCCTCCCGAAGGTTAAGCTATCTACTTCTGGTACAACCCACTCCCATGGTGTGACGGGCGGTGTGTACAAGGCCCGGGAACGTATTCACCGCGACATTCTGATTCGCGATTACTAGCGATTCCGACTTCATGGAGTCGAGTTGCAGACTCCAATCCGGACTTAGACGTACTTTCTGAGATTCGCTCACCCTCGCAGGTTCGCCGCCCTCTGTATACGCCATTGTAGCACGTGTGTAGCCCTACTCGTAAGGGCCATGATGACTTGACGTCGTCCCCACCTTCCTCCAGTTTATCACTGGCAGTCTCCTTTGAGTTCTCAGCATTACCTGCTAGCAACAAAGGATAAGGGTTGCGCTCGTTGCGGGACTTAACCCAACATTTCACAACACGAGCTGACGACAGCCATGCAGCACCTGTCTCATAGTTCCCGAAGGCACAAGCTCATCTCTGAGCTCTTCTATGGATGTCAAGAGTAGGTAAGGTTCTTCGCGTTGCATCGAATTAAACCACATGCTCCACCGCTTGTGCGGGCCCCCGTCAATTCATTTGAGTTTTAACCTTGCGGCCGTACTCCCCAGGCGGTCGATTTATCACGTTAGCTACGGGCGCCAAGCTTAAAGCCCAACCCCCAAATCGACATCGTTTACAGCGTGGACTACCAGGGTATCTAATCCTGTTTGCTACCCACGCTTTCGCACCTCAGCGTCAGTCTCTCTCCAAGGGGCTGCCTTCGCCTTCGGTATTCCTCCACATCTCTACGCATTTCACCGCTACACGTGGAATTCTACCCCTCCCTAGAGGACTCTAGTCGCCCAGTCTCAAATGCAATTCCCAAGTTCAGCTCGGGGCTTTCACATCTGACTTAGACAACCGCCTGCGTGCCCTTTACGCCCAGTTATTCCGATTAACGCTCGCACCCTCCGTATTACCGCGGCTGCTGGCACGGAGTTAGCCGGTGCTTCTTCTGCGACTAACGTCAATTGCTACACCTATTAGATATAGCACCTTCCTCATCGCTGAAAGAACTTTACAACCCGAAAGCCTTCTTCATTCACGCGGCATGGCTGCATCAGGCTTGCGCCCATTGTGCAATATTCCCCACTGCTGCCTCCCGTAGGAGTCTGGACCGTGTCTCAGTTCCAGTGTGGCTGGTCATCCTCTCAAACCAGCTAGAGATCGTCAGCTTGGTGAGCCTTTACCTCACCAACTACCTAATCTCACTTGGGCTCATCTTATGGCATGTGGCCCGAAGGTCCCACACTTTAATCCGAAGATATTACGCGGTATTAGCTACAGTTTCCCGTAGTTATCCCCCTCCATAAGGCAGATTCCCAAGCATTACTCACCCGTCCGCCACTCGTCAGCAAAGAAAGCAAGCTTTCTTCCTGTTACCGTTCGACTTGCATGTGTTAAGCCTGCCGCCAGCGTTCAATCTGAGCCATGATCAAACTCTTCAATTAAAAGTTTAATCGCTCAATAAACTGACATAGAATTTTTATTAAATAAATTTTCAGTGACACTTATTAAGACTTTAATTTCAAAATATTTTTTAAATAAGTCAAATCAACAAGTGCCCACACAGATTGTCTGATAAATTGTTAAAGAGCAAAAAAATCAACGACGCACCTAGTAAACCTTCTTTCTTCACAACAGTGCGTCGTTGTGTGTGGCGTATTATAGGGATTTTAAAAAACTACGCAAGCACTTTTTGCAAAAAAGTTTAAAAAAATTGAACAAGAGATTAAATTTAATTCAAAACGGTGCTTTTTTGTAAATTTGTGTCAATTTTTGACCGCTATTTATTGAAGTTTGCATTTATCATTTATGATATTCTCTCTATAATAAGTCCATTATTTATATTAAGGAGTATCTGAATTATGCAAAAACAATCATTTATTGGGTTAGGTGTCGCTGGAAATTTTGCGGGACATTTAGAACAAGCGGGCGAGGCGGCAGATTTTTTGAAGGTCAAAACAGAAAATGCCATTCAGCCCAAAGCAATTTTTCCTTTCTATGTGCCAAGCAACACGTTAAATTCATCAGAACAATTCCTTTCTACTTATCCTTTATCAAACGACACGTTAAACTTTCCGCTTTTAGATAATGTTGATCATTTACAAATTGAACCCGAAGTCGCCCTTATTTGTGATTTGGTTTATGAAAATAATAAAGTCGTAGAAATTCAACCTCGTTATTTTACCGCTTATAATGATTGTTCAATTCGCCGTCCGAATGCTCGTAAAATTTGTGAAAAGAAAAATTGGGGCGAAAACTCCAAAGGGATTAGTAAAAATTGGATTAAAATCGACCGCTTTGAACAGGGCGGACATTTAGATAACTATAATATTGCGTGTTTTCATCAACGTGACGGGCAATTAACAGAATATGGTGTGGACAGCCCAACTATTGGTTATAGCTATTTTCATCAACAATTATTAGATTGGATTGTTGATAGAATGAATAATCAGCCCGATGAAGATCCGATGAATAATATTGCTCAACTGCTCGCTCAATCAAATTATCCTAAGCAGGCCATCATTAGTATTGGAGCAACGCGTTATACAGAATTTGGAGAAACCAACTTTTTACAGCCAAATGATACAAGTATTGTCGTGCTCTATAATAGAAAGCAATATTCCCACGATGATATTGTGAAAATGGCACAACAAAATGATTTTGCTGATGATGTCTCCGCATTAGTGCAAACTGTGGTGTGATTGGTAAATAATGATAAAAATCTGACCGCTTGGGTCGGATTTCATTTTTTTATGATTTAGGGTAAAATTAGCCAACTTTTTTATGGAACTGGAACAATAATGACAACACAACTTTCCCTTGAACAAATTCAAGCATTGATAAAAGACGATATGCAAGGGGTGAACCAAGCTATTTTAGATCAATTAAATTCTGATGTCGTGCTGATCAATCAGTTAGGGCATTATATTATTAGTGGTGGTGGCAAGCGTATTCGTCCATTGATTGCGTTACTGTCCGCAAAAGCATTGGGTTATCAAGGGCAAGATCATATTACGTGTGCCGCTTTTATTGAATTTGTGCATACGGCTACTTTATTACACGATGATGTGGTTGATGAATCGGATATGCGTCGTGGTAAAGAAACAGCAAACGCATTATTTGGAAACGCGGCAAGTGTGCTGGTTGGTGACTTTATTTATACTCGCTCTTTTCAGATGATGACAAGTGTCAATTCATTAGATGTATTAAAAGTGATGTCAAACGCAACAAATGTGATCGCAGAAGGTGAAGTTCAACAGCTGATGAATTGTAATGATCCTAACACCACTGAACAAAGTTATATGCAGGTCATTTATGGTAAGACTGCTCGCCTGTTTGAAGCGGCAACACAATGTGCGGCGATTGTTTCCAAAGCAACTCCACAAATGGAAAAAGCCTTGCAGGATTATGGTTGTTATTTAGGAACCGCATTCCAGTTAATTGATGATATTTTGGATTACAGTGCAAATGCAGAAAAATTAGGTAAAAATATCGGCGATGATTTAGCCGAAGGTAAACCAACTCTACCATTACTTCACGCAATGCAACAAGGTAATGCCGAAGAGTCCGCTCTTATTCGTGAGGCGATTGAGCAAGGTGGCAAGCGAGACGCATTAGATCAAATTCTTGCGATTATGCAAAAATATCAATCCCTTGATTATGCAATGAAACGTGCCAAAGAAGAGGCTCAAAAAGCCGTTGATGCGATTCAAATTTTACCAGAAACAGAATATAAACAGGCGTTAATCTCGCTCGCTTATCTTTCTGTAGATAGAAGTTATTAAAAAATTTGTAAATTTTATACAAAATCATACCGCTTCCAATAGGAAGCGTATTTCATTTAAAGAGGACAAAATGACAAAATCCGTAAACTTACAAGATTTACCACAACAAAAATTAAAAGATTTATTAGAATTTCCGTGCAACTTCACCTTTAAAGTCGTCGGTGCAAAGCGTAATGATTTAGCCGATGATGTAGTAAAAGTGGTTCAACAATATATTCAAGGCGATTATATTCCTCGTGAACAAGCAAGTTCAAAAGGCACTTATAGCTCTATTTCTATTGATATCGTCGCTGAAAATATTGAGCAAGTTGAAGGTCTTTATGCTGATCTTGCAAAAATCGAAGGCGTGAGAATGGTGCTTTAATGGAACTCATCGTTCGCCAACTGGGTATTTGTGATTATCAACAAACATGGCACGAAATGCAGCAATTTACCGATAATCGCAATGCCTCAACTACCGATGAAATCTGGCTAGTGCAACACCCTGCGGTTTTTACGCAGGGGCAAGCGGGAAAGCCGGAACATTTGCTCAATCCAACCAACATTCCTGTTGTACAATCGGATCGTGGGGGACAAATTACCTATCACGGTTTAGGACAACAAGTGATGTATGTATTGATTGATATCAAGCGTCACAAAGCCGAAGGGCGAGATTTTAACGTGCGACAATTAGTGACCGCACTGGAACAATCTGTCGTCAAAACCTTAGCGGATTATGGGATTGAAAGTCATCCTAAAGCGGATGCACCCGGTGTTTATGTGAATGAAAAGAAAATTTGCTCACTAGGACTGCGTATTCGTAAAGGCTGCTCTTTTCACGGCTTAGCACTAAACATCAATATGGACTTATCCCCTTTTAAAAATATCAATCCTTGTGGTTATACAGGGCTTGAAATGTGCCAACTAAAAGACTTTATCAATGAAGAACTTGCAGATTGTGATAAGGTTTCACCAAAATTAGTAGATTACTTTACACAAATTCTCGGTTACAATAGCACCCAAATTGTTAATAAATAGTTAAAATAAATAGGATTTAATGAATGGGCACACCTTTCAAAATGGAGAGAGGGGTTAAATATCGTGATGCCGCGAAAACCTCAATTATCCCTGTAAAAAATATCGATCCCGATCAGGAATTATTAAAAAAACCAAGCTGGATGAAAATCAAACTTCCCGCTAATTCGGCAAGAATTGACAGCATTAAAAATGGAATGCGTCGTCACGGGCTACATTCTGTATGTGAAGAGGCGAGTTGCCCAAATTTACACGAATGTTTTAATCACGGAACAGCAACCTTTATGATTATGGGGGCAATCTGTACACGCCGTTGCCCTTTCTGCGATGTAGCTCACGGCAAACCCTTACCACTGGACCAAGAAGAGCCATTGAAATTAGCAGAAACTATTGCGGATATGAAATTAAAATATGTTGTGATCACTTCTGTGGATCGTGATGATCTGCCTGATCGTGGTGCGGGGCATTTTGCCGCTTGTGTGAAAGAGATCCGTAAATTAAATCCTGATATTAAAATTGAAATTTTAGTACCAGATTTTCGTGGACGAATCGAGCAAGCACTAGAAAAATTAAAAGACAGCCCACCAGATGTTTTCAACCACAATTTAGAAAATGTGCCACGCTTATATAAAGATATTCGTCCAGGTGCAAACTATGAGTGGTCACTGAAATTACTGAAAGAATTTAAAGCAATGTTCCCAAATATTCCAACAAAATCAGGTTTAATGGTTGGACTTGGTGAATCAAATGAAGAAATTCTGACAGTGATGGAAGATTTACGTAAAAATGGTGTAACAATGCTAACTCTTGGACAATATTTACAGCCAAGCCGTCACCATTTACCTGTTGATCGTTATGTACACCCTGATGAATTTGATGATTTCAGAGAAAAAGCAGAACAAATGGGCTTTGAACACGCAGCTTGCGGACCTTTTGTTCGCTCATCTTATCACGCTGATTTACAAGCCAGCGGTGGGGTTGTGAAGTAGATTTACTAATTTTATTAAAAGTCGTTTAATTCCTTATAAAATAAGAGATTAAACGACTTTTTTAATGAAAATAGAATTGATTTAAGCCTCATTCTTTCAAAAAACAAGCATAAAATACGCCCATTTAAGCTTCTTTATCACCACTTACGCTTTATTTATTACACTGTTTAACCGCAACACTCCAATTTGCACCTGAACCAATATTATGTTTCGCTGAGAAATTATCCATATTCAGTGCAAAAGAGACATTTAATAAACTGTTTAGATAAACCAATGGCCCCCCTTCTGCAACATCACCAAAACTACTTTTATAAGGTAATTTACCCGAATAACGTACCGCAACTGCCCCATCTTCTTGGCGTTCATTGATTTCCACACAGAGAGTATCGCCTTTTTTAATAGCTGATTTTTCTAGTAAATCATCACTGATATTCGTCCAAATATTGCCATATTGAATATCTAAAATAGGGATATTTCCTTTTAACACACCATTTTCTAACACCGCTTTTTGATAAGGAATAGTTTCAACCTTATTTTCAAGTTTTTTACCGACTTGCTCAAAGGTAATTTTGCCTGACGCTAAACGAGCCCCAGTGTAAGCATAAACATCACGTCCATGAAAAGTATAAGATTTTTCTGAACCTGCTAAGCGGTTAACTTTTTCATCAATTTCACGGATTTCATCAATGCCAAAATGTTCTGCAACCAAAGTTAATGTTCCATTATCAGGCGTAACAAAATAATGACCCGTTTTCGTTTTTAAAACGACGGATTTTCTCGCGGTGCCAACCCCTGGGTCAACTACACTTACAAAGACACTCCCCGCAGGCCAATAATTTGCGGTTTGATAAAGACGGTATGACGCTTCCCAAATATTATAAGGTGGAATTTCGTGGGTAAGGTTAAATAATTTAATCTCTCGATCCACGCCAAAAGCCACACCTTGCATTGCAGAAACCGCACCATCTTGTAGGCTAAAATCAGTTTGCAAAACTAAAGCGTTGGATTGGGTGGAATTAGCGACAGCAAAACCACAAAATGTAGCTAATGCCAAAGTAACAAGTGATTTTTTCATGATATTCTCCTCATTAGAGTTATTGTATTTGCATTTTTATTATTCTATTAAACCTTTTATTTTAGACATCTAGATGGCTAAAATAAATTTGATATTAAAAAAAATCTTGCCCGAAAGCAAGATCTAATTTGCAAATTTTTGAAAAAATCTAACCGCTATAAAATTAGTCGTTTACCAATACGCGTGAAATTCTCTCTAATTCTTCATCACGAATTGTCATAATCTCACAACCATCTTTTGTTACAACAATTTGATGCTCATATTGTGCTGAATGACTACGGTCTTTGGTTTTTACTGTCCAACCATCTTTCATTAAACGCAGCTCTTTTTTACCTGCATTGATCATCGGCTCAATAGTAAAAACCATTCCTTCTTGTAAAATCACACCACCATCATCACCATAATAGTGTAATACTTGTGGATCACAGTGGAATTCGACACCGATACCGTGTCCGCAGTATTCGCGAACCACAGAGAACCCTTCTTTTTCAACATAGGTTTGGATCACTTTACCAATTTGGTTTAAACGCACACCTGGTTTTACAACACGAATCGCTTTATACATTGCTTCTTGAGTCACTTCACAAAGACGCTTATCTTTTAACGAAGGTTCGCCCACAAAATACATTTTGGAATTATCGCCAAAATAACCGTCTTTAATCACAGTAACATCAATATTAACGATATCACCTTTTTTCAATTTTTTATCATCACTTGGGATACCGTGACAAATCACTTCATTGATTGAAATACATACTGATTTTGGGAAACCGTGATAATTTAAACAAGCAGGAATCGCTTTTTGCTCATTCACGATATAATCGTGACAAATGCGATCTAATTCACCTGTCGTTACCCCTTCTTTTACATAGGGTTCGATCATAACTAAAACATCAGAGGCGAGTTTACAAGCGATACGTAATTTTTCAATTTCTGCCGCTGTTCTAATTGGAATATTGTTCATTAAAATTTACCTTTTTAACAGAATTTATCTAAGAAACGATAATAACGTACACCGACAAATAATGCCGCCTTTTTAACTAATTTGCCACCAAAAACGCTTGGCACTTTTAATTGTTCAAAAATAGCTAATCTTTCATCATTACCACAAATTGCTTCGCTGATAATTCTACCTGCTAATCCAGTTAATGCAACACCGTGCCCCGAAAAACCTTGTGCAAAATATAGATTTGGTTTAATTCGCCCAAAATGTGGCGCAGAATTAAGCGTCATATCGATAGGGCCACCCCAACCATAGTTGATTTTTACATTCTCAAGATGAGGGAAAACTTTCAACATATTGCTACGCATTTTAGCAATCATATCGACATTAGTACTAGAATCACTACCAAACAATAAACGGTTATCAGCACTAATACGATAATAATTAAGTAAATAGTTACTGTCGCACACCGACATTCCGTTATTGATAATGCTATCCACAACATTTTGTTCTAATGGTTCAGTAGCTACGATAAAGCTCTCTACAGGTAAAATTTTCTTCGCAATGCCAAAATGAATTCTATCTGAAAGCTCTGAAATATAAGCATTTGTAGCTAACACTACATCTTTTGCGACAACCGTTGCTTTGTCTGTTTTAACCGTAATTTTACTCGTACCAACATCAAGATCAACCACTGGCGAATGCTCATAAATCTGCACACCTAAATCTTGACAGGCTTTTGCTAAACCTAAGCAATAGTTAAGAGGATGTAAATGCCCAGAAAGACTGTCATATAATGCCCCACAGTAAACATCACTGTTTAAGTGTTGTTTCAGCTGGTTTTTATCCCAAATTTGTGAGTGCTTGTAATCAAAAATATCACGAGCGACTTTTTCTGAAAGCACTAATTCTTCCATTCTACGTTCATTTAAGGCTAAGGTTGCATAACCTTGTTGCCAATCGCATTGAATATTATATTTTTTAATTCTTTCTTGGATAATATCTAAGGCTTCAAGGGACATATCCCAAATTTTACGGGTTTTTTCTAACCCTAATTCTTTGATATAAGATTCAATGCCTTCTTCAAAACCATTGATGGCTTGCCCGCCACTACGGCCTGATGCACCAAAGCCTACTCTTGCACCATCAAGCACAATCACGCTTTTGCCTTGTTCTGCAAGTTCTAATGCTGTCGATAAACCAGTGAAACCAGCCCCAATAATACATACATCAGCGGTCTGATTTTGGGATAAATTTGTAAATTCTAAATGGATATTTGCCGTATCTGAATAATACGTTTTAATATGTTCTTGATATGCGAAATTAAGCATAAAAAATCACTTTGTTAATAATGTTAAGAGTAAGAAATGGGATTTGATAAAAAGAAAATGGTGCACCCAAGAGGAGTCGAACCTCTAACCGCTCGGTTCGTAGCCGAGTACTCTATCCAATTGAGCTATGGGTGCATATTTTTGAAGTATTATAAACCGTTTTACATTATTTGCAAAGTAGAAAATGGTGCACCCAAGAGGAGTCGAACCTCTAACCGCTCGGTTCGTAGCCGAGTACTCTATCCAATTGAGCTATGGGTGCATATTCTATTTACAAATGGCGGTGAGAGAGGGATTCGAACCCTCGATAGAGTTTTTGACCCTATACTCCCTTAGCAGGGGAGCGCCTTCAGCCTCTCGGCCATCTCACCACACGGTCTGTGGGTGCGAATATTACTAGAATACGTAATAATGTCAAATAGTTTTTTATATATTTTTCATCATTTGATTGATTACTAATCAAGTTGTTTGATTTTAGATAATTTTATGCTGAGATTTGTTAAAAAATGTAAATTCATCAGAAAAAATGACCGCTTACTACATTCATTTTTATGCTTATACTTAGACAAATATAAATAAGGTGTTTGTCTCGAAAATGATAATTGAATGTTGTTCTATGGTTACTTATCCCTAAATTTTATTCAATCATAAGCGGTCACATTTTGAGGAGATTTTACAAATAATAAAATCCCAAACATTATCTCTAACATTTGGGACTTATTCTAAAAGAGTAAATTTTATAAAAAATATAACCGCTTCTCTTTTATTACTGAGGGCTAAAACGCAATTTTATACACTTCTAAAATTTCTTCTGCGGTACAATCTCTTGGGTTTCCGCCTGTACATACGTCGTTAAAGGCATCAACAGAAAGTGCTGGTAAATCTTCTTCTTTCACGTCAATCATTGAAAGTTTTTCAGGAATGCCTACATCTTTTGCAAGTTGTTTCACCGCTTCAACCGCTGCATTGCGATATTCAGCTTGCGACATTTCATCAACACCTTTCACGCCCATTACACGAGCAATTTCACGATATTTTTCACCTGTGTAATCTTTATTAAAGTCCATTACATAAGGTAATAATACAGCGTTTGCGATACCGTGAGGGGTGTCATAATAGGCTGAAAGTGGATGTGCCATTGAGTGAACCACACCTAAACCTACGTTAGAGAAGCCCATTCCAGCAACATATTGCCCTAATGCCATTCCTTCACGTCCTTCTGGTTCGCCATTCACTGAGCTACGTAATGAGCGAGAAATCAATTCGATTGCTTTTAAGTGGAGTGCGTCTGTTAATTCCCACGCAGCTTTTGTGATGTAACCTTCGATAGCGTGTGTTAATGCGTCCATACCTGTTGCAGCAGTTAAGCCTTTTGGCATACTCGCCATCATATCAGGATCAACAATCGCTACCGCTGGAATATCATTCACATCAACACAAACAAATTTACGTTTTTTCGCTTCATCTGTGATTACATAGTTAATGGTTACTTCTGCGGCTGTACCTGCTGTTGTAGCGACAGCAATCACAGGTACGCATTTTTTCTTAGTTGGTGCGACACCTTCAAGGGAAAGTACATCGCTAAATTCTGGGTTATTGATGATAATTCCGATTGCTTTTGAGCTATCAATTGGCGAACCGCCCCCAATTGCAATTAAATAATCTGCACCTGCTTGTTTAAATTTTTCAACACCACGTTTGATAATATCCACGCTCGGATTTGCTTTTACTTCATCAAAAATTTCGTAAGCAAGCCCTGCTTCATCCAATAATGAGGTGACTTTGCTTGCAACATTAAATTTAATTAGATCTTTATCTGTTACAACAAGTGCTTTTTTGAAACCACGTGCTTTTGCTTCTACCACGATATTTTGGATTGCACCTTTGCCGTGATAGCTGGTTTCATTTAAAATCATTCTGTTAGCCATAGTAATAACTCCACAATTACTTTTAAAAGATGGCGTATGTACTACGCCATCCGCGTTTTACTAGTAAAGCACGCCTTGTGCTTCTTCTGAGTCAATGTTGTCTTTTGTTACATACACAACACCAGTATCAATGAATTTCTCAACTTTTTCTTTATTTAAGATACGGCTGATAGTATTCACACCTTTTTTACCCATTTGGAAAGAAGATTGAACCACGATACCATCTAATGTTCCATCTCTTACAAAGTCTTGTAATGCTTTGTTACCGTCAAAGCCTACTGCAACAATTTTACCTGCATAGCCTTTTGCTTTCACAGCACGTCCCATACCAACCGCTGTTGGTTCGTTTGCCCCAAAGATTGCAACGATATCAGGGTTAGACTCGAGTACGTCGGTTGTTTGGTTAAGTGCGGTTTCCATTTTTGAATCGGAGTATTTGGTCGCTAATAATTCAAGACCTTGTACTTTTTTCACTGTGTCAATGAAACCACCGCCACGTTTAATCGCACTATCAGAGCCTGGTGTGTAAGACATTACGCCGATTTTTCCTTTTTTATCTCCTAATTTTGCAAGTAATTTTTCTGCTGCAAGTTTACCTGCGGCATAATTATCTGTTGCAAGATAAGATTGATAATATTTGCCGTCACTGTTGATGCCAGAGTCAATAATTACCACTGGAATACGATGTTCCCACGCTTTTTTCACTGGTTGAATAAGTGCATTTGGATCTGAAGCCGCTAATACGATACCCGCAACATCACGGTTAATTGCGTTAGTAACCATATCCACTTGCTTATCAACATCTGTTTCAGCAGGTGGACCTTGGAATGAAATAGTATATTTTCCACCCAATTCTTTTTCTGCTGTTAACGCTCCCTTTTTAACATTTTGCCAGAAGTTAGAGTTTTCTGATTTTACAATCACAGCAATTTCATTGGTTTTAGCGAAAGTCGCTTGTGATGCAAACAGAGTTGATAAACCTAAGATAGTTGCACTAATTACGGTTAATTTTCTCATTTTGATTTCTCCTGTTTTTGTTTAGGTTGATTTTTTGGGCTTTTTTGGGTTTTCTTAACTTGACGAAGTTGATCCAATCCAACAGTAACGATAATTACCAGACCGATGATGATTTGTTGCACGAATGCTGACACACCATTCATATTCAAGCCATTACGTAACACCCCAATAATGAAGGAACCGATTAAAGCACCAGGGATTGTTCCCACACCACCAGATAATGATGTTCCTCCAACTACCGCACTCGCAATGGCATCTAACTCTGCCGCAATTCCCCCATTAGGCTGTGCAGTAATCAAACGTGAAGCCACGATTACCCCAGCTAGACCAGATAAGAGACCACTTGCAATGTACGCGTAATTTTTTACTTTATTTGTTTTAATACCTGATAAACGAGCCGCTTCTTCATTTGAACCGATTGCATAAATGTAACGACCTGTTTTTAATTTAGAAAGTGCGAAGGTAAAGAGTATGACCACGAAGATCATAATGATTACAGGATATGGAATACCTGTAAAGGTCACAATTGGGAAGCCATCATCGCCGATTTCTACCATTCTGAACAATGCACCATTACCTAGCTCACCAAAGCTTTCTGGCATACCTGAAACTGGTGCCGCATTCGTAATATAAAGGGCAAGACCACGTGCTACCATCATCATCCCTAGTGTGGCAATGAAAGGAGGCAAACGCATTATGGTAACGATAATACCATTAGTGAAACCACATAATCCGCCAATAAACACCCCAAACACCATACTAATTGGAACAGGTACACCAGCATTCGCTGCAAGTGCAGCAGATACCCCTGCTAAAGCCATCACAGACCCTGTACTTAAATCGATACCACCGGTTAAGATAACGACGGTCGCACCAATACCAATTAACGTGATGGTTGAAGTTTGTAATCCAACGCTTAAAATATTGTTGAAAGTAAAGAAATATTCGTTAGTCATACTAAAAACTAACACCAATAATAATAACCCTGCGAGCGATGCGACTTTTCTTAGCATCTCTTTTTGTTTATCGTTCATTTAAGCCTCCCCATATTCGTGAGTAAACATATCTTTCACACCTGTTGCATAGTGCATAATTTCTTCTTGGTTGGTTGCTTTTGTTTCAAGCATTCCAGTCATACGACCTTCTCGCATTACGATCACACGATCCGATACCCCTAAAATTTCAGGTAACTCAGATGAGATCATAATGACCCCAACACCACTGGCTGCTAATTCATCTAATAATTGATAAATGGCATATTTTGCCCCAACGTCGATACCACGCGTTGGTTCATCAAAAATCATTACCGTTGCATCACGGAATAACCATTTTCCGATAACCACTTTTTGTTGGTTACCACCACTTAAGTTATTCACCAGTTGCTCGATAGTCGGTGTTTTGATTTCCATTTTATCGATAAAAGTATTAGCCGCTTTTTTCTCTTTATCATAAGAAATTACCCCTGCCCCATTGGATACTTTATCCATCGATGCCATCGTAATATTCTCACGAATCGTCATCCGAACAGCGACACCATTTAATTTGCGGTCTTCGGAAAGATACGCGATCCCCGCTTTGATCGCATCAGAAGGATCTTTTATGGAAACTTTATGATCATGCACATAAATATCCCCACCATCTAATGGATCCGCACCAAAAATAGATCTCGCTAATTCTGTTCGTTTTGCACCAACTAACCCTGTAATACCTAAAATTTCACCTTTACGTAAATCAAAATTAAGCGGTTCAAACACCCCATAACGCTCCGCATTCATTACCGATAAGATCACTTTATCTTCAATCGTCGCTGTTTTTGGTGGGAAATGGTTATCTAATGAACGTCCTACCATTTTGGTAATAATTTCATCCATTGAGATTTCACTAAACACGTGATCTGAAACATAAGTACCATCACGGAAAATCGTAATATGGTCACAAATACGTTTTAGCTCTTCCATACGGTGTGAAATATAGACGATACTCACGCCTCTTTCGCGAAGTTTATCCACTAACTCAAAAAGTTTATCAATTTCTTTCTCCGTTAATGCAGAGGTAGGCTCATCCATAATTAAGATTTCAACGTCAAAGGATAGCGCTTTAGCAATCTCAACCATTTGTTGTTTAGCCACAGGTAAGGTACGAACTTCATCCGTTGGGCTCACGTCGATATCAAATAATGATAAAAGTTTTTCTGATTCTTTAATCATTTTCGCTTTATCAACCATTCCCATCTTCATTGGCTCACGAGCAAAGAAAATATTTTCCGCCACGGTTAAATGAGGAATTAGGTTTAATTCTTGGAAAATCATACTAATTCCAGCATGTTGAGCTTCTAAAACGGAGGCAAATTTTACCGTTTTACCTTTGTAAACGATTTCCCCTTCATCCGCTTCGTGAACCCCAATCATACATTTCATCAATGTTGATTTACCCGCACCATTCTCGCCCATTAAAGCGTGAACCTCTCCTTTTCTCAAAGTGAGCTGCACGTCTTTTAATGCTTGAACACCTGCAAATCCTTTACTAATGTTTCGCATTGTGAGTAACGTTTCTTTCTGTTTCGACATTGCGCACTCCAATTCTAATTAAGTTATTGATTTTTATAAGACTGATGATTTAAGCGCTACAAAGGCAACCTTTTTTATCATCTTCTATTCTTAAACCATAAGATTTGAATTTCTCTAATACCACATCCATTTCTTCTCTTGGAAGTATTGGAATAGGTTGATTTGTTGCGAGTAATTTGAGATACCATTCTGCCAAAACTTCAACTTCGTGAGCAAGCCACAATGCTTTATCTAGATTTTTCTCCGCACCAATAAAACCATGATGAGCAAGTAAAATAGCTTTACTTTCTTTGATTCCTTCACCTACATATTCCGCTAGTTTACGAGAACCAAAAGTTGCATAAGGAATACAAGGAATGCGATCGGTTCCACCAACAGCAATCATATAGTGAATAGCTGGAATTTCTTTTTCCAAAATAGATACAGCTGCACAGTTGATTGCATGGTTATGAATAACAGCATCACAATCAGGACGATTTTCATAAACCGCAAGGTGGAAATTCCATTCACTTGAAGGTAATTTACCTTCTTCAAAATTTCTATCTCCATCAACGTAAACAATACTATCTTCAGTTAATAATTCATAAGGTGTACCCGTTGGTGTGATTAACATACCATCTTTATAACGTACACTCACATTCCCTGCTGTGCCTTGATTTAACCCTAAACGCGTCATTTCTAAGCAGGTATCAATAATTTTTCTGGATAATTCTTTTCTGTTCATTTTAAATTCCCCCTCGTTTTAGATAATTGGTGTCACACCTTTTTTAATGATGATATTGCCATATTTTGCGGTTTCACCACTGATCACAACGGCATAAGCAGTTTTGGCACGATCATAAAAGGCAAAGCGATCAATTCTTGTTAATTTTGGTGTAAATCCGACCGCTTGCTGGATTGCATTTAAGTAGTTTTTCTCAACAGTTGGATCGAGCGTATCCCCTTCCACTGCTTGCATCATTACTAACGGTGCATCAACATAAGCATCAAATTCAAAGAGTGGGCTAATGCCACTTAATAAGGTGCTGACACTGATTCCATCGGCTCGAATAACCTTATGATGAAGTGAATGTGCAGGGAAATGTGCATCGGATAATACAAGTTCATCGCCGTGCCCCATTTCTGCAAGTATTTTTAGCAACTCTGGCGAGATTGCTGGATGAATACCTTTTAACATACAATTTTCCTTAGTTTTCTTTTAATATGAGTTATTTGTAAAAATGAGTGCTTTAAATTTCTTTTAACCATTTTTGATAGCTTTCACTATCTTGTGATGGATAAATCCGTTGTTTATTTGGTTGCATCTGTTGTTGAGCTTGTTCGACATTTTCAAACACACCCACACCTGCAAAGGTAAACATTGCAGCACCTAGAACGGTACTTTCTGCCACATCAACGATATCTAATGGCAAACCTAAAACATCGGCACGGATTTGATTCCATAATTTATTTTTAGAACCACCACCCACACAAATTAAACTTTCTGCTTCGAAGTGGCTGACTTTTTGTAATACTTCCAGACCATTTTTAAGCTGTAATGCCATATATTCCAACGCCGCACGATAAATCTGTCCGCGTTGATTGTGCATTGATAAACCGGTGATGCCTCCCAAACCCACTGGCTTATCTGTTGCTGCGAATGTACCCGTAAAGCGGATACCATTTGAACCTACTGCGACTTTTTCACCTTCGCTGATCATCGTTGGATAATATTTATCTGTTCCCACCACATCAGCAAAGAAGAGCTTACCGATCCACTCCATCACGCCTGAACCGACCCATTGCACCGCTGGATTAAAACAGCGATCTTGAGCATCAAATTCAGTAGTCAAACCTTGCGGAACAAATTCAATATGTGGCTCGGCTTTCTCGGTTCTCGCCATTAAAATTTCCCACGTACCAGAACTTAATACTGGCTGATTTAAACCTGCCCCTGAACCGAATACCGCAAATTGCGTGTCGTGTCCGCAAGAAATAACTGGCACTTCATTTAAACCAAATTTTTGAGCTAACTCTTTTGATAGTGTCCCTATTTGCTCACCTGCATTGACCATTGTTGGAAAATGATCTTTGGTTAAACCTAATACAGATAACACATCACTATCCCAATCATTGCTTTCAAGATTGGTCATCATTGAGGTTCCCGCCATTGTGCGGTCAGTGGTAAATTGACCCGTTAAGCGTTGGCTAAGCATTGAAGAGATAAACACCCATTTATCCATTTTTTGGAATACATCAGGTTTATTTTCTTTAAGCCATAATAATTTGAAAAGCGTGTTAAAGCTGTATTGACCAATACCGTTGCGTTGATATAACTGTTCAACATTTAAGTATTTATCAAGGTTCGCCATCACAGGTAAGGTGCGTGGGCATTTCCACGAAATAATCGGATAAATTTGTTTACCATTTTTATCAAAAGGCGCACCGTCCACCCCAAAAGTGGTCACAGCAATCCCTTTAATATCCGATAAAGCGGTGTGATTTTTTTGTAAATTTGCAATTGTCTGTTCAGCACAAGTTTCTAACTTTTGCCAAATTTCTGCGAAATCCCAAATATGGTATTGTGGGTTTTCAGGATCTGGTTGAGTGTTGTTTGCAATGTGATGAGAAGCCACTATTTTACCTTTTTCATCAATCGCAATTGTGCGTAAATTAGTCGCGCCACAGTCAAAAATGAGTGCAATAGACATTCACGCCTCCCCTTTTAATAAAATTAAAATAAGATTTGAGTTGTAGTGCGACTAATCAATCACTAGCCGCACTTTGATTTTTATTGATTATTTATGCTTTCTTATTTATATAATGCACCGAAGTTTTCACAAGCACGATAATCTTGACCTTCTTTCTCTTGACCGAATGCACTCCACGCACTTGGACGGAAGATGTCTTTTTCATCCACGTTGTGCATACAAACTGGAATACGTAGCATTGATGCAAGGGTAATTAAGTCAGCACCCACGTGTCCGTAAGTTGCTACACAGTGGTTTGCACCCCAGTTCGCCATTACAGAGTACACATCAGTAAATGCCCCTTTACCTGTTAAGCGTGGTGTAAACCAAGTAGTTGGCCACGTTTCATTGGTACGTTTATTTAAAATATCGTGGACATTTTTAGGTAACTCAACAGACCAACCTTCGGCGATTTGTAACACAGGACCAACGCCTTTAACGATGTTGATACGGTGCATTGTGAATGGCATTCCGCCTTTGGTTAAATATTGAGATGAGTAGCCGCCCCCACGGAAGTATTCGTGAACCGCTGGACACCATTTAGTGTTTTCATAGCAACGTTTTGCTTCTTCTTCGGTTACTTCCCAGAATGGTTTGATCACAGGTTGACCATTTTCATCGGTATGTTGCCCTGTACCATCTAAGCTTGCTGAACCTGAGTTCACTAAGTGGATAAAGCCTGCTTCTGGTTTAAAGCCTGTTGCTTTTTCTACTGATTCAGGTGACCAGTAAGTACGCACATCAGCAAAGATTTGAGCCTGACCGGTTAGTTGATGACCCAACAACATTCCCACACCATTTAAGCTATCATTTTCCGTAGCAAGAAGGTGTGGCGGACGTAATCCATTCCAGTCATAAGTGGTATTTAATACCGCTTCCATAAAGTCACCATTTGGAAGATGATCTGTCCAGTGGCGTTGACCTTGGAAGCCTGCTAATACAGCATTATGACCTAACGCTTCTTCGCCATAATCTAAATCGGCTAAACGTGGATTACCCACCATTAAATCACGCACAATGATGGTCATTTTAACCACTGTTGCCCAAAGTTCTTCACGTTCTTCAGGTGTACGTTGATGTTCTGGTGTGTTCACATCAATGCCTTCTGGGCAGTTTTCTTTCACCCATTTGAAAGCAAGTTCAAACTCTTCTTTATCATAAATTTCACGATCTAGGCGGCGTTTGATTTCTGTCATATCCACATATTCATTACGCATACCTAAATATTCTTGGAAGAATGGTTGATTCACAATTGAACCTGCGATACCCATTGAAACCGCACCGATAGATAAATAAGATTTACCACGAATGTTTGCCACAGTTAAGGCTGCACGAGCAAAGCGTAATAATTTTTCTTCAACGTCTGCTGGAATGGATGTATCGTCTGCTTCGCAAACCTCTGTACCGTAGATAGAGAATGCAGGTAAGCCCATCTGGTTATGACCCGCTAACGCAGCGGCTAAATAAACTGCCCCAGGGCGTTCTGTACCATTAAAACCCCAAATCGCTTTTGGAAGGTGTGGATCCATATCAATGGTTTCAGAACCATAGCACCAACAAGGTGTTACTGTAATAGTTGCACCCACATTTTCACGTTTAAATTTCTCAGCACAAGCTGCCGCTTCGGTTACCCCACCAATACAAGTATCAGCAATTACACACTCTACTTTCTCGCCAGTCGTGTGATAAATTTTGCTTTCTAGTAATTGTTTAACCGATTTCGCCATATTCATGGTTTGATCTTCAAGGGACTCACGTACTCCCATACGACGACCATCAATAGTTGGACGGATACCAATTTTTGGTAATGCAGGTTTGAATGTTTTCATATTTATTCTTCCTCTTTTTGTGATTAAGAAAATCTCTCTTGTTGGAGTTTATTTTCAAATAAAAAAAAGAAAAAGAATAATGATTTTGGACTTTTAATGTTGATTTTGTGATACGAATCACAAAAATCGATGTTTTTTAATACTAAAAATGAATAATTTATGCCTGAATTTGCCCGAATTATAAAAAAACGGTCAAATTATTATAGACACATTGTGGGTTTTACAAATTTCTTGCAAATGATTATCAACATTTTCAGTAGTAAAAATCATATCAATTTGAGAAAAATCGGTAAGCTGAATTAAATTTGTTTTTTGATATTTTGAATCATCTGCGAGTAGAAAAACTTGTTTAGAGACATTCATTAACTTCTGTTTTACAGACGCATTCATCTCATTGGATTCCCAAATTCTCCCTTCACTATCAAAGCCTACGCAAGAAATAAAACTAATATCAATATGCAAGCGTGATAACAAATGTTCTGACAAAGGTCCATAAAAGGCATTATATTTGCTCGAATATACCCCGCCCGTCGCAATGGTTTTAATGTTGGGTTTATTCACCAAAGCGGTCATATTATGCATCGAATTTGTCACAACCGTACAAGGCATATCGGGCATTAACTGGGCAAAATGCCAACTTGAAGAACTTGCATCTAACCCAATGACCATATCTTCAAACAAATATTCCATTGCTTTTTGCGCCATTACTTTCTTTTTATCTAGGTTATAACGTTGTCTCGTTTGAAAAGAGTTACCTGCATCTTTCACTTTCTTATTGATCGCCCCGCCATGCACACGATAAAGCAGCCCCTTTTTCTCTAGCGCCGTTAAATCACGACGAATCGTTTCCACAGAAACCCCATATTCCTGTGCCAAACGGATCACCTCAACCTTACCAAGTCGATTCACCGTTTCTAAAATAAGATCGATACGTTTTGTCATAATAATTCGAGAAGTTAATCAATTTCACCTTATTATCTGTATATAATGACTAAATAACAACCATTTTTTAAATAATTTGAAAATTATTTGTAAATTTATATAAAAATATGACCGCTTGTAAACTTTAAAAAGGTTTAAATACTTCAATAAATATTTTTGGTTCTTTGTAACTAAATAAGTCAATATTACTTTTCACTAAACTATAAGAAAAATGTAATTTAGGAATAACACCCTGCATTGACCATTTGGGGTTCCAAATGGCTATCCCTAAATTTACTGTTGATTTTTTCTCAGTAGTATTAAAAATCATTTTTAAACCTTTGTATCGAGATTGATAATATTCCATAGAAAACTGGCTCCCCAAATGGCTTCCCCAAATCTCATTCCACAATACGCCTACTCCAAAGGTTTTATATCCTTTTGATTTAAAAATAGAATTATAAAAACTTTCTTCATAGAAAATATTTGTTTTTAAATTTGTTCTTAATCTTGGTTTAAATAATGTCATTACATCAATTTTATGAATATGATTATTTAATGCTTCATTCTCTTGATGATAAGATCGATATTGAACTTTATATTCAGTACCAACTTGCCATCTTGATGAAATGTTATAATTCATTTGGGTCTTAAAACCTAAAATGGTAGCACCATAATCAAAATGAGAGTTCATATTATTAAATACAATCTCTGAAAATGGCGTTAATTGTATTTCTTTTTTGGTATCTTGATAGCCAATCCCAAAATTAGAATAAATACTCAAATAATTTAGTGGTTTGTACTTAGGATAAAAATCACTTTCTGTCATTAGTTTAGTATTTATAAAAAATCCTTTTGGTAAATGCCATCTTTTTTCTAAGCCTATACCTAAATGAATACCATAGGTATGTCTAGGCTCTCCAAAAGTCCAACCATTTTGAGAACTATTTCCTTGATTTACATTATAATTACTAACAACATTAAAATTACCGAGTAAATTCCATTTATGCTCTAAATCAATATGTTCTAATATCTGGTTAGGAACTTGAGAATTTATCTTACCTTTAAGTTCCGTAAAAATCCTTTTTGCCTCATAATACCGTCTATTTGCAAATAGGCTCATTCCCCACTGAAATTTTAATGGTAGCATTTCTGGGTAGATATTATGTAATTTTTCATAATAATTAAGTGCTTCTAAATGTTCTCCTTTACTCGCACTTAAAATAGCCAATGACCAAAGTCTAATATCCTTAGTTTGAAATGACTTAGGCAGTTTTGAATAAAGAGGAAATAACTGAGAAACAGCATCTACATTTGTCTGTAATAGTGCATTGACTAATTGTGTTAACAATTTGTCGGGTTGTTCGTCTAATTTTTTATAAGTATTTAAAATAGCCTTTGAAGGTTCTTGAGTATATGCAAAAACCATTTGAAAATTTAGTAAAAAACAGAGAAAAAATAATCGCTTAATATAATGATTCATAATATAAAAAATAAAAGCATTTCTTATTTTTTATTAAAGAAATGCTTTAAATATAAATTTCAATAAAAATTAACGTTTACCGCCAAAAACATAATTGCTATCAAGTAGCACACCTTTCTTAGTCCAATAGCCACCAATTTCTTGTGCTTTTGGACCATAGAAGAATCCTGTTCCATTCCCTTGATCAAAAATAAACGCATTTCCTGAAATTCGTCCTGACATATATTTATCGTTATTGTAAACCATATCAATATGTGCTTTACCAAAATCTGCTGTAGCTCTTAGAGGATATTTTTGTCCATTAGAAACTTTAACAAACTCTCCATTATAGGTAGCAATACCTTCATTATCCATTTTAGATGTTCTAAATCCATAAGATACCATCTTATTATTACCAATTACGCCATAAAGAGAATAGTTATAATAATTTTGGCTACTATCGCTTAATATTTTAATAGAAGAGCCATATTTATTTTGTACATCTTTTAGTACCTGAGATCGAAGATCACCAGCAACAGTTCCACCACCTTCACTTCCACCTGATGAACTACAAGAAGCAAGACATAGAGATAATAAACTTAATAAAATTATTTTTTTCATTTTAAGCTCCAATGAACTAAATTAGGATATAGAATAAAAAGAGATTATTCTTGATTACTTTGTCTTTTACGTGACACAACTTACAATTAGCAAATTGTTGATATAATAATACTATCAAAAAAAAAAAAACAATAGGTCATAACTATGTAAGTAAAATCTCTTTCTTTAGTCTTGATATAATTTAAAATCTAAGTTCAAAATCTATTTATTTTCATAAATCTAAAATTTTTTTTATTTTCCCCCTTGATCCTTAAAAATTTACCCCTATTTAATAGAGCGTCAGGATGAGGAACAAAAACCTCACTCTTTTTTATAACATTGAAAAATTTAAAATCTTATTGGAGAATGAAAATGGGAAAAATTATTGGTATTGACTTAGGAACAACTAACTCTTGTGTAGCGGTAATGGACGGCGATAAGCCACGTGTAATTGAGAATGCAGAAGGGGCGAGAACGACTCCTTCAATCATCGCTTATACAGATAAAGAAACCTTAGTTGGACAACCTGCAAAACGTCAAGCTATCACAAACCCAAAAAATACCGTATTTGCAATCAAACGTTTGATCGGTCGTCGTTTTGAAGATAATGAAGTACAACGTGATGTGGATATTATGCCATTTAACATTGTTAAAGCAGACAATGGCGATGCGTGGGTATCAATCAATGATGAAAAATTAGCACCACCACAAATCTCTGCGGAAGTATTGAAAAAAATGAAAAAAACAGCAGAAGATTTCTTGGGCGAGAAAGTTACAGAAGCGGTTATCACTGTACCTGCATACTTTAACGATGCACAACGTCAAGCAACCAAAGACGCAGGTCGTATCGCAGGTTTAGAAGTAAAACGTATCATCAACGAACCAACAGCGGCAGCATTAGCGTACGGTTTAGACAGCAAAAAAGAAAACCAAATCGTGGCAGTTTATGACTTAGGTGGTGGTACATTTGACTTATCAATCATTGAGATGGATAACTTCGATGGCGAGCAAACTTTTGAAGTGCGTGCAACCAATGGTGATACTCACTTAGGTGGTGAAGACTTTGATAACCGTGTAATCAATTACTTAGTTGATGAGTTCAAAAAAGAACAAAACATCGATTTACGCAACGATCCAATGGCGATGCAACGTGTGAAAGAAGCGGCTGAAAAAGCGAAAATCGAGCTTTCTTCTGCACAATCAACGGAAGTAAACTTACCTTATATCACAGCGGATGCAACAGGTCCTAAACACTTAGTAATCACAATTTCTCGTGCGAAATTAGAATCATTAGTGGAAGATTTAGTGGCAAAATCATTAGAGCCAATCAAAATCGCATTGAAAGACGCAGGTTTAAGCGTGTCTGAAATCAACGATGTAATTCTTGTTGGTGGACAAACTCGTATGCCTCTTGTACAGAAAAAAGTAGAAGAGTTCTTCGGTAAAGCACCTCGTAAAGACGTAAACCCTGATGAAGCGGTAGCAATCGGTGCGTCAGTACAAGGTGGTGTATTAGCGGGTGATGTAACAGACGTATTATTATTAGACGTAACCCCATTATCATTAGGTATTGAAACAATGGGCGGCGTGATGACTACGTTAATCGAGAAAAATACTACGATTCCTACTAAGAAATCACAAGTGTTCTCAACAGCGGAAGACAACCAAAGTGCGGTAACAATCCACGTGTTACAAGGTGAGCGTAAACAAGCGTCTGCAAATAAATCATTAGGTCAATTCAACCTTGAAGGCATTAACCCAGCACCTCGTGGTATGCCACAAATTGAAGTGACTTTTGATATTGACGCGAACGGTATCATCAACGTATCTGCGAAAGATAAAAATACCGGTAAAGAGCAACAAATCAAAATTCAAGCGTCAAGTGGTTTGAGTGATGAAGAAGTAGAAAAAATGGTACGTGACGCAGAAGCGAATGCGGAAGAAGATCGTAAGTTTGAAGAATTAGTTCAAGCTCGCAACCAAGCAGATCACTTAGTTCACTCAACGCGTAAACAAGTTGAAGAAGCAGGCGATGCAATCAGTGCTGACGATAAAGCAAAAATTGAAGACGCAGTGAAAGCATTAGAAGCTGTTGCGAAAGGCGATGACAAAGCAGAAATTGATGCAAAAGTTGAAGCATTAGTAAAAGCAGCAGAACCTTTAATGCAAGCAGCACAAGCTCAGGCACAAGCAGCTCAACAAGGTGCAGGTCAAGAGCAATCATCTGCGAAAAAAGACGACGATGTTGTTGATGCAGAGTTTGAAGAAGTAAAAGATAAATAATTTTATTTAATTCAAATTGTAGGGGCGTATTGAATACGCCCCTTTACCGTATATAGAAAATTACATATAAAATTTTTGCTATTCTCGTTCCCTGAGCTTGTCGAAGGGAATTTTATTTAAAAAGCACTTATGCTTCGACAGGCTCAGCAACCGTGCTTAGATAGTTCCGTAGTTTAATAAAATGATTAGCAATGATTTTAATTTACTATAAAACAAAGCGGTATTTTTTAGCGAAAATTTGCAAATTTTTATCAAAATATTACCGCTTATAATTAGGTCAAAACAATGTCAAAAAAAGATTATTACGAAATCCTTGGTTTAAACAAAGGGGCGAGCGAGCAAGAAATCAAACGTGCTTATAAACGTTTGGCGGCGAAGCACCACCCTGATAAAAACCAAGGCAGTAAAGAAGCAGAAGAAAAATTTAAAGAGATCAAAGAAGCCTATGAAGTGTTAGGCGATCAAGAAAAACGCTCAATGTACGATCAATACGGACACCAAGCCTTTGAACAAGGCGGTTTTGGTGGCGGATCAGGTGGATTCGGCGGTGGTTTTGGTGGCTTTGAGGATATTTTCAGTGAAATGTTCGGCGGCGGTGGTCGTGGACGTTCACGCGTGGTGCGTGGCGATGATCTACAATATAACCTTGAAATTACCCTTGAAGAAGCGGTGCGTGGGGTTAAAAAAGATATTCGCATTCAAACCTTAACCCAATGTGATCGCTGTCACGGTAGTGGTGCAGAAGAAGGCTCAAAAGTTTATACCTGTTCGCACTGTCACGGAAATGGACGCATTCGCCGTCAGCAAGGTTTCTTTGTGTCAGAAGCAATCTGTCCAAGCTGTAACGGAAGCGGTAAGAAAATTGAGAAAAAATGTAATTCTTGCTATGGCGAAGGACGTGTTAATAAACCTCGCAATCTTTCTGTTACTATTCCAGCTGGCGTGGATACAGGCAACCAACTTCGTTTATCAGGCGAAGGAGCAGCAGGCGAACACGGTGCACCAGCGGGCGATTTATACGTCGTCATTCACGTTAAACCACACGATATTTTTGAGCGTGACGGTTCAAACCTTTATTGTGAAGTGCCAATCAGCTTTACGATGGCAGCTCTCGGTGGTGAAATTGAAGTCCCAACCCTTGAAGGCAGAGTAAAATTAAAAGTACCTGCTGAAACTCAAACAGGGAAATTATTCCGTGTGCGTGGTAAAGGCGTACCTTCTCCTCGTGGTGGTTATGCAGGCGACTTAATCTGTAAAGTGACGATTGAAACCCCTGTTTCATTAACGGACGAGCAAAAAGAGTTACTTAGAAAATTAGAAGAAACCCTTGAAGGACATAAAAAACATCGTCCAAAACACGACGGTTTTTTTGACGGCGTAAAACGTTTTTTTGATACGCTAGGTAAATAATTTCTTATTTAATAAGGGCAAATATGTTGAGTATTTGCCCTTTTTTATTACGATTAACGAGAATGAAAACAGCGATTTTTTTAGAAGCACAAGCTCACTATTATGAGCGAGCATTACAAGAAATTCAGCAAGGTAAAAAACGTTCCCATTGGATGTGGTTTATTTTTCCGCAATGTCAGGGTTTGGGCAAAAGTAAAATGGCACAACAGTTTGCGATTGAAAACGTTACAGAAGCAAAAAATTATTTACAGCACCCTATTCTTGGGCAACGCTTGATTGCCATTACCACCGAATTACTTAAACACAGAGATACAGATCCGTTGCAGATTTTAGGCTTTCCAGATAATCTGAAATTACAATCCTGCATGACGCTTTTTAGTGCGGTTTCAACGGATGAAAACAATGTGTTTAAACAGGTTTTAGACCTTTTTTATGATGGTAAAATGTGTCAAAAGACGATGGATTTTTTGAGTCAATAAGGGCAGTAATCTGCCCTTGTATTAGAATTGATGTTCAAGGGATTTTCCACAATGTGGGCAATGTTTATAATGTTCCTCTTCTATTCGCTGATATTCCATTCTCTCGATGTCTTCAGCTTCTTCATCGGATAAATTATTTTTTAATTGAATATCTTTTAACAGCTCTCTTTCTATTTTAGATATTTTTCCATCTCTTAAACTAATTTTTACTGCTTTACGATACTGATCTTGATTTTTATGTAATTTATCAGAAAAACCTGATGCCAGAATACCCGCAGGCAATGCAACTAAGCCAATCCCCATTACCATAATTACGGAGCTAAATAATTTTCCCATTGGGGTGATTGGGAATACATCGCCATAACCAACCGTCGTTAAGGTGACCATTGCCCACCACATTGATTTTAAAATACTGCCAAAATGCTCTGGCTGTGCAGTACGTTCAAAGTAATACACACCACTTGCGGCAATCACAAGAATAATCATCAAAATAAAAATCACGGATAAAAATGCATTTGCTTCTTGTTTGATCACGCTTAATAAGGTGTTCATTGCGGTGTTATAACGTGTTAACTTAAAAATTCGCACTAATCGCAATAAACGAAGTATTCTAAGATCTACGAAGAAAAATGAAACAATAAAAGGAATAATCGCCAATAAATCAATCACACTAAAAAAGGAGGTTGCATATTTTAAACGTGCTTTGAAAGGAGAAAGATGACAATATTCCTTATCAAGAGGGATAACATATAAACGTGCGATATACTCTAGGGTAAATAAGAGGGTTGAACCGATTTCAATGCAATAAAACCAGTGACTATATTGTATTCTGATACTTGGCTCTGATTCAAGAATGATAGATACAACAGTAATTAAAATGGTAGAAATAATGATTCCATTGACGATTTTAGATAGGCGTCCTCCATTTGAGGGGGTAAGTGCGTTAAATAATATTTGATTAACTTTATTAGATGTCATAAAACGTAATATTTGTTATTAAAACAAAATTTTAACATAAAAAATCGCACCAAAAGGTAACTTCTGGTGCGATTATCTAATTTTCAAAAATTATTTACTTAATTTAAGTGGCATTGTTTTCCAAATTTTCTCTGCATATTCCGCAATTGTACGATCTGATGAGAAGAAACTCATATTTACAATGTTTTGTAATGCACTTTCTACCCACGCTTGTTGATTTTGGTATTTCTGGTCCACTAATTTTTGTGTTTCAACATAACTACGGAAATCAGCAAATGCTTGATAGTAATCGTAAGATTTTAATCCATTCAACAGATCTTGATAACGATTTGGCTCTTCAGGGGAGAAATAGCCACTTGAGAGTTGATCAATCACAGTGCGTAGTTGCTCATCAGACTGATAAATCTCAAAAGGATGATAGCCATTTTTACGTAAGGTTTCGACTTGCTCAACCGTATTACCAAAAATAAAGATATGTTCTTCACCAACATTCTCTAAAATTTCAACATTTGCACCATCGAGTGTACCCAATGTTAATGCACCATTTAAAGCAAACTTCATATTACTTGTCCCAGATGCTTCTGTTCCTGCAAGAGAAATCTGCTCTGAAATATCCGCTGCAGGAATAATTATTTGGGCAAGGCTCACGCTGTAATTTGGAATAAAGACAACTTTTAAACGACCTTTTAAGCGAGGATCATTATTGATAACCTTCGCAACGTCGTTAATTAAGTTAATTGTCTGTTTCGCTGTATAATAAGCAGAGGCAGCTTTACCTGCAAGAATAAATACACGTGGTGTCCACGCTTTTTCAGGATTCGCAATCATTTCATTATAACGAGCAACAATATGTAATACATTTAAAATTTGACGTTTATATTCGTGAATTCGTTTTACCTGTACATCAAAAAGTGCATTTGGATCAATTTCAACGCCTAGCTCTTTTTTAACATAGCTTGCTAAACGCTCTTTATTAGCACGTTTAATTTGTGGAATCGCTTGTTGTAACTCGCTATCGTGTAGGTGTGATTTTAATTTTTCCAGCTGCCCTAAATCACGTCGCCATTCTGTACCAATATATTTATCAAACAATGCGGATAAGTCTTGGTTTGCTACGGCAATCCAACGACGAGGCGTAATACCATTTGTGACGTTTGTAAAACGTTCTGGATAAATTCGAGCAAAATCAGCAAAGGTTGAGCTAACCATTAGATCGGAATGAATTGCAGCGACTCCATTTACTTTATGTGATCCTACAACAGATAACCAGCCCATTCTCACTTTTCTAGCATGCCCTTCTTCAATCAGAGAAACACGACGCACAAAATCATTATCTGAGGTGATATTGGCACGCACGTGATCTAAGAAATGTTCATTGATTTCAAAAATGATTTGTAAATGACGAGGTAAAATTTTTGCCATCATTTCAACTGGCCACGTTTCTAATGCTTCTGACATTAACGTATGGCAAGTATAAGAGAAGATATTACAACACATTTGCCACGCTTTATGCCATTCATAGCCTTCTTGATCAATGAGAATATACATCAATTCAGGAATGGCGAGTGCTGGGTGGGTGTCATTTAGGTGAATCGCAATTTTATCAGCAAGATTATCTAATGTTTTATGAGTACGTTTATGGCGTTTTAAAATATCTTGTAACGATGCGGAAACTAAGAAATATTCTTGGCGTAAACGTAATTCTTGTCCTGCCCAAGTTGAATCATCAGGGTAAAGCACGCGAGAGACATTTTCAATGGTAGAACGTTTTTCAATTGCACCAAAATAGTCACCTTTATTAAAGTCACTTAAGTCAAACGTGTCTCCAGCATGTGCACTCCATAAGCGTAATGTGGCAGCTGAATCATTTTGATAGCCTGGTATCATTTGGTCATAAGCAAGAGCAACTAGCTCTTCATCATTATTCCAAATGCATTTTTTACCTTCAAAATAGATATGTCCGCCAAAACGAATATTAAAACGTTTTGAAGGGCGAATAAATTCCCAAGGTGCATCTTTTTCCAACCAAGCATCTGGTGTTTCTACTTGGCGACCATTTTCAATCGTCTGTTGAAACATTCCATATTCATAGCGAATACCATATCCCATTGCTGGAATACCTAAGGTTGCAATAGAATCCATAAAACAAGCTGCTAAACGACCAAGCCCACCATTTCCAAGACCTGGATCAACCTCTTTCTCTAATACATCTTCTAAATCAACCTCTAATTTGGCTAAAGCGTCTTTGGTCAGTTCATATATTCCTTCTGCAATTAAGGCATTAGATAAAGTACGTCCGATCAGAAACTCCATTGAAAGATAGTAAACTCGTTTGGTTTCTTCACTTCTCGCTTGATGTGCTGTCGAAATCCAACCTTCTGTGACTAAGTCGCGTACCGCATATAAGGTTGCATTTAACCAATCTCGTTGACTTGCTTCTTTTGGTGAGCGTCCAATAAGAAAAATCAACTTATATACAATCATATTTTTTAACGTCTCTGCGTCATCTTTCAAATGATTATATAAAAAGGGAAATTGAATGTTATTTGTCATAATTTGCTTCTCCTCCAATTTTGAATATATAAAAATAGATACTTTTATGTTTTTTTAATTATTGATATAACTGTTTGTAATTTTCTGCTGCAATCTTCCAACTAAAATCTTGCTCCATTGCAACAGTTCGTACGCTAAACCATAAACGTTGTTTCTGCCACAATGTAAAGGCATTGCCTATCGCTTGGCTTAATGCTTCTGAGGTTGCTTCATCAAATACAAACCCCGTCGCCGTGCGTGATTTTATATTTTCTGATGTACTATTGACGACGGTATCCGCTAATCCACCTGTTGCTCGAACTAATGGCAAAGTGCCATATTTCAAGCCGTATAATTGGGTTAATCCGCAAGGCTCAAAACGACTAGGAACTAAAATCACATCGCCACCGGCAATAATTAAGTGAGATAATGCTTCATCATAGCCAATTCTCACCGCAATATTTTCAGGATAACGTGTTGCAAGTTCATCAATGCTCTGCTCCAATTCTGCCGCCCCTGATCCAAGAATAATAAGTTGCCCACCTTGTTTGACAATCTCTTCGGCACTCTCAATCAATAAATCCACCCCTTTTTGCTCCGTTAAGCGTGTCACCATTACAAATAACAATGCCTCTGCTTGCTGTGGTAGATTAAAATAAGATTGTAATTTCTGTTTGTTATGACGTTTTTTGGTCATAAATTTAAGTTTATAATGATCTTGAATATAAGGATCATTATTAGGATGCCAAATCGTTTCATCCACACCATTGAGCACACCAAATAATTTACCTTGCTGCGTTAATGTTGTGAGTAAACCTTCTAAGCCGTAACCAAATTCTGGTGTGGTAATCTCTTTCGCATAGGTTGGACTCACCGCTGTGACTTTATCAGAATAATAAAGCCCTGATTTTAAATAAGAAATTTGACCGTGTAATTCTAATCCATTGATATTAAACATTTCACTCGGCAAGCCAATTTCATATAAATGATGAGCTGAAAAATTACCCTGATAAGCCAAATTATGAATCGTAAAAATAGATTTTGCCGGACGACCCTTATGCGCTAAATAGGCACTCACTAAACCTGCATGCCAATCATGGGCGTGAACCACTTCTGCACGCCACCAGCTATCTAATCCTGTTGCTAGCTCTGCCCCTACCCAACCTAACAAGGCAAAGCGTTTATAATTATCCGCATAGTCTTGATAATTTTCACCATAATAAGGATTGCCCTCACGAGCATATAAATGTGGTGCATCAATTAAGTAAATCCCAACACCATTATATTCGCCATAACGTAATACGATATGTCCCGCAAAATTATCAAATTCATGCACAATTACTGTATTCGGTATGCCTGTCATAATGGCTGGGTAGGCGGGTAATACTATTCTTGCATCAATACCAATTTCTTTCTGTGCGAAAGGTAACGCACCGATCACGTCAGCTAACCCACCAGTTTTTAAAAGGGGATATAACTCTGAACAAACGTGTAATACTCTCATTTAATTTATCCTTTTAATATTTCCTTGCTAATATAAAAACAATATTGTAGAGGCAAGCCATTTCTCACCTCTACAAATTCATTCAAATAATCACTTTAATCTAAATGCTCTTCATGAGCGATTTTTTTACCTTGTAACTTTTCAATCATCGGCTTAGTGACTAAAACTACTTTACTCGAGCTACTCACTCTAAAACGCTGACGATCTTCTTCTAAATTTACACCGATTTCCGTACCATCCGGAATAACGACATGGCGATCAATAATACAATTTCTTAATGTACAATTTTTACCGATAGTCACCTGTGGCAATATCACACTATATTCTACCGTTGAACCTTCTTTTACAATAATATGGTCAAACAGTACCGAATGACTAATTTCAGCGTCAGTAATCACACAACCGCCAGAAATCAATGAATTATCCACCGCCTTGCAATTGGCTTTTTTATAGAAAAATTTTGAAGGATAGGCTTGAATTGGATTACCACGAATTGGCCAACGTTGATCATAAATATCTAGTTGCGGATGTTCAGAAACTAAATCAATATTTGATTGCCAGAAGCTGTCTAATGTCCCCACATCACGCCAGTAAATTTCACCTTCCGTATTACGTCCCATACAAGAACGGCTAAATGGGTGTGCATACAATACACCTTCTTTTAAAGTACGCGGTAAAATATCCTTACCAAAATCGTGGGAGGTGTAAGGGGTTTCCACTTCTTTTTCTAACACTTCATATAAATAATCTGCGTCAAACACATAAATTCCCATTGAAGCAAGAGACATATCAGGTCGACCAATCATCGCAGGAGGATTTTCTGGTTTTTCCACAAAAGATTTCACTTTTAAGTTTTCATCAACTGCCATCACACCAAATTCGGAGGCAATTTTACGTTCTACTTCAATACAGCCAACGGTACATTTTGCCCCACTTGAAATATGATCCAGTAGCATTTGGCTATAATCTTGTTTATAAATATGATCCCCCGCCAAAATTAGCACATATTTCGGGCGATAATGATTACGCAAAATCGCCATATTTTGATAAACGGCGTCTGCTGTACCACGATACCACGTTGAATCATCAATTTGCTGACGAGCGGGCAACATATCTACAAATTCGCCTCGTTCCTGTGGCAAAAAAGACCAGCCTTTTTGTAAATGGCGTAACAATGAATGGGCGGCATATTGGGTCACAACGCCAATACGGTTTAGCCCAGAGTTAATACAATTAGATAATGCAAAATCAATAATGCGACGATTACCACCAAAATAAAGGGCTGGTTTTGCACGCTTATCCGTTAGTTCATGAAGACGAGACCCTCTACCACCGGCTAAAATCAGCACTAGTGTGTCTTTTACCACTTCATATTTATTTGGGGATTTTGTCATACTACTCATAGTCACTCCTTGTTTTTCTTAAATTCACCATTGAATTCAATTTGTTAATGAAATACTTTCTTCAAAATAGAAAATGACACATCTTCTACATCAAAAATTTTTCCATTTAATGTAAATTTTGGATCAAATATGACCGCTTGCCATTCGCCTTCTGGTAACTGAAATTGCTGTAAACCTGCTTTTCCATTTATGACGAATAGCCATTGATTATCTAATTGAATTTGAAATGCTTTTTTTTCTACATTGTGCCAATCTGTAATATCCATCAAATGCCCTTCAACATTAAACCACTGCACCTCATTGAGTTGCCACCAGTTATCTTTTAATGTCTTTGGTAAAGCTTTACGTATCGTAATTATCTGTTTTGTTAGCTCAAAAAACGTTTGCTGAAAATCATTCCATTTCAGCCACGCAATGTCATTATCTTGGCAGTAGGCATTGTTATTACCATATTGCGAATTACCAAATTCATCGCCTGCCAGCAACATTGGTGTCCCATTTGCTAATAATAGGCTGGTTAGTAATGCACAACAATGAACTAAACGCATTGCTTCTACGGTTGAGGATGCCCCTAATGAACCTTCAAACCCCTGATTGTTACTGTAATTTTCATCTCGTCCATCACGATTATTCTCGCCATTGGCAACATTATGCTTATGGTTATAACTCACCAAATCTCTAAGGGTAAAACCATCGTGGGCAGTAATAAAATTGATAGAATTGTGGGGTAGGTATCCCTCTCGTCGATAAATATCACTCGAACCTGCAAAACGTTGAGCAAACATATCTAATCTGCCACTTTTTTGAAGCCAGAAACGGCACATATCATCACGGAAATGATCATTCCATTCTGAAAAATAGACAGGGAAATTCCCGACTTGATAACCCCCTTCACCAATATCCCAAGGCTCGGCAATAAATTTACATTTCTGTAAGCTCGGTACTTCGGCAATTTCTTGAAATAATTTTGCATTCGGATTAAACGCCGGTGTTTCTCGCCCTAAGGTGGGTGCTAAATCAAAGCGAAAACCATCTACGTGGCACTCTTCAACCCAGTATCTTAAACAATCAATCACCCAACGACGCCCAATATCAGAAGAGACGTTGAGCATATTGCCACAGCCCGTTGCATTGATATATTCCCCTTGATCATTCCGCCAATAATAGGTTTCATCATCAATACCACGCTGACAAAACGTAGGAAAATGTTTTTCCGATTCTGCACTGTGGTTAAACACCACATCAAGTACCACTTCAATCCCCGCTTTATGCAAAGCTTGTACCATTGCTTTAAATTCTGAAAGTGGTGAGGTGCCTTTTCTTCCCGACCAATATTTTGGTTCTACCGCAAACATCGCCAGTGGATTATAGCCCCAATAATTCTGTAACCCTTTTTCCTGTAAATGCGGTTCATCTAAATGATAATTGATAGGCAATAGCTCTAAGGTCGTAATCCCTAGCTCTTTTAAATAAGCAATCATTTTAGGGTGAGCCACGCCAGCATAAGTGCCTCGAATATCTTCTGGCAGATCTTCACGTAATTTGGTTAATCCTTTTACATTTGCTTCATAAATAATGGTGTCCGCCCAAGCAATGTTTGGAGCTTGATCATCTTGCCACGCAAATTTATCTTCAAAAATGACCGCTTTAGGTGCAAGGTGGGCGTTATCTCTTGGATCATCTAATAAAAACCACGATCTTTTTTCCGTACTACTCAGATCCGGCTTTCCGATCACCTCTTTAGCATAAGGATCAAGAATCAATTTATTTGGATTTAAGCCATCGCCATACATACGATAGCCATATTTCATTCCGTGATTCACTTCCGATAACCAGATGTGCCAAATATCATCTGTTTCATACATCGGTAAACGAATTTCTTGCCAATTATTTTCATCAAAAAGACACAGTTCCACTGCCACCGCTTTTGAAGAGAAAATAGCAAAATTGAATCCTTTAAATCCTTTTTTAGGTCTAAGGGTACAGCCTAAAGGATACGGCTTCCCTAATGTTATCTTTTTCATTCTATCCACTTTTAACTAAGAGAAATGTTCTCTTAGTTTTACTCACCTTACTAACTTAATTTTAAATAGATTGTTGCCAATGGCGGAACAGTAACCTTAATAGATTGTGCTTTTCCGTGAGAGCCAATAGCTTCGGCCTCCACTCTACCTAAATTTCCGATATTTGATCCCATATAAACTTGAGCATCAGAATTTAAAATCTCCGTATATGTCCCCATTTCATTGACACCAATACGATATTCATTATGTGGAACTGGGGTAAAGTTACTGATAACAATAACTCGCTCGCCATTACGGCTACGACGCTCAAAGGCAAATACAGAGTTTTGTGCATCATCAACCACTAACCACTCAAAGCCATTTGGATCACAATCTAATTCAAATAATGGAGCGTTTTGCTGGTAAGTATGATTAAGATCTTTAACAAAATCCTGCACCCCTTTATGCCAGCCACCACCCTGTTGCTCATCTAATAAGAACCAGTCCAAACTTTCTTGATAATTCCACTCACGCCCTTGTGCAAATTCATTACCCATAAAGAGCAATTTCTTACCTGGGTGACCCCACATATAGCCATAATAAGCACGTAAATTTGCAAATTTCTGCCAAGTATCGCCCGGCATTTTGCCCAATAAAGAGGATTTTCCGTGTACCACTTCATCGTGAGAAAGGGGCAATACAAAGTTTTCACTGTATTGATACATCATTCCAAAAGTCATTTGATTATGATGGTGCTTGCGGTAAATCGGATCTTTTTGCATATAGGATAAAGTGTCATTCATCCACCCCATATTCCATTTAAAATTAAAGCCTAGCCCACCATTTTCCAAACTGTGGGTTACGCCTGCAAAAGAGGTCGACTCTTCCGCAAAAGAAACTGCACCATTCATCTCTTTATTGATTAAATAGTTGGTTTGTTTTAAAAATTCTATTGCTTCTAAATTTTCACGTCCGCCATATTGATTTGGGATCCATTCTCCTTCCTTACGGCTATAATCTCGATAAATCATTGACGCCACTGCATCAACACGGATCCCATCTAAGCCAAAACATTCCAACCAATACAACGCATTACTTACTAAGAAATTACGCACTTCATTACGGCCATAGTTATAAATCAGCGTATTCCAATCTTGATGATAACCTTCTCTTGGATCTGCGTGTTCATATAATGCAGTGCCATCAAACGCCACTAAACCGTGTGTATCACTTGGGAAATGACCAGGTACCCAATCTAAAATCACATTTATGCCTTCTTTGTGTGCTTTCTCGATTAAACGTTTAAATCCTTCTGGTGAACCAAAGCGACTCGTTGGAGAATATAATCCAATTGGCTGATAACCCCACGAGCCATCAAAAGGAAACTCTGAAAGAGGTAAAAATTCGATATGGGTAAAGCCCATCTCTTTAACATAAGGAATCAGCTCATCAGCAATTTGATCGTAATTAAGCCAATAATTATTTTCGAGATTACGACGCCACGAACCTAAATGGACTTCATAAATAGAAATCGGTTGATCGGATTGATTTGCCTTACGACGCTGTTCTGTCATTGGCACAATTTCTGGCAACATACTCACTTGCGATGCAGTATCAGGACGTAATTGAGAACTAAATGCGTAAGGATCCGCTTTTAAACGAAGTTGATCATTACAATCAATCAGTTCAAATTTATAAAACTGCCCAAGTGACACTTTGGGTAAAAACAGCTCCCAAATCCCACTTTCAAAATGTTTTTGCATTGGATGACGACGACCGTCCCAATAGTTAAAATCCCCCACCACTGAAACTCGTTTCGCATTCGGTGCCCAAAGACGGAAAACCACACCTGAAATACCATCACATTCTGTAAAGTGAGCCCCTAAAATTTCATAAGGACGGTGATGCGAACCTTCAGAAAGCAGCCAGTTATCTAATTCATCCACCATCAAATGGAAACGGTAAGGATCTTCAATTATTTGGGATTCATTACCCCAAAAAACCTGTAATTGATAATCGTAAAAAGAATGGGTATCTGGTGTGATTCCCGCAAAAAAACCACGTTCATCAAGCGGTAATAATTCGAATAAAATTTGCTGATTTTCTCTCTCAATCACTAACACCCGTGTCGCATCAGGTAATAATGTACGAATTTCGATGCCATTATCTGTCTCGTGCATACCTAACACAGCAAAGGGGTTTGAGTGCTGCCCATTAAAAAAAGCGTCTATTTCTGCTTGTGATACTAATTCCGTTACCATAAATCCTGCCTATCATTGTTAAGTATTACGCATAAATAAGCCTTGTTAAATATAGATAACAATAGTGAAGTAAAAAAAGGCAATATGCGTAAAGGGAGATTATTTAATATTGAAAATAAAAAGGAGAAGGTTGTTAGTTGAGAAATAAAGGTGCGTAGCAAAGATAAGGAGGAAAAAGGAACGGAACGTATCATATCTAAGCATATGAAATACAAATGCCAAAAAAAGCCATCAGCCCAAAAAGTTGGCATCAGCACTCTTTCCGTGTATTTATGTTGTATTTGCTCCGCAATAATCATCTGACAACCTTAACTAAAATGATTGTTACGGCAATATTACAACCTTATTGATAAAAAGCAACCGTTTACATTATAAATTATGATCTTTATCAAATAAAAAAACTATTCCGATGCATAAGTTTTTCTTATGCATCGAAATAGTTTAAAATGACTTACTTTCTAAGAATTACTTTTCTGTAAGAGACAGCACAATATCGATATAACGCTGAATAAATTCTTCGTTCGTTTTCACATCAGAGAAACCTTCATTGTTTACTTGATATTTATTATCCACGAAGAAAGCTGGCACACCTTGAACATTTAACGATTCTGCTAAATCTTCTTGCTTTTTCACCAATCCATTCACAGCAAAACTATTGATTCCACCATCAAATTGCTCAGCTGAAATCCCATTTTCAATAAACAACGCTCTAATATCATCCATTGAATTGATTTTATGCCCTTGCACCGCTTCAAATAACGGGGTTTTTACTTTATCTTCTACGCCCATTGCCATTGCAAGTGACCATGCGCGCGTTAAGTCTTTTCCTTCCTTACCTAAAAAACTCACGTGATATTGCTTCATCGTCACGTCTTTTGGTAATTTTTCCTTGATTAAACTTGGAATTTTATATTCCATTTCAAAGTTATAACAATGCGGGCAGTAGAAAGAGAAAAACTCAACCACTTCTTTTTGTGCCACAGGGGCTTGGCTGACTTCAATATAATCCTTGCCTAAAGTTGGTTCAAACGCTGTTGCATTAAAACTTGCTAGACCTAATAACGCCACAAGGCTACTTTTTAATAATAATTTTTTCATTTTGCTTCCTTAAAAATAAATGTCTTACATTGACAACACTAATCTTTTAAAATTCCACGTGCTCTTAATAATGCCGTTTTAAAATCGTCCTCGTAATCTTTTTGAATACCAGGAATAACCGTATCACTGCTCGTGCCACGCATTTTTAATTGATAAACCAAGACTTCATCCGTCAACGCCGTTAAATCATCTGGCTTGCCAACTTCTTTCGCTAATTGATGTAAAAAATCCATCAAAGATAAATCCGGCTCTTTACGCCAATGTTTACCCATTAAATCAAGAATTTCATCTACTCGGTGTGTTAACGCATTATTCATTTTCATGTCCTTTATATCAAAATAGTGCTTAATCATATATTTTTAGTCAAAAATTTGCAAAATTTTCTTAAAATATGACCGCTTACTATTTGGTTGTAACTAGAAGTTATTATATGATAAGCACAATTTTAGAAATTTAATTGGGTAATAATAATGACAACTAGCACCTTTAATCGTTCTTGGTCATATCTTATTTTAAATGCGTTATTGCATCACGGTGTAAAACATTTCTGTATTGCACCAGGCAGTCGTTCAACACCTTTAACTTTAGAAGCGATAAACTTACAAAAACAAGGTGTTGTAAAATGCCATACTCACTTTGATGAACGTGGATTAGGCTTTTTTGCTTTAGGTATCGCAAAAACGACGATGGATCCTGTAGTGATCATCGTCACCTCAGGCACTGCGGTTGCAAACTTATACCCCGCTATTATCGAAGCAAGTATTACCCATCATAATTTAATTATTCTTTCAGCAGATCGCCCCCCTGAGTTAATCAGTTGTGGGGCAAATCAAGCAATTCAACAGCAAGGAATATTTGCAAATTACCCAATTGAAAGCCTCAATTTACCTAAACCAAGTCGAGATTACAGTGCAAATTGGGTGCTTTCTCAAATTGAAAGAGCTTGTGGTAAACAGCAACATCAAGCGGGTGTCATTCATATCAACGCCCCTTTTGCTGAGCCATTATATGACGCCGATGAGAGCAGAATTTATAACGATGAATGGCTCGATTCTGTACAACATTACCTTAAAGCAAAAGACAGAAAATATTTAGTACAACACGCCAATCACAGTGAAGTATTTACTCACTCAAACTGGGAAGAATGGCGAACTAAACGAGGAGTCATTGTTGTTGGAAAATTAACAGCTGGCGAAGGTGCAAAACTTAGAAATTGGGCGGAAACGCTCGGCTGGTGCTTAATTTGTGATATTCAATCTTCTGTTACGCCAAATTTACCGTATGCGGATATCTGGCTTGCCAACAACACAGTGCGTAAACGATTAAGCCAAGCGGATATCGTAATCCAATTTGGCACACAAATTATCAGCAAACGAGTCAATCAATTTTTAAGCGGATTTAATGGCGAATTGTGGATTGTTGATCAGCATTCTGATTACTTAAACCAATTTGCAAAACCCCATACTCGTTTTATTGCCAAAGCATCCCATTTTGTACAAACGCATCCAGCGATACCACAAAAAAAATGGTTGCTTGAACCCTTAGCTCTATCTAAATTCTGCGATGAGTTTGTTACAAAACAAGTAGGGACGAGCCTAAATGAAGCCTCTTTTGCTCATCAGTTAAGTCAATTATTACCGCCAAACGGACACTTATTTTTAGGTAATAGCTTATTTGTTAGGCTAGCTGATGCCTTTGCTCGCTTACCAGATAATTACCCAATTTACACAAACAGAGGAGCGAGTGGCATTGACGGTTTAATCGCTACAATGGCAGGAGCAGCAATTGGTGGCGAGCGTCCAAATGTTGCTATTATTGGCGATATTTCCGCATTACACGATCTCAACTCAATCGCCTTATTGCGTCAAATTACTCAACCGACCACTCTTTTTATTATCAATAACAGTGGTGGAGCAATTTTTGATACCTTAGGCGTAGATCCAAAAGTAAAATCCAAATATTACCGTGCTTCACATAATTTTGAATTTTCCCATATTGCAACTATGTTCGGCATTGATTATATTCGCCCATTCACTTGGGCAGATTTAAAAACTAAGCTCAAACAGGCTTACATTCGCAAAGGTGTAACCATTGTTGAAATAAAAGTAAATGAGATTGAAGGTAGCTCAATTTACCAATCTATTCTGAAACAAATTGCCCGAGCTTCTATTGACTAATGTTAGCATTTCAATGGCATAATGTACCAAATCTAGCAGAACCGAGTATTCCGGTGGTCTTTTTACACGGACTACTCGGCTCGCAACAAGATTGGAATAAGGTGCTAAAAAATTTGCAAAATCATCCAAAAATTAGACCGCTTACTCTCGATCTTCCTTTTCACGGACAGAGTGAAACAATTTGTTGTAATGATTTTAATGAAGTATGCCAGCAAATTCACGATACCTTACAAACTCAAATCGATCGTCCTTTTTATCTTGTCGGTTATTCACTCGGCGGACGAATCGCACTGCATTATCATTTATTCAAGAATAATCCACTTCTACTTGGTACTATTGTAGAAGGGGCAAATATCGGCTTAGAAACTAAATCTCAACGCTACGTTCGCTGGCAAAATGATATCGCTTGGGCAACACGTTTTGAAACGGAAAATATCGAAAATGTATTACAAGATTGGTATCAACAAGCGGTCTTTTTTGATCTTGATTTTGCAAAAAAACAACAGCTGATCCAAAAGAGAAAAAGCAATAACGGAAAATGTATTGCTCAAATGCTCAAAGCCACTAGCCTTGCAAAACAAGCCTTTTTATTAGAGCAAATAAAAACTCAGTCTAATTTACATTTTATAATCGGCGAGCGAGATAAAAAATTCCAAACCCAAGCAATACAATATCAATTAAATTATCAACTTATTGAAAATGCAGGGCATAATTGCCATTGGGAAAATCCTGTTGGATTCATTAAAAAATTGGAAACAATTGTGCGATAAAATAAAACCCACCTAAAATAGATGGGTTTTAGCAGTCTAATACAACAAACGATTAGTCTTTTTTCTTCATATCTAGAACCATTCGTCCTTGAATTTTACCATCACGCATTTCTTGGAATACGTCTGCTACTTCATCTAATCGGCGCTTTTGAACGATTGGTGTAACAATGCCACGAGCACCGAAATCAAATGCTTCTGCAAGATCTTGCCGTGTACCAACCAAAGATCCAATAATTTCAATGCCATCAAGTACGGTACGAGGAATAGATAGATCCATCGTTTCAACTGGCAAGCCCACAGCAACAACTTTACCACCCGCACGAACACAATCAATTGCACTATTAAATGCCACTTTTGATACTGCGGTTACAACAGCAACGTGAGCACCACTTTCTGTCACTTCTTTAATTTTTTCTGCTGCATTTTCTCGACCCGCATTGATAACAACCTCAGCACCTACTTCTTTGGCTAAATTTAACTTATCATCATTAAGATCAATTGCAATGACTCTTGCTCCAAAGACATTATGAGCATATTGAATAGCTAAATTACCTAAACCACCTGCACCATAAATCGCAATCCATTGTCCTGGACGAACAGCTGAAACTTTAATCGCCTTATAAGTGGTTACGCCAGCACAAGTGATACTACTTGCCTGAGCTGGATCTAAGCCTTCTGGTACTTTAACCGCATAATCTGCCGTTACAACGCAATATTCTGACATACCGCCATCAACGGTGAAACCTGCATTTTTTACGCTTCTACATAGGGTTTCACGCCCACTATTACAGTATTCACATGTGCCACAGCCTTCAAAAAACCAAGCGATACTTACACGATCGCCAATCTTCAATGAGGTAACATTTTTGCCAATCTCTTTTACGATTCCAATTCCTTCATGCCCTAATATTCTTCCCGGTTGTTTTCCATAATCCCCAGAACAAACATGCAAATCCGTATGGCATACGCCACAGTATTCTACTTCAACTAATGCTTCACCTTCCCCAATAGCAGGTATTGGTTTTTCAACGATTTCAACGTCAGTACAAGCTTGATTTACAACTGCTGCTTTCATAGTGAACTCCGTAATAAAATTTTATTGAGGCTAAGTCAAATTTTAATAACGAGATAAAGAAATGAGAATCTAATGATGAGTAAGGTAAATAGATTAAATCTTCCGTTCGTTATTATCTTATTTGACCTACTTATATAAACAAAAATAATGATTATCTTTGCTATACAGTATTATTGTAACGCTATGAAAAAAGATAGGCAACATAAAATAATAATGAAGAAATAATTTAAGTATATGGAAAATAAGTAAAATATATAGTGAAATAAAAAGGAAAGTGGTCGGCGAGATAGGATTCGAACCTACGACCCACTGGTCCCAAACCAGTTGCGCTACCAAGCTGCGCTACTCGCCGATCTTAATTTGAACTAGACAAAATGGGGTGGCTAATGGGACTTGAACCCACGACAACTGGAATCACAATCCAGGGCTCTACCAACTGAGCTATAGCCACCATCGTCTATTTTGTTGTTTTAAAGCATTAACTTCTGGCGCGCTCGACAAGATTCGAACTTGCGACCTTTGGCTCCGGAGGCCAACGCTCTATCCAACTGAGCTACGAACGCCTTTAAGTATTGCGTCGTTGCGGAAGCGTATATTAGTGATTTTATCTAATCTTGTCTAGCTTTTTTTTTAAATTTTTCACTAAGTGTAGTATTTTTATTCAAAACTAGCTTTCTGGTGAATAATAAAGCGTTCCAATTTCTATTTTTTGACGCCCTGTCGCTTCTCGCCATTTATTTGAATCACGTAATGAATAAACGCAACCACAATATTCTTGCTGATAAAATTTCTCTCTTTTGCTGATTTCTATCATTCGTTGCGAACCACCACCTTTACGCCAGTTGTAATCCCAATATATGACATCATCATAAGGTTCAGCCGCACGATGTCCACAACCATTGATTTGGTTCATATCCTTCCAACGAGAAATCCCTAAACAGCTCGTATAAACGGGAAAACCATTCTCGTGAGCATACTGAGCAGCTTTCTCAAAACGCATATCAAAACACATTGTACAACGAATACCGCGCTCAGGTTCATCTTCCATTCCTTTGGCACGTTCAAACCAATCCTTACGGTTATAATCCGCATCAATGAACGGAATATTATATTTTTCAGCAAAGCGAATATTTTCTTCCTTGCGAATTAAATACTCTTTCAGTGGATGAATATTCGGATTATAAAAATAAATCGTAAATTCGATCCCTGAAGCTAAAATTGCTTCCATCACTTCACCAGAACAAGGTGCACAGCAAGAATGCAATAATAACTTGTTATGCCCGTCTGGTAATTCTAATTTTGGTCGTACAAAAGGAGCATTTGGATCTTTCTTTTGACGGCGCTTCTTTTGTCTGTGTTCTAATGGTTGCTGCTGTTGGTCTTGCATTTAGTTAAATAATCCTTTTACTGTTAATACACCCCAGTCCCAAGCTTGTCCTAAGATATTGCTTTCCATTACATCTTCCATTACTTGTAAATTTGCAGAAGCGATATCTTTTCCAGCTAATTGATAAATTACTTTACCCACAACTTGCCCTTTCACTAATGGTGCTTTTAAAACTTTGCCTTCTAACTCGTAACGTGCTTTTAGCTGAGATTGCTTACCTTTTGGAATAGTAATATAGCTATCCGTGAATGAACCTAGATGAACCTTGTTTTTATCGCCATAATAAACACTTTGTTCAGCAATACTTTTGCCAGCTTGAAGCGGTTTAAAAGTTTCAAAATTTGCAAATCCCCATTTAAGTAATTTCTTACTTTCAGTTTCACGACCTTTATAGGTTGGTACACCCATTACTACTGAGATTAAACGTGTATTTGCATTGTTTGCTGAAGCTACTAGATTATAGCCAGCTTCATCGGTGTGACCTGTTTTCATTCCATCAACATTCATTGATTTATCCCATAACAAGCCATTACGGTTATTTTGTTTAATTTTATTAAATGTAAATTCTTTCTCTGAATAAATTTTATATTCTTCTGGTAAATCACGAATAATACGAGAACCAATAATTGCCATATCATAAGCTGAAGAATACTGATTTGGATCATCTAAGCCGTGAACTGTCGCAAAATGAGTGTTTTTCAAACCAAATTTTTTCACATACTGATTCATTACGTTAATAAATTCTTTTTGCGTACCTGAAATATGTTCTGCCATAGCCACACAAGCATCGTTTCCAGAAGCAATAATAATCCCACGATTCAAATCAGCCACAGAGACTTTTTGATTCAAATTTAAAAACATTTTTGAAGAGCCTGGAAATTTTGCTCCCCACGCATTTTCAGAAACCACTACTTTATCATCATTACTAATATAGCCCTGCTTTAATGCTGAGCCAATCACATAGCTAGTCATCATTTTGGTTAAGCTAGCAGGATAATGACGTTGATCTGGGTTTAAGCTCGCTAACACTTGCCCTGAGTTATAATCCATCAGAACATAGCTTTTAGCTTGTAATTTGGGAATACCCTTATTAAATTCAATCGTATCATCTGCATAAACTGTTGATGAAATAAATAACGCACTCACGCCTAATTGAAATAATTTTTGTCTAATCTTTAACATTGGGTATTCCTTTTTGTTTATTTAGTATTATAAGTGTAAACTTTATTATGTGTAAGAATTGCCAGTTGCTGTCTTACTTTTTGTGATTGTTTTACATTTTCTGGGTAAATTAACACATCGTAATATTTACCATTCTTTTTGATTTCAGCTTTAGGTTTCACCGCTTTCATCATTTTAGTTGCAATATGTTTAGACTTAAATTGAGCTACTTTTACAATAATTTTATTAGTTGCAATTTTAGCCTTAGATGATCGCGTCTTCTTTTGCTCTTGAACAGACTTTGTATAAGTATAAACCTTATTATGTGTTAACAGTGCAAGTTGTTTTTTAACCTTCTGTGTATTCTTCGTATCTTTTGGATAAATGAAAACATCAAAATATCGACCATTTTTCTTAATTTCAGCTTTAGGTTTTACCACTCTAGCTATTTGCTTTGCCAACTTCTCAGATTTAAATTTAGTCACTTTTACAATAATATTGTGACTAGAATAGTGCGTTACTTTTGCCTTATTCGATCTATCTGAGCGTACTTTTAATTTTAATCCTGATCTTTTCGCAATTTTTAATAACGAATGCGTTCCCTTACCAAAAATATATCCGTCTTTATCAACCTGCAATGCTTCAATTTTTACTTTTGAAATTCCTGATTTCAGCATCCCCAAATAGCGTGCAGATCTTTTCGACAGGTCTAAAATACGCTTATTGCTAAATGGACCTCGGTCATTAACACGAACAATCAGCTTACGTCCATTACGTAGATTCGTAACAAGCAAATAAGTTCCAAATGCCAGTGTTTTATGTGCTGCAGTAAAATGGTTTTCATTAAAAATTTCGCCATTTGCGGTTTTACGACCATTAAACTTTCCACCATAATAACTTGCCATCCCAACTGCTGAATAACGTGCTGATTCTGCTGGAGTTAATGTGGTATATTTTCTACCTCGATCACGGTATGAGTATTTGTGATTAGATACTTTAGAAGGCAATAATTTTGCCCCTTTAATCCCACCATTCACTGAATATTTCGCTATTGCGGGCATTCCGCCTATTATCAACATAGCGACCAATAATGATCGAATGACCTTTGTTATTTTCATAAATTACCTTTAATTTCTCAAATATTTTTACGCTCTATTCCTTGCTAGTTTTCTATTATAAGGATTCGTATCCTTTTGTTTAGCTTGATGAACATAAGTGGACATAATCAATCCAAATGCTGCCATTAAGGTTACATAAGATGTTCCACCATAGCTAAAGAGCGGCAATGGTACACCAACTACTGGAAGAATTCCACTTACCATCCCAATATTTACAAAAACATAGACGAAGAATAATAACGCCGTTCCTCCTGAAATTAAACGTCCAAATGCTGAATTTGCTTTCACGCCGATGATTAAACCTCGACCAATAATAAACAAATAAATACCAAGTAGAACCAGTACGCCAACCATACCTAATTCTTCCCCTAATACCGCAAAAATAAAATCAGTATGCGGTTCAGGTAAGAATTCTAGCTGAGATTGCGTTCCTTGTAACCAACCTTTTCCATAAAATCCACCCGATCCAATCGCAATCTTAGATTGAATAATATGATAACCAGCACCCAAAGGATCTTTCTCAGGATCAAGCAACGTCATCACTCGCGTTTTCTGATAATCGTGCATTAGATAGAACCACATTATCGGAATAAATCCCGCAACGCCCACAACACCCGCACCAATAAGTTTCCAGTTTAATCCCGCTAAAAAGAGAACAAACATACCTGCTGCACAAACTAAAATCGCCGTTCCCAAATCAGGCTGTTTCGCCACTAATAAAGTGGGAACAAAAATAATCAATAGTGCTATGCCTGTATCTTTTAATGAAGGTGGTAATGCTCGCTTACCTAAATAAGTTGCAACCATTAAAGGTACAGAGAGTTTCGCAATCTCAGAGGGCTGAAAACGAATAAAACCAAGATTTAACCAACGCTGAGCCCCTTTACTAACCTCTCCCGCTACATCAACTAAAATCAACAAAATAATACAAAGAATATAAAGCAATGGCGAAATACGTTGATAAAAAGTAGGTGGCAACATTGCCATTACAAATAATACAAAAAAACCAAGCGAAACTTGAATAATACGCAAAGTAAACATTCGCTCATTTGCACCACTTGCACTATATAACACCCACAAGCCATAGCAACTAATCACGATTAGTCCGAGTAATAGCCAAATATCAATATCAAATATTTTTTTTATAAAACCAGTGATTTGATTACTCATTACAGCCCCTTTTCAAGCGGTGATATTTTTGGATCTTTTTGCGATTTTTTAAATATATCGGAATGCAACAAAATATAATCTAAAATTTGTCGTACTACTGGAGCAGCATGACTTGACCCGCCCCCTTCATTTTCTAAGATAATCGAAATAACTACTTTCGGGTTATCATAAGGAGCAAAACTAATAAATAATGCGTGATCGTGCAACTCTTTTTTAAGCTCTTTTGCATCATATTCTTGGTTTTCAGCTAAACTAAACACCTGTGCCGTGCCTGATTTTCCAGCGACTTTATAAGGTGTATCAGCAAAGGCTTTACGTGCTGTACCATTTGGTGCATTTACTACGCTATACATACCTTGCTTTGCAGCTTTCCAGTAAGCTTTTGGCACATTTTTAATATCTTCATAAAGCAGTGGGTCTTCATAGGTTTGTACGTCTGTACCGACAATCTGCTTCATCAAATGTGGCGTATTAACTTGCCCATTATTCACTAATACCGCCAATGCCTTCGCTAATTGTAATGGCGTCGCAATCCAATAACCTTGTCCGATACCTATAGATACCGTATCCCCTTGCAACCACGATTGTTTATAACGTTGTTGCTTCCATTCACGGCTTGGCATAATCGCCGCAGACTCTTCAAAAATATCAATCCCTGTTTTTTGCCCAAAACCAAATTTTTTCATCCATTCTGATGCTTTATTGATCCCTAAATTAAAGGCAAGCTGATAGAAATAAGTATCCGATGATTCTGCGATTGCTTTGTTTAAGTTGGTTGTACCATGCCCCACTCTTTTCCAATCCCTAAATTTACGAGTAGTATTTGGCACAATCCAATAACCAGGATCAAAAATAGTTAATTCAGGCGTAATTATCCCTTCTGTTAATCCCGCTACCGCCATAAAAGGTTTGATGGTTGAAGCTGGAGGGTAAGAACCTTGCGTTGCTCGACTATATAAAGGACGATCAGGATCATTAAGCAATAATTTATAATTGTCATATGAAATCCCATCAACGAATAAATTATTGTTATAACTTGGATTCGTCACCATCGCTAGAATGCTACTATCCTTCGCATCAAGCACCACAACAGCCCCTTTCTTGTCTATCAATAGATTTGAAATATAACGTTGTAAATCAATATCAAGTGTTAATTGAATGCTACTTCCAGCAACCGCCGATTTTTCTCGTAATTTACGAATAACCTTACCACGATTATTGATTTCTACCTCTTCAAAACCTGTTACACCGTGTAGCTGATCTTCGTAATATTTTTCAATTCCCAGCTTCCCAATATTGTGCATACCAGCATAATCGTGGTATTTTCCTTCCTCTTTAAGACGTTTTTGGTCACGATCGTTAATTTTAGCGACATAACCAATAATATGCGTCAACGCTTCACCATAAGGATAATTTCTCTTGAAGTAGGCTTGCACATCCACATTAGGAAATAAATATTGGTTTACCGCAAAGCGTGCAATTTGTTCTTCACTCAGATCTTTTTTGAGTAAAATTGGTGTATAGCGAGAAGCACGTTTGCGTTCTTGATAAAACTCAGCAATGTCTTCATCCGTTAGCCCAACGACTTCCTTTAATTTTTCTAAAGTCTCAGATAAATTATCTACTTTTTCAGGCACAACATACAAGCCGAAAAAAGTCAGATTTTCAGCTAAAACTTCTCCTTTACGATCATAAATTAAGCCTCGTACAGGAGGGATTGGTAGTAATTTGATGCGATTACCATTTGAGCGAGTTTGATAGTCTTGATAATCTGAAACTTGTAAATGGTAAATATTGGCTAATAACACCGACGTTAATGCCAATACACCTAAAAAACCGACTAAGGCACGGCGTGCAAATAAATTAGCTTCAACCTTACCATCTCTGACTCGCTCTCGAGTTGTTAATAGAAATGGTGATTTTTTTTTACTAAAAAACTTCATTATTCTCGATGATAAGGGTGGTTCGTTGTTAATGACCACGCACGATATAAACTCTCGGCCACCACCACTCTCACAAGCGGATGCGGTAAAGTTAAAGGTGAAAGCGACCAACTTTGTTCTGCTCGCTGTTTACATTCTTGGGATAAACCTTCAGGGCCACCGATAAGTAAACTCACGTCTCGCCCATCGTTTTTCCACATTTCTAACTGTTGTGCTAATTGCTCCGTTGTCCAAGGCTTACCTGGAATATCTAAGGTAACAATACGATTACGCCCACAGGCATTCAGCATCGCATTCCCTTCTTGATCAAGAATGCGTTTAATATCAGCGTTTTTTCCTCGCTTTCCAGCTGGAATTTCCACTAATTCAAAAGGCATATCCTTAGGAAAACGACGTTGATATTCTTCAAATCCCGTTGTTACCCATTTCGGCATTTTTGTGCCAACAGCGACTAACTGAATTTTCATCTATGCCACAATTTCTCTAATTGATACACTTCACGGCTATCTTGTTGCAAGATATGTACAATTGCTTGCCCAAAGTCAACGGCAATCCAATCTGATGTCACTTTACCTTCTGATGCAAATACTTCAATACCTACTTTTTTGCTCTCTTCTGTTAAATTGTCCGCCATCGATGCCACGTGACGGCTTGATGTCCCTGTGCACACAATCATTGTATCAGTAATACTTGATTTACCTGTTACATCAATGACTTGAATATCCTCAGCTTTTAAATCAGCTAAAGTATTCTTTAAAAAATCAACTAAATTCTTTTCCACGTTATCTTTTTCCTTGTATTTTAAATATGTAAGCGGTCATATTTTTTTCACTTTTTGCAAAAAATTTTCTGTAAAAAATAATAATAATGACCAATAAATTTTCTGATGAATTGGCGAATTCTATCACAAATGCACTAATCCAAAGAAATTATTTTAATAAAGCATTTATTTAAACATTTAAAACTTTCGTGCAAACTCCGTCACCTTATTCCAATCTGTATATTCAATCTCTTTGGTCGTATCTGTTTCGCCACCCGTTAATTTCATAATAAAGCGGATAATCGCACGATCATACCAATTATATTTTGGATAACTTAACTTCCCTGCAAACACAGCCGCTTCTGTCGGTTTCCAACTGATTTCTGCCAACAACTTACGCGTATAAGAATTGGTTTCAGGGGTATTTTTTTCTTCTTTTCTCGCCACTAAATTGACACTAAAAAATGCCGATTTTTTTTGATTTAAAAGTTCATAATGTTGTTGTATGAATTTTTTCAACATTGGACTAAAATGCCCATAACGAATAGACGCGCCAATAATGATTTGATCCGCCTCTTTTAATTGCTCTGCTGAAATTTGTTGCTCTTTTAAATCAATTAACGTTATCTCGCCCTGTATTTCATTTGCGATATGTTGAGCAATTTTTTGCGTTTGCCCATCTGTGGTTAAATATAAAATCAATGTTTTCATTACTCTGCTCTAAAATCTTTTTTACGTAATCCTAATAATACCAAGCACCCAAAATAGAGCCCTGCTGCTAATAAAATCAACCAAGCAAGCCAATGAATTCGTCCTAATAAGGTTAAGCTGTACCACTGTTGTAAGGTTGGCGAGAAATAATTGACGACCGCCCCCATTAGTAAAGCTGAAATCAATAATTTTAAACTAAATATAATCGTTTTTTTGGAAAGTTTATAAATGCCCCGTTGTGATAAGCCACGATAAAGCAAGGTGGCATTCACTGCTGCGGAAAGGGCGGATGCCATAGCTAATCCAATATAGCCAAAAGGAATCGCTAATAAGCCAAAACAAATATTACTGATTGCCGCGATAATCCCGATTTTTACCGGCGTTTTAGTATTTTGATTGGCATAAAAACCATTCGCTAAAATGCTGATCATCATATAGCTAATCAAACCAAAGCACATTACTGTTAAAGAGTGCGACGCTGCTACCACATCACTTAACTGAAATTTACCTCGCATAAAAATTGTCATCAATAACGGCTGAGCGAGCAAAGCAATACCAATCATCGCTGGGATACCGAGTAACAATACCATTCGCACCCCCCAATCCATTGTTTGATTAAACTGTGCTTGGCGTTGAAGGTCATCAATATCTTTCTTTTTAGCAATTTTAGACAGACTCGGCAACACGACCGTAGAAATCGCAATCCCAAATAAACCGAGTGGAAATTCAATTAAACGATCTGAATAATAAAGCCAGCTGATCGATCCTGTTACCAAAAAAGAGGCGATCACTTGGTTTAACAATAAATTGACCTGAGTCACTGACACGCCAAACAGGGCAGGAATCATTAAACGGCGAACCTTCGTGACCCCTTCATCTCGCCACGCCCATTTGGGTTTAACTAATAATTTTTCTTTTTTCAAAAACGGAATCTGAAACAGAAATTGTAATAATCCCCCTAAAAAGACCCCAAAGGCGAGTGCAATATCCGTCGAGGGAAAATAATCTGCCCCAAACAGAGCGACACCAATAATCGCCACATTCAACAAAACAGGTGAGAATCCCATTACCCCAAATTTGCCAATGGTATTTAAAATCGCCCCTGAAAGAGCGACAAAAGTGATAAACCATAAATAAGGAAAAGTGATTTTTAAGAGTAATGAAGCTTGGGTAAATTTCTCTGCGTCCGCCCCACCATTGAGCCAATCCACAAACCAACCTGTACCAAACAAAGCTGCCACGATAGGCGAGCCAATCATTGCGACAAGGGTAATAATCGTGACCAATCCCCCTAGTGTTCCTGACACTTTGGCGATAAATTCACGAGTTTTATCCAATTCGCCGTCGGCATTATATTCCGCCAACACCGGCACAAATGCCTTAGAAAATGCCCCTTCGGCAAATAATCGGCGTAAAAAATTAGGGATACGATTTGCGAATAAAAAGACATCGGCAGACACGCCCGTGCCTAGTATATTGGCAATCACCACATCTCGTACTAAACCTAACACACGAGAAAGCAAGGTCATTGAACTGAAAATCAATCCTGATTTAATCAATTTGTTACTCAAAATAATCTCTCTCTACTTTGTTTTTTAAAATTGTTCGGAATTTTATCAGTTTTGTATGGGAAAAACAGAAAAAAACTGTTAGAATTGCACACTATCTTTTCCACGAGAGTTTTCTTTGTGTGAAATGGTATTATTTTCAAGCCCGTGTCTCATTGAAAATGACAGATTTCGTCGCATAGATAATCGAATTTATGCGTAGTATTATTTTATATAGATATTTTTAGGAGTTTGACCTTGGCTAATATCAAGTCGGCAAAAAAACGTGCGGTTCAATCAGAAAAAAACCGTCAACACAATGCAAGCTTACGCTCAATGATGCGTACTCACATTAAAAAAGTTTACGCAGCAGTTGAAGCTGGTGACAAAGAAGTTGCTCAAAAAGCATTTTTAGAAATGCAAAAAGTTGTGGATCGTATGGCATCAAAACGCTTAATTCACAAAAATAAAGCGTCTAACCACAAAGCTAAATTAGCAGCTCAAATCAAAAAATTAGCATAATTTAATTTGCAAATTTTGATAAAAAACCTACCGCTTGGTAGGTTTTTTTATGCACAAAAAAACACCTCAAAATGTCAATTATTTTGAGGTGTTATGCTATTTAATATATTAAATTACAATACTTTTTTCAATCCTTCGATCGTTGCGGTTACGCTACGAACTTCAACGGTTTTCGCATCTTCTTCATTTGGAATTTCTTTTTGAGTACGGTTTACAATTACACCTGAAACCATCGCTGCTTTTAAGCCTAATGCGTGAGCCATTGTGTAAAGTGTTGCAGATTCCATTTCAAAGTTCATTACGCCAAGATCTTGCCATAATTTGAAGTTACCTTGATAATCTTTCCACACACGACCTGTGTAAGTGTCATAACGTTCTTGACCTGGATAGAAAGTATCAGATGACGCAGTTACACCGATATAAGTTGGATATTCACAGCCTTTTGCCGCCTCATACATTGCTTGGGTTAATTCAAAGTCTGCAACCGCAGGGAAACACATTGGTGCGAAATGTTGGCTTGCACCGTCAAGACGTACTGCACCTGTTGTGATCAAGATATCACCGATATTGATATGTGGTTGAATTGCCCCTGTTGTACCGATACGCACAAAGTTACGCACGCCTAATTGTGCTAATTCTTCTACACAGATAGACACTGATGGACCACCGATACCTGTTGAACATACTACAACTGGTTTGCCATTGATATAACCTAACCAAGAGGTATATTCACGGGTTGAGTTTAAGAATTTTGGATTATCCATATATTTAGCAATACGCTCACTACGTGCAGGATCTCCAGGTACGATCGCATATTCCGCACCTTCTAACATTGCTTTCGTTAAGCCTAAGTGGAAAACTTCTGACATTTTGATTCTCCTTATTATTGTTAAAATTTATTAAAAATCGATTTTTGAGGGATTGATACTTCTCTTAATTGGATTTTGCATTGAAACAATTGTTTCGGTTGATTGAATCTCATCAAGAGATTGAATTTTTGCTGACAGTAAATGATGCAATTCTTCGATAGTATGTGTCATTACTTTCAAAAAGATAGAATAATTACCAGTGGTATAATAGGCTTCAATAATCTCATCAAACTGAGATAATTTTTGAATAACCGCATTACTATCTTTGGCACTTTTCAAAATAACACCAATAAAGCAACACACATCATAGCCAAGCTTCTGTTCATCGATACGAATCTTCGTACCCTTAATCAAACCTGACTGACGCATTTTTTCAACACGAACATGAATTGTTCCCGCACTTACATTAAATTGTTTTGCCATTTCCGCATAAGGCGTGCGAGCATCAAGTGTCAACACCCTTAAAATTTGTCGATCTAACTGATCCGTCGGAATGGTATTTTGATAATTTTTCATCATTTTTATCTCGAATATTATTTTATCTATTAAAATATATCTGCTATTTTTAAATATATTCTAATTATATCGCTAAAAAATAATCTCAATACGATTAAATTCTTAAAATGTGAGCCAGATCACGAAATTTTGTAAAAAAAATAACAAGATAATAAAAAACATTCGATTTTATATCAAAAGAAATGTTTAAATTTCTATTTCAAATAAAACTGTATAAAAAGCATCATAATAAGCGGTCATTTTCTTACAAAAATTTGCAAATTTTTAAGGAAATTTGACCGCTTTTTTGTTATGGTTAGCCTTATTTTCTTATCTAAAAAAACACTATGAAAAATCAATCCTTATCACAACAAACTGACACAACCCATTTTGGTTTTAAAACCGTTGCCAAAGAAGAAAAACAACAACTTGTTGCCCAAGTTTTTCACAATGTAGCGGGTAAATATGATTTAATGAATGATCTGCTCTCTTTTGGTATCCATCGTATTTGGAAGCGTTTTACAATAGATTGCAGTGGCGTACGAAAAGGGCATAAAGTCTTGGATCTTGCAGGTGGAACAGGCGATTTTACCGCTAAATTTTCTCGTATTGTGGGGTCAACGGGCGAAGTCGTGCTTGCGGATATTAACAGTTCTATGCTGGAGGTTGGACGTGAGAAATTGCGTAATCTAGGCGTGGTAGGTAACGTGAGTTATGTGCAAGCGAATGCAGAAATGTTACCTTTTGCTGACAATACTTTTGATTGTGTGATTATCAGTTTTGGGCTACGCAATGTGACCGATAAAGATAAAGCATTGCGTTCAATGTTCCGTGTCCTAAAACCAGGTGGACGTTTATTAGTATTAGAGTTTTCTAAACCGATTATTGATCCTATCAGCCAAGCTTATAATTTTTACTCTTTTAATATTTTACCAAAAATTGGTGAAGCGGTTGTTAACGATGGCGACAGTTATCGTTACTTAGCGGAATCAATCCGAATGCATCCAAAGCAAGACGAGCTAAAAGCAATGATGGAACAAGCTGGGTTCGAAAGTGTAAATTATTATAATTTAAGTGCGGGCATTGTGGCGTTGCATAGAGGCTATAAATTTTAAGACATTATGCTAAGGAGTAGTTAATGGTTATTACGCAGTTATGGATATACCCTATCAAATCCTGTCAGGGAATAGCTGTTTCATCGGTGGATTTACTTGCGAGTGGTTTCAAACACGACCGAGAAATGATGATTGTTGATGAAAAAACAGGGATGTTTGTCACACAGCGTAGCGATAAAATTTTATCACATATTAAAGTGGTATTACCTGATGAAAACAATGTGTCTATTATCTTTAACCAGCGAGCCATTACCTTTGAAAAACAATATGTTAACACGGTTAACTCAAAAGTTTGGAAACGTGAATTAAAAGCGTTTGATCAGGGCGATACAGTAGCTCAATTTCTCAGTGAGATTATTGGGCGTAATGTCCGTTTATTAGCAATTCGCCCAATGGATACTCTCAATTCAGCTAAAAATATCTTATTCCAAGATAGCCAAGCGGTGCATTTAGTAACAGAATTTTCATTACATCATTGTCAGCAACACTTAGCCGATTATCATATTGATGTGCAACGTTTCCGTCCCAATATTGTGATTGGAAGCCGTATTTCAGAAGACGCATTTCCGCCTTTTATTGAAGATAACTGGCAAAAAATACAAACAGAACACACCGAACTCATCATTAAAAAACGTTGTGAACGCTGTACCATTCCAAGCATCAATCCGCAAACCTTAGCAAAAGAAAAAGCAATTGACCATTATTTACAACAACATCGTACTTTTAAGAAAAAACCTGTTTTTGGCATCTCTGGATATGCATCAAAACTGGGAACATTACACGTTGGCGATCCCATTCAATATACATAAATCACAAAATAATTGATCTAAATTTATTCCGATTTTAAGAATTGATTGGTAAACTACGCATAGTTTCTGTTAGAGGAATAAATTGATGAAAAGTAGTGATATAACCATCATTGGTGGTGGAATGGTAGGGCTTGCATTAGCCGCATTGTTAAAAGAAGCTCGCTGTAAAATTACCATTATTGAACGTGCATTGCCATTTTTTGAGCCAAATTTACTGACAAATCGAGTCAGTGCAATCAATTTTACAAGTCAAAAAATGTTAGAAAACGTTGGAGCATGGCAAAATATTCCAGAGAATAAACGCTCCCCTTACTCTAAAATGCACGTTTGGGAAAAAGACAGTTTTGCTAAAATTGAATTTGATAATAATTCAGCTGAAATTAAATCATTAGGTTTAGAGCAGTTAGGTTTTATTATTGAAAATCAACATATTCAGCAAGCATTATGGCAACAAGTCAGCACACAAGATAATGTAGACATTATTTTGGCAACCCCAAAAAACCTTGCAATCAATGAGTCTAGTGCGTTTTTAACCCTAGACAACGGTGAAACAATTTCATCAAAATTGATTATAGGTGCGGACGGTGCAAATTCTTGGGTTCGCACGCAAATGAATATGCCTTTAGTTTCAAGGGAGTATCAACATACTGCATTAGTTTGTAATGTTAAAACCCAAGAATCTCATCAACAAACAGCATGGCAAATTTTCTCGCCTGAAAGTATTCTCGCTTTTCTTCCTTTTAATGATGAACATCACTGCTCTATTGTTTGGTCTTTACCACCAGAAAAAGCCAATCAATTAGTAAACTGCGATGAAAGCGAATTTAATAAGGCATTAACTATTGCCTTTGATAATAAATTAGGATTATGTGAACTTGCTACCGATTTGCAAAATCCTCGTGGAATTTACCCGCTTACTGCACGCTATTGCCGTGATTTTGCCAAAAATAGAGTGGCGTTAATCGGCGATGCTGCTCATACAATCCATCCGTTAGCAGGGCTTGGGGTTAATCTTGGTTTTGCTGATGCCATAGAAATGGCAAAACAAATTCAAGCAAATCTCGAACAAGGGATGGATATTGGCGAATACCGTCATTTACGAGAATATGAAAGAATCCGGAAAGTCGAGGCAGTGAAACTTTTGGGGGCAATGGGTGTCTTAAAAGAGTTATTTTCAGGCAACAATCCAATGAAAAAATTGCTCAGAGGTATGGGGCTAAGCCTTACAAATCAACTTCCTATTGTGAAAAATAGCCTGATAAAACAAGCGATTGGTTTATCAATTTCAGAAACATAAATAACATTCAATTTTATAATACTAAGGAATTTTAAATGAAAAATTTACTCAAACTTTGCCTTGTGGCAATCACCACTTTTTTTATTGTAGCTTGTGATAACAGCAACGAAATCAAATCAGATCTTGCTCAGTTACAAAAAATTGATAGCTATTTTGAAACAGCAATATTAAACAATACAGAGTCAGAAAAAGTGCTTCCAATTATGCAAGAAACAATTAAGCAATATTCTGCATTAACACTGGAAACGCCTGAAATCAAAGCAATGCGAGATGATTCTGTTTCCGTGTTAAAAGATACAATGATATTAGCTCTGTCAGCTAAAAAACTTCAACAAGAAGATGTGTTGAAACAAAGCCAAGCTCTCGTTAATAGAGGAAAAGAGCTTAAAAAGAAAAAAGCTGAATTAGAGAAAAAATACGCTAAATAGAAAAAAGAGCAATAAAAAAGAGTGAAATATTAAATAGATTTCACTCTTTTTTTTACCAAGATGATTAAGATAACATTTCTACTTTCGCTTGCTTAACCATATTATCTGCCACTTCCAATACCGTCACTTTTAAATTATAAAAAGTAAATTGCGTATCTTCATCTGGAATTTTTTCCAAATATTCCATAATTAAGCCATTAAAAGTACGAATTTCCTCAGCAGGCAAGTTCCATTTAAACATTTTATTCAAGTCTCTTAAATTTGCAGAGCCTTCAATAATAATCGAACCATCAGACTGCTTTTGAATCTCTTGTTCAAGGGTTGGCGAGGTTGATGTAGTAAACTCACCAATAATTTCCTCTAAAATATCTTCAAGAGTAATTAAACCTTTAATATCACCATACTCATCCACAACTAAACCCACTCGCTCTTTATTCTCTTTAAAATTGATCAGCTGTGAAGTTAGTGGCGTACCTTCTGGAATAAAATAGATATTATCCAATGCTCGAACTAAAATCTCTTTACTAAATTCGTTCTTTTCAAGCATAAAACGGAAAACTTCTCGAACACGTAACATTCCTAATACATTCGTATCAATGCTTTCTTTATAGATAACAATTCGTCCGTGTGCTGCCCCTTTTAATTGACGCATTATAGACTTCCAATCATCATCAATATTGATTCCATCAATATCATTACGAGGTACCATAACATCATCAACTGTTGCTTTTTCTAAATCCAAGATAGAAACCAGCATATCTTGGTGTTCTGTTGGAATAAACTTACCAGCTTCTAACACCACACTACGTAATTCTTCCGCACTTAATCCGCTCTTATCATGGGATTTAATACGCAATAATTTTAATAATGTACTGATGATTATATTCATTATAAAAATCAATGGGGTAAGTAATTTTTTTAAAGGTGTTAAAATATAACTTGCTGTAAAACCTACCCTTTCTGGATAAATTGCCGCGATGGTTTTCGGTAAAATTTCCGCAAACACCAGCATAACCAAAGTAAGTAAACCTGTTGCAATCGCCACCCCAGCATCCCCAGAAAGACGCATCCCAATCATTGTTGCAATAGCTGATGCAACAATATTAACAAGGTTATTACAGATTAAAATTAAACTTAGCAAAATATCAGTTTTCGCCAATAATTTTTCTGTTTGTATTGCCCCACGGTGACCTTTCTCAACAAGGCTTCGCATTTTATAGCGATTTAGCGACATTAGCGCCGTTTCAGAGCTTGAAAAAAAGGCAGAAAGAAAAAGAAGAAAGACAAGAGTAATAAAAAGCGTACTCAAGGATACGGTATCCAAAATTAAAGTCCTATGTTAGTTGATTACCTAACGATCATTTTTATAAATTTTTGCAAAATCTTATAAAAATATGACCGCTTACTATATAAAAATCACTTGTGAAATTTATCTGATTCTATTCAGCATCTAATACAGCCGATAGTGAGCAAGATCATACCTGAAATTGAATAAATTAGCACACATTTTCCACATCTATATAATCATCATTATATAAAAAATAACGCATAATCTATAAATAAGACTCAAAACAATAAAAAAGATAAAAATGCTTAATAAATATTTTATTTTTTTATAAATTTGATGTGGCTTAATACCGATACTTATGCCATTTTTTATCAAAAAATAGTTAATTTTTACTCTAAACCCTTATTTTTGATGAAAAACAAATCAAACAAACATTTTTTTTATTTTTCTACTTGACCAATTCTTACAATATCTATATTATTCACCTCGTTTTCAACGGAGGAATGGTCGAGCGGTTGAAGGCACCGGTCTTGAAAACCGGCGAGGGTTTAAATCCTCCGTGAGTTCGAATCTCACTTCCTCCGCCACTTATTCTAAACCACTGATAAGAAATTATCGGTGGTTTTTCGTTTTTTTCATAATAAACACCTTTCTCTTTGTAATATTCTTTACAAGAGAAAGGCCTGTTTTAAACTCCTAAGATTTATTCACTTATTTTAGTTCACCAAAATACGTTCTCTATTTTTTTCTAATGTGGCTTTGCCAATCCCAGAAACTTCTGTAATTTGTTCCACACTTAAAAATGTCCCATTGTTCTCTCGATACTCCACAATAGCCTGTGCTTTTTTGGTTCCAATGCCCACTAATTTATCCTTTAATTCAGCTGCTGTCGCAGTATTGATATTCACACTATTTAAATCCTGCAAAGCCACTTGTTGTTGCTCTGTAACCTCTGTTTTTTGTACTTCTTTTGGCACGCTCTTAACATTTTCCTTTGCCACAACTGAGGTGGCTAAGACACCTAATAAAACACTAATTCCCAAATTTTTTAAAATTTTCATGTAACGCTCCTTGAATGTAAATGGAGTGACTAGATTAGGAGAATTTATTTTTCACAGCAATAACTCACCATTATTTTGTCGATCTTGATCGAAAAAAATATATTTTTATAAAAAATAACCAAGATGAAATAAAACTAGGTGATGATTACTAAAAAATCAATTAAACTATGGCAATCTATTTATAGCTCAATACAGGATAATATTATGTCTGAGAATAACCTTCAGAATGAATCAAATTTAGAAAACACACCGAAGAAAAAATCTAAATTAAACCTTACCTACCCAAAACCAGACTTTGCTTACAAAGGTCCTAAATTTACAGAAAATAAAGATATGTCAATAGAAAAACCTACTGAAGTTGAAGAGCAAGAACCATCAACAAACGTCATTCCAGATAATATCGTATCAGAAAAAACAGAAGAAACTGTTGAGGAATCACAACCATTTATCAGTCATATTGCACCTGAGCGTGTTATTCCTGTTACATCAACGCCAAAAGAAAAAACGGTCGTAAAAGAAAATTTCTTTGCAAAATATAAACGATTATTACTTGTTTTACTGATTCTTTTATTACTTTTTATTGCATTTTGGGCATTGAAACCAAGTACACCTAAAATCGTAGAAGAATTGAAAAATAACCAAGAAAATGATTTACCTATTGAATTTAGACCAATAGACGCAGAAGAAGCAAAACGTGCCGAAGAAGCCAAAAAAGCCTTACTTGCACAAAAAGAAGCTGAATCTAAAGAAGAGCTACAAAAAACAGAAGAGCAAAGAGCAAATGCCATTCTGAATGCAACAGAGCAGCCAACAACTGACGTTGTTGAAAAAGCAGATAATGCTCCAGCAACACCTGATATTGCAGCAGTACCAGATACAAACCTTGTAGCCAAAACTAAGGCAACAGATAACGTTATAGTGACTGAGCAAGTAGCTAAACCAGTAAAACAAAAAGTTGAAGAGGTTAAAAAAGCACATAAAATTGAAAAACCTGCATCAAAAGTTAAACCTCAGCCAAAATCTGATACAAAAACAAAAGTTTTAGTAATGAAAGATGGGGTTTCTTTAATGCAGTTATTCCGTAACCATCATTTAAGAATCTCTGATGTGAATGCAATGACTAAAGCCAAAGGTGCAAGCCGTGTATTTAGACACTTAAATCAGGGAGATAAAGTAGTTTTACACTTAGATAATCACAATCGAGTAACCTCAATGAGTGTTAAGGGTGGACGTTTCATTCGTCAATCAAATGGCACATATATTTATAAAAAATAATTTAAAATCAAAAGAGTGAGTTTTTACTCACTCTTTCTTTTTATAAGAGAACAGAATGAATATTTTAATTATTGGACCTTCTTGGGTGGGCGATATGATGATGTCCCACTCTCTTTACCAACAACTCAAAAAAAACTATCCAAATTGTCAAATTGACGTAATGGCACCTGACTGGTGTCGTCCTTTATTATCTCGTATGCCTGAAATTCGCAAAGCTATCACAATGCCACTGGGACACGGTGCGTTTGAGTTACGCAAGCGGTATGATTTAGGAAAAGATTTGCAAAATCAATATGATATGGCAATTGTGTTACCTAATTCATTGAAATCAGCATTTATTCCTTTCTTTGCAAAAATCCCCGTGAGACGTGGTTGGAAAGGCGAAATGCGTTATGGATTATTAAATGATTTACGCAATAATAAAAATGATTATCCGATGATGGTACAACGCTATGTGGCACTTGCCTATGAAAAAGGGCGAATTCCAAACGCTGAGAAAATCAAGATTGATTATCCATATTTAAGTGTTGAAAAACAACAAGTTGAGCAAACACTCACACAGTTTGAAAAGCAATTTGCTTATGCAGAAAATCGAGAAACCATCGGATTTTGCCCTGGGGCTGAATTTGGTCCTGCAAAACGTTGGCCACATTATCATTATGCAAAATTAGCTCAACTTTTGATTGAAAGAGGCTACTCGATCACCATTTTTGGTTCAGCTAAAGATAATACAGTTGGTGAAGAAATTCGTACTGCATTATCAGAAGAACAGCAACGTTACTGCATTAACCTTGCAGGACAGACTAACTTAAACCAAGCCGTTGATCTGATTTCAACTTGTCGTGCTGTTGTGAGTAATGATTCCGGCTTAATGCACATTGCGGCGGCTTTGGGTAAACCACTTGTGGCACTTTATGGTCCAACAAGCCCACAATACACCCCGCCACTTTCTGAAAAAGTGAAGATTATTCGCTTAATTGAAGGGGGCTTGATTAAAGTCCGCAAAGGCGACGCTGAGCAAGGTTATCATCAAAGTTTGATTGATATTCAGCCTGAAACAGTATTGAGTGAATTAGATAAATTATTAACAGAATGAAAATCTGTCTTGTAAAAACCTCATCAATGGGCGATGTGATCCACACCTTGCCCGCTTTAACCGATGCACAAAATGCTATTCCTGATTTACAGGTGGATTGGGTCGTTGAACAGGCTTTTGCAGAAATTCCCAAATGGCACAGTGCCGTTAATCAAGTTATCCCTATCAAAATTCGTCACTGGCGTAAAAATCTGTTTCAGCGACAAACGTGGCAGGAATGGCAGGCTTATAAAAAGCAATTACAAAGCACACAATATGATGCTGTGATTGATGCTCAAGGGCTGATTAAAAGTGCTTGTTTAGTCACAAAGTTAGCCAAAGGCACAAAATATGGTTATGACAGCCAAAGTGCTAGAGAAGGATTAAGCAGTCTGTTTTATGATGAAAAATTTACTATTCCTTACCAACAACACGCCGTTGATCGGATACGTCAGCTACTCGCAAAAAGTTTAGGTTATCCTGTTCCAACACAAATCGGTGATTATGGTATAGCGGGCATATTTTTAGCAAAATTTGCAAATTCTTCACAAAATATGACCGCTTATAACCCTTATATTGTAGCAATCCATTCCACGACCAGAGCCGATAAACATTGGAATGAAAATTATTGGATTGAAATTATCAAAGAAATTACAGCTCTGCAAATTGAAGTCCATTTACCTTGGGGAAATTTAACGGAAAAAGCCCGAGCGGAACGTTTAGCCACAGTATCGCCCTTAGCAAAAGTGTTGCCAAAACTGACTTTAACAGAACTCGTTCAACATATTGCGAACAGCCAAAGTGTAATTTCAGTGGATACTGGATTAAGCCATTTGACCGCTGCCTTAAACAAGCCTAATATTATTCTGTATGGGGCAACGGATCCCAAATTGATTGGGGCTTATGGTCAAAATCAGCATTATTTACAGGCAGATTCAATGCAAAACATTAAGCCAAGCCAAGTTTTAGACATATTGAGAACAGAAAATGCAATTTAAAAATTCACGTCGTTTTTATCAAATTATTGAAACCTTTTTACGCTACGGCATTGATGAGGCAATTCCTGATCATCGCCTGACGAATTCGCTAGGGATTGCTCGCAAAGGGCTATTTTGGATTAAAAATCAGCACGTGGATAAACCTTTTGGGGAAAGATTGCGTTTAGCCTTGCAAGAATTAGGACCTGTTTGGATTAAACTTGGGCAAATGCTCTCAACGCGTCGAGATCTGTTTGAGCCTGAATTAGCCGATCAGCTTGCATTATTACAAGATAGCGTTGAGGCGTTTGATGGCAAATTAGCACGTCAAATTATTGAAACTGCCTTAGGGGATAAATTAGAAAAATGGTTTGATGATTTTGATGAAAATGCCTTAGCCTCAGCCTCTATTGCTCAGGTTCACACCGCAAAATTCAATCAAAATCAACCTCTTGCAGGTAAAGAAGTGGTGCTGAAAGTCATTCGCCCTGAGATTGAGCCGATCATCAAATCTGATATTGAATTGATGTATCGCCTTGCCAATTTAATCCCTAAATTATCCCCAGAAGGTAAGCGACTACGAGCCGTTGAAGTGGTGCAAGAGTATGAAAAAACCTTAGTAGACGAGCTGAATTTACGTCGTGAGATGGATAATGCTATTCGTTTAAGAGCAAATTTTCACGAGAGCGAAGAACTATATATTCCAGAAATGTACCCTGATTTTTGTCACAAAAATGTGATTGTAATGGAACGTATCTATGGCATTCCTGTGGCAAATATTGATGAGTTGAAAACGAATGGTACGGATATGAAATTACTTTCTGAACGTGGCGTGCAAGTCTTTTTCACACAGGTGTTTAGGGACAGTTTTTTCCACGCTGATATGCACCCCGGTAATATTTTTGTGAACCCAAATCACCCTGAAAATCCACAATATATCGGCATTGATTGTGGCATTGTCGGACAACTTAATCAGCACGATAAACGCTATCTCGCAGAAAGTTTTGTGGCATTCTTCAACCGTGATTACCGCCGTGTCGCCTTAATGCACGTGGAATCAGGTTGGACACCTGCCGATACCGATATTGACGCTTTTGAACAAGCATTTAGAGAAGTGTGCGAACCGATTTTTGCCAAACCTTTATCAGAAATCTCCTTTGGACACGTGCTGTTAAACCTGTTTAAAGTCGCTCGTGAATTTAATATGGAAGTGCAACCACAGTTAGTCTTACTCCAAAAAACCTTGCTCTATATTGAAGGCTTAGGCAGACAAATTTACCCTGAATTAGATTTATGGCAAACCGCCAAACCATTTTTACAAAACTGGCTGAACGAACAAATCGGTGTCAAAGCAATATTTAAAGATATTCAGCAACATTTACCACAATTTAGAGAACATTTTGCGGAATTTCCTGAGGCAATGTTTAATGCATTTCAGCAACAAAAACAGATTAACAAACATTTGCAAGCAATCAATCAAAGCTTAGAAAAACAAGCCAAAAGCAGTGAAAAACGCACGCGTTGGATTATTGTAGGATTGGTGTTACTCGGCACACTTTGGAAGTTTGAAAGCTTACCGACTTGGGTTAGTGTGCCGTTGTTACTGGCTGAATTATGGGTGTTGATGAAATAGAGATTATAATAATTTTAAAAACATCATTTTAATTCAATAAGTTAATATTTTTAATTTTGTAAATTATATAAAATGTTTTCGGGGCGTATGGCATACGCCCAATGTTTATTACGATTTGTGGGATATAGGACGAATGCAATTCCCCCTATGAATTTCACAACAAAAAAATATGTTATAATGCCCTACAACAGGTTTTTGATTAGAAGAAATCAGTATTTTAAGAACGGACTGTGCTCCCGTATTGCCTTTTCTTGCAGATTTTTTCAGTGCTATTTACAAAACTAAAAAGAGAAAAAGATAAAATTACGATTAAATATATAAGTTTTTTCATTTTAAATTTCCTTTTTGATTAAGAATATTTTTTATTACTTTCCATAGCCATTTACATAGTATTAGCTCTACAACTATACAGCTAATTATAATGAGTATCATTGATTGAGTTGAAACCTCAGTTTCATTAACACATTGATATATGGTACAGGCTACAAAAATAGCTAAGATTAGAAATGTGAAAATCCCCATTGTTAAATAATATATACAGAATTTTATTGCTTCGAAATCAAAGTCTCCTTTCAATCTAGCAAGTTGTTCAAAACAGAAGAATGAGCAGATAATAGGAATAAAACAAGAAACAATTAGGGCTATATAACAGAGAGGGTGAAGAGATGCTTTTAATAATACAAGATTATCAGGTAAGTTACTTAAAAAAATGGCATTTGTTGCAACAATCATTGTAAGAAAAACGAAATAACTATCTATATTTTTTTTATTTATTGCTAGCCATTTACAAGGGGACTGTTCTTCTTGGATCTGACTTTTAGAATCAGATATTTCCATTTGCAAAGAAACATTTTCAATTTTAATTTGTTTTGTTGATTTACTCATAAAGTGTCCTTTTATTAAATTCGAATTTAAAGTAAAAATGTATAAATTCTCAGCATTTAACGTGATTTTTTCAAAAAAATCTTGCACTTGAATTTATACAGGACACAATTTTATCCGATCCGATCCGATCCGATCCGATCCGTCTAGCCATTTTTTAGCCAATTTTTGGTGGGATATTGAAATGTTTTAGAGTGCTTATCATAAAATAAAACAACCTTAAAAACAAAGAGTTATGCGAGGTTTAGTTTTATTATTCAAATAAAATAGGTTCAACTAACTCCATCGCTGTCGGCACACCATCTTGGCGTAAGAATGTCGCTTTATAGCAAAGCATTTGCACGCCATTTAATTGTGCGGTTTTGCATAACTCGGCATATTTAGGATCGATTTGTTCCGCTACTTGAAAGGAATTGATCCCTGAATGCAAAATGGCAAACAATACCACAGCTCTATTTCCTTGATTTGCAACGCTGGTTAATTCTCGTAAATGTTTTTGTCCACGCAAGGTTTGGGTATCTGGGAACATTCCGATTCCCTTTTCTGTTAGTAAAGTCGTTGATTTCACTTCCACAAAACATTTTTCATCAAGTAAAAAATCAATGCGACTTTTTTCATCACCATATTTTACTTCGGCTTGAATTTGCTGATATTCGCTCAGTTCAGCAATCCAGTTATTTTGTAACGCTTCTTGCACAAGCTGATTGGCTCTTTGGGTATTGACGCAAATTAAATCCCCCGTTTGAGTTTCGGTTAGTTCCCACGTGTATGCATATTTACGCTTTGGGTTATCCGATGTTGAAAACCAAACTGTATCACCGACAGTTGCACAACCTATCATTGCTCCGGTATTTGGGCAATGAATAGTAGTTTGCTCACCATTGGGAAGTTGAATATCGGCAAGAAAACGTTTGTAGCGTTGAATAAGTTTGCCCTGTTGAAGTGATGGAAGTTGCATAATATATTTCCTAAGCGGTTAAATTTTTATATGTTTTTGCAAAAATTATATCTAATTTATTTTCGTTGATATAAAAAATCCTCTAACAGTCGTTACCGTTAGAGGATTTTATTGGATATTAGATAGTTAATTTATAAATTAGTTATCTAAACCTGCATTTAATAATGCTGCTAAGCTTTGTGCTGCTTCATCAGTTGCAGAAGATGTTTCTTGCTCCTGTGCAAATGCAACTACTGGTTGCTCATCGGCTTGTGCTGTCATTGCAGAGAAATCTAATTTAACTTCACTTTCTTGACGTTTTTGTGCACGTTTTTGATGATATGCAAAACCTGTACCTGCAGGGATTAAGCGACCTACGATTACGTTTTCTTTCAGACCACGTAATTCATCACGTTTACCCGCAACTGCTGCTTCAGTAAGCACACGTGTTGTTTCTTGGAACGATGCCGCAGAAATGAATGATTCTGTTGCAAGTGATGCTTTGGTAATACCTAATAATTCACGTTGATATTGAACTAATGGTTTACCTTCTGCTTCACGTTTACGGTTCACAATTTTCACTCGTGCTACTTCAACCTGTTCCCCATTTAAGAATTCAGAATCTTGAGCATTTGTAATAATTGCTTTACGTAACATCTGACGAACAATTACCTCAATGTGCTTATCGTTAATTTTTACCCCTTGTAAGCGGTAAACTTCTTGCACTTCGTTTACGATATAATCCGTTACTGCGTGAACGCCACGTAAACGTAAAATATCGTGAGGCATTTCAGGACCATCAGAGATTACATCACCTCGCTGGATCATCTCACCTTCAAACACGTTAAGCTGACGCCATTTTGGAATCATTTCTTCGTAAGCTTCACCTTCCGCTGGTGTAATCACTAGGCGACGTTTTCCTTTGGTTTCTTTACCAAATGAAATGATACCTGAGATTTCTGCTAAGATTGCTGGCTCTTTTGGTTTACGTGCTTCGAATAAGTCTGCTACGCGAGGAAGACCCCCTGTAATATCCTTAGTTCCCACAGATTCTTGTGGCATACGTGCAATCGCATCACCGACAGAAATTTCTACGCCATCAGTTAAACTTACAATCGCTTTACCTGGTAAGAAGTAATTCGCTGGTACATCTGTACCTGGAATTAACACATCATTACCTTTTGCATCAACTAGTTTGATTGCAGGACGTAAATCTTTACCTGCTGCAGCACGTTCACCGATATCTTGAACCACAATAGAAGATAAACCTGTTAATTCATCGGTTTGACGAGTAACAGTAATACCATCAATAACATCGCTGAATTGAACAAAACCACTTACTTCTGAAATAATTGGCAATGCGTGAGGATCCCAGTTTGCAATCACTTCACCAGCATCAACTTCTGCACCATCGCCTTTAGAAAGAATTGTACCGTAAGGCACTTTATATTTCTCTTTAGTACGACCAAATGCATCAATCACGGTTAATTCTGTTGTACGAGAAGTGATAACTAATTTACCATCTTTGTTCGTTACAAATTTCGCATTCGCAAGTTTTAATGTACCTGCTGTTTTCACTTGAACGCTAGATTCTTTCGCTGCCGCTGATGCCGCACCCCCGATGTGGAACGTACGCATCGTTAACTGTGTACCTGGTTCACCGATTGATTGTGCTGCGATAACCCCAACGGCTTCACCTTGGTTGATGATATGACCACGAGCAAGATCACGTCCGTAACATTTCGCACACACACCGAAGTCTGTATCACAAGTTACTACTGAACGTACTTTAATTACATCAACAGACTCAACATCAATCACATCACACCATTTTTCATCAAGTAATGTATTGCGAGGGATTAAGATTTCTTCTGTACCTGGTTTGAACACATCTTCTGCAACTACACGACCTAACACACGCTCACGCAATGGTTCTTTAACATCACCACCTTCAATAAGCGGAGTCATCATAATACCTTCGTGAGTATGACAGTCATCTTCAACGATAACTAAATCTTGTGCCACATCAACTAAACGACGGGTTAAGTAACCTGAGTTCGCTGTTTTAAGTGCCGTATCCGCAAGACCTTTACGTGCACCATGGGTTGAGATAAAGTACTGAAGTACGTTTAGACCTTCACGGAAGTTCGCGGTAATTGGTGTTTCGATGATCGAACCATCTGGTGCCGCCATCAAACCACGCATACCTGCCAACTGACGAATCTGTGCTGCCGAACCACGCGCTCCTGAGTCCGCCATCATAAAGATACTGTTGAATGATGCTTGTCTTTCTAGTTCGCCGTTGCGATTTTCAACTTCTTCCGTAGAAAGATTTTCCATCATTGCTTTTGCAACACGCTCATTGGCTGCTGCCCAGATATCGATTACTTTATTGTAACGCTCACCTGCGGTTACTAAACCTGATTGGAACTGCTCTTGGATATCCGCAACTTCTGCTTCTGCTGCTGAAATAATTGCTTCTTTCGCATCAGGAATAACCATATCATCAATACCAACTGATGCACCACTACGTGCCGCATAAGCGAAACCGGTATACATAATTTGGTCAGCAAAAATAACACTCTCTTTTAACCCTAATTGACGATAGCTTTCGTTAATTAGTTTAGAGATTGCTTTTTTACCTAATGTTTGGTTAAACAACGCAAACGGCATACCTTTTGGTGCGATCATCCATAAAATTGCACGACCAACGGTAGTATCCACTAAGTTAGTTGTCGCAACGTAATTTCCGCTTTCTGATTTTTGGTATTCAGTAATACGTACTTTTACACGTGCGTGTAATTCTGCTTGACCTGTACGATATGCTTTTTCAGCTTCACGAGGGTCTAAGAAATACATACCTTCACCTAACGCATTGATATTTTCACGCGTCATGTAGTAAAGACCTAATACAACGTCCTGAGAAGGTACGATAATTGGCTCACCATTTGCAGGAGATAAAACGTTGTTGGTTGACATCATTAACGCACGTGCTTCTAATTGAGCTTCAAGTGTTAATGGAACGTGAACCGCCATTTGGTCTCCATCGAAGTCCGCATTGAACGCCGCACAAACAAGTGGGTGTAACTGAATCGCTTTACCTTCAATCAACAATGGTTCAAACGCTTGGATACCCAAACGGTGAAGTGTTGGTGCACGGTTTAATAAGATTGGGTGTTCACGGATTACTTCCGCTAAGATATCCCAAACAATCGGCTCTTCACGCTCAACCATTTTCTTCGCCGCTTTGATTGTTGAAGCAATGCCACGACCTTCTAATTTAGAGTAAATAAATGGACGGAATAATTCCAACGCCATTTTTTTCGGTAAACCACATTGGTGTAAATGTAAGTATGGACCTACGGTAATAACCGAACGACCTGAATAGTCTACACGTTTACCTAATAAGTTTTGACGGAAACGACCTTGTTTACCTTTGATCATATCCGCTAATGATTTAAGTGGACGACGGTTTGAACCGGTAATTGCACGACCACGACGACCATTATCTAATAATGCGTCCACAGACTCTTGTAACATACGTTTTTCGTTACGTACGATGATATCTGGTGCAACTAAGTCTAATAAACGTTTTAAACGGTTATTACGGTTAATAACACGACGGTATAAATCATTCAGATCTGATGTCGCAAAACGACCACCATCAAGTGGTACTAATGGACGTAAATCTGGTGGTAATACAGGTAATACAGTCATTACCATCCACTCAGGTTTATTGCCTGATTGTTCAAATGCTTCTAATACTTTTAAGCGTTTTGTGATTTTTTTACGTTTGGTTTCTGAATTGGTTTCTTGTAATTCTTCACGCAACATTTCACATTCGTGATCTAAATCTAATTCACGAAGTAAATCTTGGATACCTTCTGCACCCATTTTCGCTTCAAATTCATCACCCCAACGCTCTTCTGCATTCCAAAACTCTTCTTCAGTTAATAACTGACCTTTCTCAAGATCCGTCATACCTGGTTCTACAACCACATAAGATTCGAAATAAAGTACACGCTCAATATCACGTAATGGCATATCTAAAATGATACCGATACGAGATGGTAATGATTTTAAGAACCAAATGTGAGCCACTGGACACGCAAGATCGATGTGTCCCATACGGTCACGACGAACTTTAGTTTGAGTAACCTCAACACCACATTTTTCACAAATAACACCACGGTGTTTTAAGCGTTTATATTTTCCACAAAGACACTCATAATCTTTTACTGGTCCGAAAATACGAGCACAGAAAAGACCATCACGCTCTGGTTTGAATGTGCGATAGTTAATTGTTTCTGGTTTTTTTACTTCCCCGAAAGACCACGAACGGATCTTATCTGGTGACGCTAAACCAATTTTAATGACATCAAAATCATCATTTGTTTGAGATTGTGATTTTAAAAACTTTACTAAGTCTTTCACTTTCTACTCCTAATAAGGAATTAAAGTTTATCTAAGGCATCGCCTTAAACAATGAAATTTTATTTTGTTGGAAGCGGTCAAATTTTTTTAAGATTTTGCAAATTTGCAAATATCTACTTTTTCTTGACCGCTTATAACGTAATTAAATTACGCTTCGTCCAACTCCATATCAATGGCTAATGCACGAATTTCTTTCGTGATTACATTAAATGATTCAGGCATTCCTGGTTCCATATAATGTGTGCCGTCTACGATGTTTTTATACATCTTCGTACGACCATTCACGTCATCAGATTTAACTGTTAGCATTTCTTGTAGAGTATAAGCTGCACCGTATGCTTCTAATGCCCATACCTCCATCTCACCGAAACGCTGACCACCGAACTGTGCTTTACCACCTAATGGCTGCTGTGTTACAAGACTATATGAACCTGTTGAACGTGCGTTCATTTTATCATCAACTAAGTGGTTCAATTTCAGCATATACATATAACCAACAGTTACAGGACGCTCAAATTTCTCACCAGTGCGACCATCGTATAAGGTAATTTGACCCGATGCTGGTAAACCACCAAGCTCTAATAAGCCTTTGATTTCATGCTCGTGAGCACCATCAAATACAGGTGTTGCAAGTGGCATACCTTTGCGAAGATTTTCTGCTAAACGCATTACTTCATCATCAGTAAAGGTATTTAAATCAACAACTTGAACGCCTTGACCTAAGTCATACGCTTTTTGGATATATTCACGTAATTTTGCAATTTCTTGTTGCTGTTTAAGCATTTGGTTGATCTTATCACCAATACCTTTCGCCGCTAAACCTAAGTGAGTTTCAAGAACCTGACCGATGTTCATACGAGATGGTACACCCAGTGGGTTTAACACGATTTCAACTGGCTGACCGTTTTCATCATACGGCATATCTTCTACAGGGTTGATTTTTGAGATAACCCCTTTGTTACCGTGACGTCCCGCCATTTTATCACCCGGTTGAATGTGACGTTTAACCGCAAGGTAAACTTTAACCACTTTCAATACACCTGGTGCTAAATCATCGCCTTGAATAATCTTATTACGTTTGATTTCTAACTTACGTTCAAATTCTTTACGTAACTCTTCGTGCTGCTCAGCAAGCTGTTCAAGTTGATTTTGTTTTTCTTCGTCATCAATCGCTAATTCTAGCCATTTTTCACGTTGTGTTTTATCAAGTTCAGCTTCTGATACACCGCTCGTAATCAACAAGTTGCGAACACGAGAGAATAGACCTGCTTCAAGAATCGTTAATTCTTCCACTAAATCTTTCTTCGCTTCTTTCAACTGCATTTCTTCGATTTCTAATGCACGTTTATCTTTTTCAACACCATCACGCGTAAAGACTTGAACATCGATTACTGTACCTGAAATACTGTTTGGTACACGTAATGATGAATCTTTCACGTCTGACGCTTTTTCACCGAAGATTGCACGAAGTAATTTTTCTTCTGGGCTTAATTGGGTTTCACCTTTAGGGGTTACTTTACCTACTAAGATGTCCCCGCCTTTTACTTCAGCACCCACATAAACAATACCTGATTCATCAAGTTTGCTTAATGCAGATTCACCTACGTTTGGAATATCCGCTGTGATTTCTTCTGAACCTAATTTAGTATCACGTGCCACACAAGATAATTCTTGAATATGAATGGTTGTGAAACGATCTTCTTGAACCACACGCTCTGAAACTAACATCGAGTCTTCGAAGTTATATCCGTTCCAAGGCATGAATGCGATACGAATATTTTGACCTAAAGCTAATTCACCTAAATCTGTTGATGGACCATCAGCTAAAATTTCGCCACGCTCAACTGGTTCGCCTAAATTCACACAAGGAATTTGGTTGATACAAGTATTTTGGTTCGAACGGGTATATTTAATTAAGTTATAAATATCGATACCTGATTCGCCCGCGATAGTTTCATCTTCATTTACTTTCACTACGATACGAGATGCATCAACGTATTGGATTGTACCACCACGTTTTGCTACCACTGCTACACCTGAGTCTAGTGCTACTGCTTTCTCAATACCTGTACCTACTAATGGTTTATCCGCACGTAATGTTGGTACCGCCTGACGTTGCATGTTCGCACCCATTAAGGCACGGTTCGCATCATCGTGTTCCAAGAATGGAATTAACGCTGCCGCCACAGATACCATCTGTTGTGGTGAAACGTCCATATATTGGATGTCTTCTGGACGGAATAAACCTGATTCACCGTGTTCACCTCGAGCAGTAACATAAGTATCGGTAAAGCGTAAGTTTTCGTCTAAGTTTGCATTCGCCTGAGCGATAACATACTGACCTTCTTCAATCGCTGATAAGTATTCGATTTCTTCGGTTACTTGACCATCAATTACTTTACGATATGGTGTTTCTAAGAAACCATAGCTATTAGTACGCGCATAAACTGAAAGTGAGTTGATCAAACCGATGTTTGGTCCCTCTGGTGTTTCAATCGGACATACACGACCATAGTGAGTATTATGAACGTCTCGAACCTCAAAGCCCGCACGCTCACGGGTTAAACCACCTGGACCTAATGCTGAAATACGACGTTTGTGCGTGACTTCTGAAAGTGGGTTATTTTGATCCATAAATTGCGAAAGTTGTGAAGATCCGAAGAACTCTTTCACTGCCGCAGAAATAGGTTTTGCATTGATAAGATCTTGTGGTGTTACACCATCTAAATCACCTAATGATAGACGCTCACGAACCGCACGCTCAACACGTACTAAACCGATACGGAATTGGTTTTCAGCCATTTCACCAACCGAACGAATACGACGGTTACCTAAATGGTCAATATCATCCACTTCGCCACGACCGTTACGAATTTCAATCAGTTTTTTCATTACACCAACGATATCATCGTTGCTTAAAATGCTTGAACCTTCTTCTCCTGGAATATCAAGAGAACGATTGAATTTCATACGACCTACAGAAGAAAGATCATAACGATCCGTTGAGAAGAACATATTCTCAAATAGACCTTCTGCTGCTTCTTTTGTTGGTGGCTCACCTGGACGCATCATACGGTAAATTTCAACTAATGCACTTAAACGATCAACGGTTGAATCCACACGTAATGTTTCTGAAATATAAGCACCGTGATCTAAATCATTAGTAAATAATACATCAATTACTTTATAACCAGCCGCGGCTAATTTCGCTAACATTTCAAGTGAAATTTCTGAGTTTGCTGGGCAAACGACTTCACCAGTTTCTAAATCAATATAATCTTTTGCTGCAACTTTACCGACAATGTACTCAGCTGGTACTTGAATTTGAGTTACACCATCTTTATCTAAACTACGAATATGACGAGCGGTAATACGACGGCCAGCTTCTACATATACTTTGCCATTTGCTTCAATATCAAATGCTGCTGTTTCGCCACGTAAACGTTCTGGTACTAACGTCATCAATAATTTATTACTTCCGATCTCAAAGGTAATGGTATCGAAGAATAAATTTAAAATTTCTTCTGTTGTATAGCCTAATGCACGTAAAATGATAGTCGCTGGTAATTTACGACGACGGTCAATACGAGCAAATAAATTATCTTTTGGATCAAACTCAAAATCTAACCACGATCCACGGTAAGGAATAATACGTGCGTTATATAAGATTTTTCCTGATGAGTGAGTTTTACCTTTATCACTATCAAAGAATACACCTGGACTACGGTGTAATTGCGATACGATTACACGCTCTGTACCGTTAATAACAAAAGTTCCGTTATCTGTCATTAACGGGATTTCACCCATATATACTTTTTGTTCTTTAATATCTTTTACGGTTCCGGCTGCTGCTTCACGATCATAAGTGACTAAGCGAAGTTTTACACGTAATGGTGCAGCATAGGTAATTCCACGAATTTGGCATTCACGCACATCGAAGGTTGGTTCGCCAAGATCATAAGAAACGTATTGTAATTCAGTGCTTCCATTGTTACTTACAATAGGAAATACTGAACGGAATGCCGCTTCTAAACCTAGTTGTCCTTCTGGATCTTGTTGGATAAACTTATCGAAAGAATCAAGCTGAATTGCTAATAAATATGGAACATTCAAAACTTGCTGACGTTTACCGAAGCTTTTACGGATACGTTTTTTCTCTGAATAGGAATACGTCATTTTTTTATATCTCTGTTATTGATTCTTTGGTTGAATTCACAATCCGGCACTCAGAAGAGGCTGGAAGTGGCATTAAAAGTAAAAATAAATTTTACTTTCTTAATTACGGGGTGTCGTTTTCCAACTTTGCAAACTACAAGTCAAAAATCACTACTTATAGGGCATAAACTGGGGAAATGGAGTTCGTCAAACTAACGATAATTTAACAGATTAAAACGACAAAATCTGCTCAAGTTTTTAAAGTACAAAAGGCTGATGGAAAAATCCACCAGCCATTGACTCCTAAAAGAGCGTAACAGAAAAATCAAAATTATTTGATTTCTACTTCTGCGCCAGCTTCTTCTAATTGTTTTTTAAGTGCTTCAGCTTCATCTTTAGCAACACCTTCTTTTAAGGTTGCTGGTGCTGATTCAACTAAGTCTTTAGCTTCTTTTAAGCCTAAACCAGTTGCACCACGTACTGCTTTGATTGCTGCTACTTTGTTAGCACCTGCTGCTTTTAATACAACATCAAATTCTGTTTTTTCTTCTGCTGCTTCAGCTGGTCCTGCAACTACTGCTGCTGCCGCTGCTGATACACCGAATTTTTCTTCCATTGCAGAAATTAATTCTACGATTTCAGTTACTGATTTTGAAGCAATCGCTTCAATGATTTGTTCATTAGTTAATGACATAACAATTGTTTCCTAAAATAAAAAAGTTAATAATTGCACAACTTATTTAGTTAAAACTAAAATTAAGCTGCGGCTTCCATTTGATCACGAAGAGCTGCAAGAGTACGAACAAGTTTGCCCGCTGATGCTTCTTTCATTACACTCATTAATTGAGCGATTCCTTCGTCAAATGTTGGTAATGTTGCCAAGAAGTTAGGATCTTGGATTTTACCTTCAAAGGCTGCACCTTTTACTTCAAACTTATCATTTGCTTTAGCAAAGTCTTTGAACAAACGTGCTGCTGCACCTGGGTGTTCATTTGAAAAAGCGATAAGTGTTGGACCTACAAATGCGTCTTTTAAACACTCATATTCTGTCCCTTCTACCGCACGACGTAATAAAGTATTACGAACAACACGGATAGAAACGCCAGCTGCACGAGCAGATTTACGCAATTCAGTCATTTTATCTACAGTCACACCACGAGAATCCGCGATAACTGCAGACAGCGCACCTTTGGCTGTTTCATTTACTTCAGCAACAATTGCTTGTTTGTCTTGAAGATTTAATGCCATTGGTTTTAGCTCCTGATACCTCTGCCGTTCATTTATATAAATAAGCGGTCAGATTTTTTCTAAAATTCTCAAAAATAATTTACATCATCTTTGAGGCTAAAGGTGAACAGAAGCAGAAAAATTCTTCTATCATTCTGACACCATCTACGTAGGAAAATTAAGAAAATAACCTAAGTCACCTCACCTACGGTCTTGGACGGGGCTTGAAAAAGGTCAAGCACCAACCAGAAATTACTACCACGTCTTGTGATAAAAATTAGGGGGTTATTATACTTTTAAATAATCCCCTTGTAAAGCCTATTGTTGAAAATTACAACGCTTCTAATTTTTTAAGTCCACGATGTGACAAATAACAGAATACAAAACATAATACTGCACCAACCATAATGGTATAAAAACCACTTTCCCAACCGAAGTTATCCACTACATAACCGAATAAGGTTGTACCTAGTGATGAACCTACGATATAACTCATAAAGCCACGTAAACCAACCGCAGAACCTAATGCAAATGAAGGAATAACTTCCATTGCTTGTACGGCAACCATTGATTGTGGTACATAAATCAAACAACCTACAATTGTTGAGAAAAGCGTAATCGCTAATACTGATGACGATGACATATAGCCAAACACACAGAAAAATACCACCACTAAACATATCATTGGTAGATACATTACTTTACCACGAAATAGTTTATCTACTAAGAACCCAGCCACAATCGTTGAAGGAATTGCTGCCCATTCATAAAGTAGGAATGCACTTCCCATATCCGCTTTACTAAATCCTTTCACATTTAATAGATAAAGCGGGATCCAAGTAAGCATTCCGAAACGCACCATATAAGTGAAAATATCCACACCCACTAAATACCAAGAATTTGGATTTTTAAGAATATGCTCTACAAAAATTTGTTTTGAGGTTAAATCTTTTGGATCTTTGGTTAAATGTTTTGCGATATGTTTATTGACAGAATCTTCTTGATACATATCTTCAACTGTTGGTAAGCCTTCTTCAACAGGACGCTTTTTAACAAGAATAAAAATCAAAATAACACCAATAAAAGCACAAATAGCAGGAATAAAATACGCAGATAAACGCCAATTTTCTGTGCCTAAATACGCTAAACTTGCTCCAACAATTGGTGCAACTAATCCACCACCTAAGTTATGTGAAACATTCCAGATAGTACTTGCACGTCCACGCTGTCTGCGAGGAAACCAATGTCCAACAGTAATAATGGAAGGGCCAACCCCCATACCTTGAAATAGACCAAGCAATACAACAAGCCCTGCAAAAATATAAAAGCCGCTTGAAAAACCAAGTGCAATATTCACAATCACACATAACACTAGACCTAACGCCATAAAATTACGTGGATTTGCTTTATCTGCAAGAATACTCATTAACCCTTTACTACAACCATAAGTAATTAACATCAATGAAGTTAAAAAACCAATTTGGGTATTTGAAAGACCTAAATCCTGCTGAATATAAGGTGTAGAAAATGTAAAGTTATTACGCACAATGTAATAGCACATATAACCAATAAACACACCGACTAATGATTGAATTTGAAATGATTTAAACTTCTTTTCTAAATTGTGATCAGACATATACTCTCTCTGTTAAAAATAAAATCTTTAAATAAATAAGGAGGCGAATTATAGAAAAATCACATAATGAAAAATAGTAACAAATATTATTTTTGTGACATTTCTCACAAAATTTTATTTTTATGTATGCTTTTTAACTCTTTTTGTTCTTTTAATGTTATTTTTCACACATTTTGTAATGAGTATAAAAAAAGCGCAACTTAAAAAGTTACGCTTTATATTTAGAAAAATCTAAAAATTAAAGAGCTAATGAAGCTTGATCTACTTCAACACCAGCACCTTGAGTAGTAGAAATCGTTACTTTCTTAACGAAAACACCTTTAGCTGTTGTTGGGCGAGCTTTAATTACTGCACCTAAGAATGCTTCTAAGTTACCTTTAATTTGCTCTTCAGAGAAGTTAGCTTTACCGATTGAAGTATGGATAATACCATTTTTATCATTACGGTAACGAACCTGACCTGATTTAGCATTTTTCACTGCTTCAGCAACGTTTGGTGTTACAGTTCCAACTTTAGGGTTTGGCATTAAACCACGTGGACCTAAAATTTGACCTAATTGACCAACGATACGCATTGCATCTGGACTAGCGATAACAACGTCAAAGTTCATTTCGCCTTTTTTCACTAATTCAGCAAGATCTTCCATACCCACGATGTCTGCACCCGCTTCTTTCGCAGCGTCTGCATTTGCACCTTGTGTGAATACAGCAACACGTACTTCTTTACCAGTTCCGTGTGGTAACACAGTTGCACCACGCACGTTTTGGTCAGATTTACGAGGATCGATACCTAAGTTAACTGCTACATCAACGCTTTCAACAAATTTCTCTGTTGCAAATTTTTTCAATAAAACTACCGCTTCGTTGATTTCATAAGATTTAGTTGCGTCAACACCTTCTCTAATTGCTTTCATACGTTTAGTAAGTTTAGCCATTGATTAGTCCTCCACCACTAAACCCATTGAACGTGCAGTACCTTCAATAGATTTCATCATTGTTTCAATAGTTGCACCAGTCATATCTGCCGCTTTTAATTCTGCGATTTCTTGAACTTGTGCACGAGTTACTTTACCTACTTTAGTTTTGTTAGGTACACCTGAACCAGATTTAACGCCTGCTGCTTTTTTCAACAATACAGCTGCTGGTGGTGTTTTAGTAATGAATGTGAAAGAACGGTCTGCGTAAACTGTGATTACAACAGGAATAGGTAAACCTTTTTCCATGCTGTCAGTTCTTGCGTTGAACGCTTTACAGAATTCCATAATGTTCACACCGTGTTGACCTAATGCAGGACCAACTGGTGGACTTGGGTTTGCCGCACCAGCTGCAACTTGCAACTTAATGTAGGCTTGTACTTTTTTTGCCATTTTTGATTTCCTCTTAATGGGTAATAACGCTAAAAATTAGCTTCCCTAGTTGTGTAAAGACCGCAAATTCTAATGATTTTACGACCATTTTTCAAGCAAAACCGTCAAGATTTTGCAAAAAAGATAAAACAGACCACAATGAAGCGGTCAGTTTTTAATAAAAATTTACTAAAAATAAAAGTAAATATTGAGTCGCTGATTATAACTTAAAGTTAAACAATCTCAAAATGCGAAGGCGACATTATATCAAAATGATTCTCTAATTTAGCAAATGCAATATTTGTGCCGTGATCCTGATAAGATAATACGCCTGTCGATTGATTATAATCTAACATTTCCATTAAATTACTTTTATCTACACGTAATTCACTGAAAATTTCGTGATCTAATCTGATTTTATCACCTTGTTCAAAATCTAAAATCGTATCTAATGTTCCATCAAGCTGATTATTAAAAGCAAAAACATCATTTCCAGCACCACCCATTAAGGTATCCGCACCGACTCCGCCATCTAAATAATCATTGCCTTCGCCGCCTTTAATAAGATCATTGCCGTTACCTCCCCAAATTTTATTATTCGCTTTGTTACCGATTAAAGTATCTGCATATTGTGAACCTTTTAAATTCTCAATTTGAGTACCAAAGCCGATGAACGCATTATCTGTTGAAAATTTATAGCCAAATAGCCCTTCATTAAAGCTGTTACCGTCTTCTATTTTTATGCCTTTAGCGACTTCATCTTTGAAATATTCATTATAATTGCGATAAAACTCAATTTCTTCTAAACCAAAGGCTTTGTTATTCCAATCTGGTGCTTCGCTACCGCCACGATAAATACGAGAACCTGGTGTTAAATCAACATAAACACCATTACCATCAAGTTCATTTGATGCGTCAAAGGTATCAACACCCGCACCATCCCAAATATAAATATCACCATCGCTGCTAGTTTGATTAAAATCTTTAAAGGTATAAACATCATCACCTTTACGTGCGTTTGGGTTTACGCCATAACGATAATGTAAATAAGCCAAATCATACATTCTTAAATCATCAGTTTTGAGCCAGTCTTTATCTGTGACATAGCTCATTAAGGTTGAACCTCTGCTATCCAATTTCCCCTGAGACTCCCACTGATTTCCCTTATCAAACGGGTGCTTTAATCCCATTGTATGTAGCACTTCGTGGGCAATAGTCTGGAAATTCATCGCACTTGAACGATCATCAATCACGACATCGCCACCTAATTCAGCGTAAGCATTACTATTCGGCTTTTCAAGGTGTCGGTTGATATCAAAACGATAAAAATCTAACACTTCATTTTTATCCGATTGCGTTGTATCATTTGTCTCTTCAAATCTCACATCCACATATTCAGCTATCTTATCAAGGGCTGATTTCACTAACGCTTTATCTTGCTCTGAATACTCTTTAGCACCTCGATCAATTTTACCAGTAATGACTTGCCACCATTTTGCACTACCCCATCGAACATTATTTTCGCTATCAAAATGGTTAACGCTTTCTTTTTCGGTCGCAAAATGATATTTAATCACTTTTGTGCCATGAGCATTGCCATATTCACTGTCGGCTAAGCGACCTTCCTTATGAATATGTCCAGCTTCATCATTATAATTTTCATAGCTAAGTACTTTCATAAAGGATGGTAATTGATAATTGCTTAGTTTTTGCTGAGTATGTACCATCTTGCCATTATATTGTTCAAGCTCAACCTCTGAAAGATTAACGGATGTATGAGTTAATTTCGTTGAATCAATAATATAATGCCCATTTTGTTTGCTTAAAAAAGAATTATCAAAAGAAATATTGCGTTCAAGAATGGAAGGGGATGACATGACAAAAGGTTTATATTGATCACTAAACTGGACTAATCCTTGAATATTGGTATCTTTATGGATTTGATATGAAATGGTTTTATGATTGGCGTTGTAAAGATCTTTATAAGGAATATCAGTATAAAAGGTTTTTGTTTCTGAATTAAAGCTCGCAAAATACGCTTTATTATCAATAATAATATCAATGCCCTTAATCGTCTGTGGATTGTGTCCTTTATTAAAGATACCATCAAGATTGTAACCGTGATAATCCACAGCGATATTTTCTAAATCAATCTTTCCGCTCACTCTAATCATCTCGTTACTATTGCTATTTACGCTCATAAATAAAACTCCTATTTCTATAATAAATGATGATAAAGATACCACTGATTATAAAGATTTTTATACATTGAAATACCAAATAATCAGTATAAAATAAAATTAAACAGATAATTAAAAACAACCAGTTAGACCTATTTAATCACAAATATTCTACCATTGTTATTACCAATGAAACCATAAAAAAATACCCCAAATATTGTTTCCAACATTTAGGGTATCTTCATTATTTATAACTAAAAAATTAGCTCTGTTTCTCAACCTGATTAAATGCTAACTCCACAGGGGTTGCACGACCAAAGATTGAAACTGATACTTTGACACGGCTCTTCTCGTAATCCACTTCTTCCACAGTACCAGAAAAGTCTGCAAATGGACCTTCGGTAACACGCACCAACTCACCTGGTTGGAAAGTTGTTTTGTGTTTTGGTTTATCTGAAGTTTCTTGTACACGATTAAGGATACGCTCAGCTTCTTTTTGCGTAATTGGAGCAGGACGATCTGCGGTTCCACCAATAAAGCCCATTACACGTGGAACACTTTTCACTAAGTGCCACGTTTCATCATTCATATCCATTTGTACAAGTACATAACCTGGAAAGAATTTACGTTCTGTTTTACGGCGTTTACCTGCTACATTCTCAATAACTTCTTCTGTTGGCACCAATACTTCACCAAACTGATCTTCCATTTGATGTTGCTTAATATACTCACGCAATGTAATAGCTACTCGAGACTCAAAGCCAGAAAAAGCCTGCAACACATACCAACGTTTATCGCTTGGGGTTGCTTGCTGCTCTTCTTGTGATGTTACTTCTACTTCACTCATCTTAGAACCTCAACTCAGTTAAAAATGTCACTAATTGCACAATGATTGAATCCATTGCCCATAGAATTAAAGATACAACGACAGTAATTGCGATTACAATAAAAGTCGTTTGTGTTGTTTCTTGACGTGTTGGCCAAATAATTTTTCTTAGTTCTAAACGAGATTCTTTTAAAAATCCAATTGCTTTTTTACCTTCATTAGTTAGAGATGCAACTACTAAACCTGCAACACCTAGACCAACCATCAGTAAAACACGAACTAATAAACTAAAATGTGTTGAAAAATACACATTTCCAACGGCTACTACTGCTAAAAGTGCAATAGCAACAACCCATAAAAATGTATTTACACCTTTACTTTTTAATGTAATCTCTGGTGTTTTTTCAGAGACTTTTTTCTTGTTCTTATTTGCCATATAAAACCTAAAATTTGTGTAAAAAAAAGAATATTCAATTTTGAAAGCGTGTAATTCTACCATTTTCTACGCCACTTGCCACGATCTTTTACAAACTTTTGTAAATTTTAATAAAAATATGACCGCTTGGTTTATTTTTTCTTTTCTTGCACGCTTTCCAAAAACCGCTCAAAGTCAGAAATAATGCGTTCAATGATAGTCAAAAAACAGAAATAGTACGCTCTAAACGCTTGATTTCATCAGAGGATAAATAATTTTAGCAATCACGCTATCTGATTTTAAAATAATAATATCATATCGCTATATAAATGAAGTAAATTCTTATCAAAATATCACCGCTTATCCTTCACATATCCCCCTGAAACCTGCTTCACAGCCCCTTCCAATTCGAGGGTTAAAAGTTCAATGAGCAACGTTTCAATACTCATTTCACACACTTCTGCTAAATCATCAGCACTGATTGGCTCAAAACTTAATTTAGATAAAATTTGTTGCTGGCAAGCGGTTAAATTTAGATCGATTTTTGCAAAATTATTTTCTTTGGGTATATCAAACAAGGTCGCTTGTTTTGGGATATTAAAAACAGGCTGAATCTGAAATTCTATTGCTTTTAAAATATCTTCGACACAATCAACTAATAATGCCCCTTCTTTGATCAATTTATGGCAACCCTGTGCATAGGGATCTTGCACTGAATTAGGAATAGCAAACACTTCTCGCCCTTGCTCTAAGGCATAGCGAGCCGTAATCAATGAGCCACTTTTTATGGTTGCTTCCACGACCAATGTTCCCAATGATAAACCACTTATAATTCGATTTCGGCGGGGAAAGTTTTCAGCCAAAGGGGGCTGGTTAGGAAAAAATTCAGACACCAATGCACCATTATTTTCTAAAATCTGTTCAGCAAGCCTTTTATGGCGTGCGGGATAAATTTTATCTAACCCACTGCCTAAAACAGCAATAGTCCGCCCTTTTTCTTTGAGTACTTGTTGATGACAAAATCCATCAATCCCTATCGCCAACCCGCTAGTAACCACAATATTATTTTTCACTAATTCCGCTGAAAAATGTTTTGCCCAGTATTCGCCATAATGGGAATAATCACGGCTTCCCACAATGGCAATTTGTGGCTCAGAAAGCACCGCTTGATCGCCTTTCACAAAAAGTAGCGGAGGTGCTGTGCTGATTTGTCTAAGTAAAAAAGGATAATCTTCATCAAATAATGTTAATAAATGATGACTTTCCTTTTCTTGCCACACTAAAACTTCCTCAATCTTTTTTCTATCAGGGTTAAACCAACGCCGAATTTGTTTTTCATTCCAGCCCATTTGACGAAGCTGTGTTTTATCATAATCACAAAACTCGGTGAAATTGACTTCATTTAAAAGTCGCCCAATACGTTGAGCACCAAGCTGAGGAATTTGGATCAGTTTCAAAAGCTGTTCAATTTTATTCATTATTTTTACCATTTATTGCAATGCCTTTTATTTATAACTAAAAAACGTTAGAATGAAGAACTTTTTATATCAATTTTTCGATAGAGATCCCAAAAATGGCAAGATTAGAAATATTACTGTACCCAGATGAAAACCTGACCAAAATGAGTCAGCCCGTAGAAGTGTTTGACGATGAATTAAGTCAATTTATTGATGATATGTTTGAAACAATGTACGACGATGAAGGCATCGGCTTAGCAGCACCACAAGTTAATGTATTAAAACGCATTATCACCATTGATATTGAAGGCGATAAAACCAATCAAATCGTCTTAATTAACCCAGAGATTCTTGAAAGCAGTGGTGAAACAGGTATTGAAGAAGGCTGTTTGTCTATTCCTGGCTTACGTGGTTTTGTGCCTCGTAAAGAAAAAGTTACCGTTAAAGCACAAGATCGCACAGGTAAAGAATTTACCTTAGAAGCAGACGAATTACTGGCTATTTGTATCCAACACGAAATCGATCACCTAAATGGAATCGTGTTTGCAGACCATTTATCGCCATTAAAACGTAAGCGTATCAAAGATAAAATGGAAAAAATCAAAAAACAAATTGCTCGTCATAAATAGAGGAAAAAATTATGATTATTGTAACAGGCGGTGCAGGTTTTATCGGTAGCAATATCGTAAAAGCACTGAATAAAATTGGCCGTAAAGATATTTTAGTGGTAGATAACCTAAAAAAAGGTGAAAAATTTATTAACCTTGTTGATTTAGATATTGCCGACTACTGTGATCGTGATGATTTTATCGCTTCTATTATTGCAGGCGACGAATTTGATCACATTGATGCTATTTTCCACGAAGGAGCTTGCTCAGCGACCACTGAGTGGGATGGCAAATATATGATGCACAATAACTATGAATATTCAAAAGAGTTATTGCATTACTGCTTAGATCGTGAGATTCCGTTTTTCTACGCATCAAGTGCTGCAACTTACGGCGGTCGCACCGATAACTTCATTGAAAAACGTGAGTTTGAATCGCCATTAAATGTGTATGGTTATTCAAAATTCCTATTTGATGAATATGTTCGCAAATTATTACCAGAAGCGACCTCACCAGTCTGTGGCTTTAAATATTTCAATGTTTACGGCCCACGCGAGCAACATAAAGGTTCAATGGCAAGTGTGGCATTCCACTTAAATACTCAAATCCAAAAAGGCGAAAATCCAAAATTATTTGCTGGAAGTGAAACCTTCTTGCGTGATTTTGTGTATGTGGAAGATGTCGCAGATGTGAATATTTGGGCGTGGCAAAATAATATTTCAGGCATTTATAACTTAGGTACTGGCAACGCAGAATCATTCCGTGAAGTCGCAAATGCCGTTATCAACTTCCACCAAAAAGGCGAAATTGAAACGATCCCATTCCCAGATCATTTAAAATCTCGCTACCAAGCTTATACCCAAGCGGATATTGCCGCATTACGCAATGCAGGTTATGATAAACCATTCAAAACCGTTGCCGAAGGTGTTCAAGCTTATATGGAATGGTTGAATAAATAATCAATTTTTTATAAATAAAAAGATCAATGTTTTTAATATCATTGATCTTTTTTATTTGATCGCTACCTTACTACTCTCCTTGCAATCTTTGCAACACACGATCCATTGCTCGATAACCTAAAGCTTCAGCAAGATGTGGCTGTTGAATTTGAGGTTCTTCCGCCAAATCTGCAATGGTACGAGCGACTTTCAAAATACGATGATAAGCACGCACTGATAGCCCTAATTTCGTCAGGGCATTTTCTAAAAAAATCGCATCTTGTTTGCTGATTTTACAATCTCGCTCAATTTCTTTGGTCGATAGCTTGGCGTTGATTTTTCCTGCTCGTGTTAGCTGAATTTCTCTGGCTTTTAACACTCGTTGTTTAACTTGCTCGGTAGTTTCGCCACGATTAACATTGGGATTTTGCAATGCCCCTTTGGGTAATAATGGCACTTCAATAGATAAATCAAAGCGATCTAAAAAAGGACCTGATAAACGGTTTAAATATCGCATTACTTGTTGGGGCGAAGTGCGATTGTGTGTACCTTGATAATGCCCTATTGGGCTTGGATTCATTGCGGCAATCAGCTGAAAACTTGCAGGAAATTGTACCTTCGCATTGGCTCTGGAAATCACAATTTCGCCTGACTCCAACGGCTGTCGGAGTGCGTCTAATACTTTTTTCTCAAATTCAGGCAGTTCATCTAAAAACAAAATACCGTTGTGGGAAAGGGATATTTCACCGGGTTTAGGAATTGAACCGCCTCCCACTAACGCCACCATTGACGCCGAATGATGAGGCGAGCGAAACGGTCTTTGCTTCCAGTTATGGTAATTTAATTCATTTTGCACAAGGCTTGCCACTGCTGCCGTTTCAATGGCTTCTTCATCATTCATCTCAGGCAATAAATCCGCCAAGCGACTGGCGAGCATAGTTTTACCTGTTCCAGGTGGACCTAAAAATAATAGATTATGTTGCCCTGCCGCAGCAATCATTAAGGCTCTTTTGGCGTGTTGCTGTCCGATAATATCCGTTAAATCTCGTTGAATAAGCAGTGTGATTTTTTGTTCTTTTTGCAAAATTTGTTGGGCGATGGGTAACTGATCACGATTATTCAAAAAATTAACCACTTGCAACAGTGAAGTTGCACAGAGTGTCTGTGTATTAGATACAAGGGATACTTCATTGGCATTTTGTTTGGCGATAATCAAGGCTCGTTTCACTTTTTGAGCCGCAAGTGTGGCTGGAATTGCACCGTGTACACCACGTAAAAATCCCGTTAAAGCAAGCTCCCCTAAAAACTCAAACTGATTGAGTTTATCGCCATCAATCTGCCCTGAGGCTGCCAAAATTCCTATCGCAATCGGCAAGTCAAAACGCCCGCCCTCTTTGGGTAAATCAGCAGGAGCAAGATTAACTGTAATTCGGCGAGCGGGATAACTAAAATTGGCATTTAACAATGCACTACGCACTCGATCACGTGATTCTTTCACTGTGGTTTCAGGCAATCCCACTAACGTTAAACCGGGTTTACCATTGCTAATATGCACTTCAATCGTCACTAAGGGGGCTTCAACACCGATTGAGGCTCGGCTATATACAATGGCTAATGACATAAAAAATCCTGTTTTATTTTCATCTTATCTGAAATTTTAAAGGAGAAAATAAAGCAAAATTATTTTTTCGATCTAGATCGCAAAATTTGCAAATTTTTATAAAAATATTACCGCTTATGGAGTAAAATCCACACCCTATTCCTAAGTTAAAGGGTTAAATAAAGGATTTTGTATGGTGGGGTTCAAAAAACATTATTTTTTATTTATTGTGCTAGCATTGGCAATGATTCGTGGTAGTTCTTATCTTTTTATTAAAGATGTCATTACGGTTTATTCCCCCTTTGAAATCGTCTTTTTTCGGTTTTTCTTAACGGGAATCGTGCTTTTTATTTTTTATCGCAAACTGTTAGCCAAAGCGACAAAATATGATGTAATTTTCGGTGTTTTGGCTGGGTTGTTTCTCTTTTCTGCCTTTGCTTTTCAAACCTATGGCTTAAAATATACCACCGTTTCCAAGCAATCGTTTCTGACTTCTCTTTATATTGTACTCATTCCGCTACTCAATTTTGTTTTCTTTAAAGAAAAGCTACAAAAAGCCGTTGTCGCTGTTTTCTCTCTTATCCTGATTGGGTTATTTTTTATCTCTTTTGATAATGTAGTAAACCTCGAATTATCCTTTAATTATGGTGATTTTCTTACTTTGCTGTGTGCATTTGGGTTTGCCTTAAATATCATTTTAATTTCAAAAATAGCCAAATTTGAGATCCATATAATGAACATTACCACCATTCAAATGCTCTCTACGGGTCTCTTTGCCTTTATTTTTCAGCTTATTTTTGAAAAAGAGATGATTTCATTACAAAGTATGAATTTCTCACTTATCTATTTAATTTTGATTTGCACAATGTTGAATTTCACGCTACAAAATATCTCGCAAAAATACGTGCCAGCTCATATAATGGGGCTGATTTTATCCACAGAAGCCATATTCGGCACTATTTTTGCGGTTATTTTTTTAGAAGAAAAACTAAATACAAATTTCATTATCGGCACAATATTGATCACCGCTGGCGTGGTATTAGTGCAATTTTTTGAGAACAAAAAAGAAAAACAGTCTTTAAATTAAAATTTTTGCGTTTGCTTAAAGTCAAAATTTTTGTAAATTTTTATAAAAATATGACCGCTTGTGATGTAAAATTTGGGTGTATCTAAATTGAAAAGGGTAACAAACAATGCAAGATGTAATCGTGATTGGTGGTGGAATGGTTGGGGCTGCCACAGCGTTAGGTTTGGCAAAGCAAGGGTTAAACGTTGCTTTGCTTGAAAAAAGAGCCTTACCAACATTTTCATCTGAACAGCCTTATGATTTACGCATTTCAGCAATCAGCAAAGCCTCCGTTCAATTATTGGACGAGTTAGGGGCGTGGCAAGCCATTCAAACGATGCGAGTTTGCCCTTATGACGGTTTGGAAACGTGGGAAATTGACGGGTTTAATACGGTATTTTCCGCACAGGATTTAGGGCTGAATGAACTGGGCTATATGGTTGAAAATAATGTAATCCAGCTCGGTTTATGGCAATGTTTAAAAGATTATCCAAATTGTCAGCAAGCGGTCGGATTTGAACAACTTTCTGCAAAAAATGAACAGGGCATTTGGACGATAACCATTGATGATCAACAACAATTTTCTGCCCCTTTAATTGTCGCCGCTGACGGTGCAAATTCTCAGGTGCGTGGTTGGGCTGGGATTGGGCTAACCAGTTGGCAATATCGTCAGCACTGTTTATTAGCTGTCGTCAAAACTGAATTACCGCAACAGAGCGTGACTTGGCAACAATTTCATCATAGCGGACCTCGTGCTTTTTTACCTTTATTAGATTATCAAGGTTGTGTGGTTTGGTACGATTCGCCACAACGTATCAAGGAATTACAAAACCTTTCATCAGAAAAATTAACCACAGAAATTCTGACACACTTTCCACAACGTTTAGGACAAATTGAAGTGGAAAATTGTGGGGCGTTCCCACTCACTCGCCAACACGCCCAAAGCTATTTTAAAAATGGGATTGTATTGGTGGGAGACTCGGCTCATACGATCAACCCACTGGCTGGACAAGGAGTAAATTTAGGCTTTAAAGATGTCAAAGCCCTCTTAAATGTATTAGAAAAAGCCCAACAAAAAGGCGAGAATTTGGCGAGTGATGAGGTGTTAAAACGCTATCAAAACAAACGTAAACCTGATAATTTGTTAATGCAATCCGGAATGGATTTCTTCTATAAAACCTTTAAAACGGATTTATTGCCCCTTAAAATTGTCAGAAATTTAGGGTTATTTACCGCAGATAAAATTACGCCTTTGAAAAATCGTGCATTGAAATATGCGATTGGGTTGTAACTTTTAAGCGGTCATATTTTTTGAAATTTTTGCAAAAATAAAAGGCTTGTGAAATTCGCAAGCCTTTGTTGTATTTACCCTAAATCAGCTCAAATGCACTGATTGGCTGTATCGCCATATCATAGCTCGTCGGCTCATTGAATGAATAGTTGCTGTGTCTTGAAGTAGATACACTTCCGTCAACAACATCACCTAAATCCCAACGATGAGTAATATCTTTATTGATAGGGGTATATTCTTTCAATTCCCCATTTATATTTGAGATTTTGCTTGAATCCAACCAAGCTTGATGTTCCTTACCTATTGCATCTAAATAAACATCAACTTTATTGGAAAGTAAATCACGTACTTGAACCTGAGAATCCCCTTCTGTTCCAACTTCTCCGTAAACTAAGTGCTTATCTAAATCAATTCTTACATACCAATGATCGTCTGGATTATCAGGGTGTTTAGGATCTCGTCCAAAATCATATTCAACCAATTCATAATTTAACACCGTCGTTTTTCCTTGTGCATTATGTTCTGCTGAACCAAAAACCTTAAATTCATCGTGCCATTTACCATTAGAATAATGAAAAATGGGTTTATATAAATTTAATAATTCTCGATCTGATAAAACATTCCCCTCTTCATTTGGTTGCTCTATTTTTGGGTCATCCTGATGAGAATTATCTTTTGGAGAGGGTTCATTTTTATGATTTTCATCCTTTGGTTGATCTTTATGTGTTTCATCTTTATGGCTTTCATCCTCTGGCTCAGGCATTAAATTGCCCTTCTCTGTTGAAGAACCATTAGAATGATGATTACCGCCACTATGACCTCGACTTGCTAAAAGACCAAGCGGTGCAAGTGCCAAAGCTCCCCACCATAACGAGGAGCTACTAATACTGCTATCGTTGGTAAGCACTTGTGGAGTTAAATCCCCATGTATCAAAGAATAAGAATCTTGAGCTTCTGAATCAGTAGGAGCATATTCATAATATTGCCCATTACCATTTAAGCCCACCAAATGATTTTCAGTACTTATTTCATTCGTGTTCTGATAATAGTTTTTAATTTGAATACTCGGCTGAGGGGGTGGATTGTCATCCAAAGAATAAGTAAAGAGGTAAATAAATAAGTCTGAACCGATTTTTTTGGTGATAATGCGTTGTGGTGCTAGTCCAGAAATAGTATCGAATAGCTCATAGTATGCTGTGCTGTGCTGTGCTGTGCTGTATCTAAGACTAATGTCTTTCCTTTCACAATGTCAAACCAATCTTGCAAATTTTGTTGACTATCTTTGATTCTTAACTGAAAACCCATTGATTTCTCCTTAGTAAGCAAATTTTTTACACTATTTGTTGATAATACAATAAATAATTATCTAAGCTCTATTTTAATAATAAACTTGTTCTTTTTCTATATTTTGTATAAAAAATAAGTTATTTTTAATAAACTGTTACCACTTTCTTAAATCCACACTGTTTTGCATAATCTACTAATTGATCCATATCTTCAATAGTTGGAATATAAGGGGCTAAACCGTCAGGGTCTCTCGACCCTTTATTATGTACGCGGATTATTTTTAAAATTACGTCTTTTGATGGATTAAGCTGAGCAACGCTTTCAAGCAATAATTTTCCATCAAAAAAGCCATTTATCATGACTAAGCGGATTTCTTCCACTTTGTTTAATTTCAGCAATTTTTCTAAATTTTGTAAATTTCGATCTAAATTTGACCGCTTGATCCTTTGGTGAAAGGGATCCGTTATCGCGATTCTTTCAGGATAAACCTTGCCCTCTCGATTTTTACGATCAAAACAGAGGCTTTGTAAACCGTCGCCTATCCCTTTGAGATCAAATAAAAATTTATCGGTAACGTCGATCAATTCTTTGGTTTTTTCAAAATCAAAAAAGCCACAGCTATCCAAGTAACAAGTCAAACCTTGCTCTTTTAGGGCTTTGAACAGGGGAACTAATTTTTTATGGTGAATGGTTGGTTCGCCTCCTGAAACAGTTACGCCACGAATAAAAGGTACGGCATCCATGACTTGCTGATACAAATAATCTAAGCTGACATTTTTGCTTTCAGCAGTGTAGCGTGGGATAGTTTCAGGGTTGTGGCAATACAAGCAGTTGAGCTTGCAACCTTGCAGAAAAATACTGGTGCGATTGCCCATTCCCTCCACATTGGAAAAGGGGATAATCCGATGTAGAGGGAGGGTAATTTCGCTTAGAGAAACGGGGTTATCAAGCGGTTGTTTTTTATGAAAAATTTGCAAATTAGGCATTTACATCTTTTTCATCACGCAGTTGGCGGTCAAACACTTGGGCACATTCGTCTGTGCCAGAGCCGAACCAAGTGGTGTCACGCATAACCGCTTCGCCTTTTCTAAATTTTTCTACTTCGCTTTTCTTCACAAGATAACCTGTCACGCGGATTAAATCGGTATTTTTGAGATAAGTTGTTATGTAGCGATAGCCATTCGCAAAGGCACCATCAATAATATCCACCACCGCATCTAAATGATCAACATAAGTTTGATCAAAAGCGAAAAGATCCCCCGTGCCTGATGGGAAATATTTATGATAAGGGGCGGATTGTTTTAAGTGTGGCAGTAATGATGGCTCTTGCCCAACACGGATACGGTGAGCAGGGGTATTGGCTTTGTCTTCTTCGTTGATGCTTGCCCCCACTTGTGCGTGTAGTAGGTAACGTCCGTGAGTGCGTTCTACATATAGCCCTTTGTGTGCATTCGTTATTGCTTCTAATTTATCCATAATGGCGGTCGCAATTTCATCGCCTCTTACACTTTTTCCAAAGGTTTCATCAATGCCTTCGCACTGTAACAAATGGTTGGTGGCATCCGCCAGCCCTACGATGGCAAGCATACTCGTGAAATTGTGGGGCTGTAAAAAGCCTTCTTTTACCAAGAAATCGCTTTTGAAGAAGTTGCTCTCTTCCACTAAGAATTTATGGCGTTTATCCATGGTAGAAAGGGCCAATTTTGCCACTTTTGGTAATAAATGATTAACCATTTCATCAACGGTTTTACAAGCTCGTCCGATAGTACCCAAACGTAAACGCGTTAAGGTGTAAGCCCCGCCACATTCAGGTAAGGCGTTATAACAACTTGCAATACCATAGGCTTCGCCAAGTTCTGATTTGTAATATGGATCATTCGCAAATGATGGCTTTGAAACAAGTAAACACGCTTTTGCAGCAAGTTCAGCAAATTCTTGCGAAGTTTGAGCTTTGTCGTAGCGAATCGTCATATTTGGGGTTGGATTTTCAAGCTCAATCACGGCTTTTAAGATTAAACGCCCCGCTTTGGTGTCCACAGGTCCAACGTTAGCGTGACAGAAAGAATCCGGCACGGTTTTATCGACGTGATTTAAGAAACGTTTAATTTTGATGTAATCCTGCTCTTCATCGGTGATAAAAGGATCGAGCAAGAGATCAAGGCGACCGATATACACAGGGAAAGTGGTAATTGACGGCACGTGGGAATAAATAATCAACAAGCCGTCTAACACTTCATCCAAATTCGTCGGCACGGGCAAATCCAAAAACTGGCAACCTTTTTGAATATACACATTGTAATCAGGCAAAATATAGCGTGGACGATAAATCGCATAACCTTCATTCAAATCGCAAATCATATGATTTGCGATATATTGATATTCTTCTTCCGTGTAGTTGAGTAATTCTTTTGGATTGATGAGACGCTCCGCAATGTTCGCCAGTAACATGCCTTTTTGCTGACAAGTTAAGGCGTCCGATTTGACGGTGTCTAAAATATCTTGAATGGTTGATTGCATTTGAAATTCCCCTTAAATAAAAGTTAAGAAAATTATTTTAAAATAGCCTATATAAAGGTACAAACCGCATTTGTTAATTATGTGATCTATTTAACAAAATTTATTCATCAATAATTATAACGAACGCTTCAATGCCTCACGAATAATCTCTTCGCTACTGAGATCTTTTTGAGTAATATGTTTTAACATTTTCTCAATTTCTGTTGCTTTATAACCTAATGAAATCAATGCTTCTTTTGCTTCATCGGTTGGATTAGGTGTATTTATTTGTGCTGTCTGATGACTAGATTGTTCCATAAAGAAGTCAGTTTGTGCCACAGATTTGAATTTGCCTTTTAATTCTACAAGCAAACGTTCTGCTGTTTTTTTACCTATTCCTGGTATTTTAGTTAATTTTACGACATCTTCATTTTCAATTGCTGTCGCAAAGTCATACACCGACATTGCCGATAAAATCGCAAGGGCAAGCTTAGGTCCAACGCCGTTGGTTTTAATTAAGTCTCTAAATAAGGTGCGATCGATTTTTTCTGAAAAACCAAAAAGTAAATGGGCATCTTCTCGAATACTTAAATGAGTAAAAAGTGTGGTTTCTTCTCCAACATTGGGTAAGTTATAAAAACTGGTCATTGGGAGGAGTAATTCATAGCCGACACCTTGCACATCTAACACAATTTCAGGTGGCGTTTTTTCAATAATTTTGCCGTGTAATCGTCCGATCATGGTTCTTTTCTCTCTCTAAAATAATAGGCTTAAGGATACACAAAGACTGGATAAAATAACAGTGGAATTTGCGATTTATTTGTTATAAGAGGGGGAAAATGGTAGTATAATGCTCTTTTTTATCGGACTTAGAGGAAATATGAAACCAAAAAAACATCACGATAAGTACAGTATTCACAATACTGATTACGAAATCGGACAAGATAATATCCAAAAATGGGGCTTTGATATTCACAATGCTGTTTTCGGTATTAGTGCGGGCTTAATTATTCTTTTCTTAGCAGCAGTATTGATCGCTGATTCTCATGTAGCAAAAGAAGTATTAGATGGCATTAAATGGAAAATCATCGGCAATTTTGACAGTTTATTTATTATTGCAGGTAATATTTTTGTTATTTTCTGTTTAGCGTTAATCGTGTTACCTGTTGGACGTATCCGTTTAGGCGGTGCAGATGCAAAACCTGAGCATTCACGTGTTTCTTGGTTTGCAATGTTATTCGCAGCAGGAATGGGGATCGGTTTAATGTTCTGGTCTGTGGCAGAGCCTGTGGCTTACTATACTGGCTGGTATAAAACGCCATTAAATGTGGTTGCAAATACCAAAGAAGCGGCTGATCTTGCAATGGGTGCAACAATGTATCACTGGGGCTTACACCCTTGGGCAGCTTATGCATTAGTGGCACTTTCATTAGCATTCTTTGCTTATAACAAAGGCTTACCTCTTTCTATCCGTTCTGTGTTCTATCCATTATTGGGTGAAAGAACGTGGGGTTGGATTGGACACATCATTGACGTTTTAGCCGTAGTTGCAACACTATTTGGTTTAGCAACATCATTAGGTTTAGGCGCTCAACAAGCTGCGGGTGGTTTACACCATATTTTCGGCTTTGAAAATAACATTACCTTACAAATCGTTATCATCGTTGTGGTAACCCTAGTTGCCCTTTACTCTGTAGTAAAAGGCGTTGATGGCGGTGTGAAATTATTAAGTAACATCAATATGGGTATCGCGGTTGCATTATTACTTTTTGTTGCTGGATTAAATATCGCTATCGTTTCTGACACAATTCCAACCACATTAACGGCTTATGTAAAAAATATTATTCCATTAAGTAATCCGTTTGGACGCGAAGATGAAGCGTGGTTCCAAGGCTGGACAGTATTCTACTGGGCGTGGTGGTTCTCTTGGTCACCATTCGTGGGTATGTTCATTGCTCGTGTATCAAAAGGACGCACAATCCGTGAATTCTTACTCGCTGTATTGATTGTTCCAACGTTAGTGACTTTAGTTTGGATGTCTACTTTCGGTGGTGTAGCGATTGATCAAGTGTTAAATAAAGTAGGTGCATTAGGTCAAAATGGCTTAAAAGAAGTGTCACTTGCAATGTTCCAAATGTTTGACGCATTGCCATTTGCAAGCATTCTTTCATTTGTAGGTATTATTTTAGTATTAGTGTTCTTCGTGACTTCATCAGACTCAGGTTCATTAGTAATTGATAGTATTACCGCAGGTGGTAAAGTGGACGCACCCGTGCCACAACGTATCTTCTGGGCAACCATTCAAGGTGCTGTTGCAGCCTCATTGATTTGGGTGGGTGGAACAGAAGCAATTCAAGCACTCCAAGCAGGAGCTATCTCAACGGCACTACCATTTACAATTATTCTATTGTTAATGTGTGTAAGCTTAGTGATGGGATTACGCACCGAGCGTTATAAGTAACATAAATCACATTAAGTGAAAAAACGAAGACCTCATTTTTATGAGGTCTTTTTGTTTTTGCAAATTTTACAAAAAATATGACCGCTTATTTTTGCATTCTCATTTCAAGCTGATTCACACGCTTTTCCAAAGCGGTTACTTCATCACAAAAATTTGCAATTTCAAGTTGATGTACTAAAACAGGGCGTTCGTTGATCAGATTATCCACCAAATGTTCTTGGGTTTGAAAAACTTGTTGTTTGACTTTATTTAGCACCCCTCTAGCGAGATCTGTTGAGCCTTGTGCTATCACATCGCCCACAAAAGGTGAAAGTAACTCAGCCGGATCTTTTTCTAATTCATCAAGCAATTGGACAAAATGTTGTAAAACTTGGATATCACCTTCTAAAAGTAAGGTTTTATTATTGATTAACGTTGTCAGTTTGCTTTTATCTGCAAGCTTAGGCAGAGCTGAACGTTGTAAAGTTACACTGCAATTTGGTTCGCCTTCATAATTTAAAAGCCAATTTGTTTGTGTGTCACTAAATACAATTACACAGCGAAATTCAGGCTGTAATAATATAATAGAAAGCGTTGTTTCATTAAGTTTGCGTAAAGTAGTTAAGCAATGAGGGGAACGTTTGATTAGATGATTAAAGCTGGTTTCTAAGATACCAATACCAAGCTGAGGTAACATAAGTTGTTGTTTTAGTTGAGCTAACATTATAATTTCCTATTTATAATTCAAAACCTTCCTCACTATTATTAAAAAATATTAAGGAAGGCTTTATGCTTAATTTAGGCTAAACTATGAACGTTTCATTATCTCAAAAAATTCATCGTTAGTTTTAGCAACCATTAACTTATCAATTAAGAATTCCATTGCGGTCACTTCGTCCATAGGATTGATAATCTTACGAAGTACCCACATTTTTTGTAGTTCATCAGGTGTCGTAATTAAATCTTCTTTACGTGTACCAGAAGGATTAAAGTTAATCGCAGGGAACACACGTTTTTCAGCAATTTTACGAGAAAGGTGTAATTCCATATTACCCGTTCCTTTAAACTCTTCAAAGATTACTTCGTCCATTTTTGAACCTGTATCCACAAGTGCTGTTGCAATAATGGTTAAGCTTCCACCTTCTTCAATATTACGTGCCGCACCGAAGAAACGTTTTGGACGATGTAAAGCGTTTGCATCCACACCACCAGAAAGAATTTTACCTGATGAAGGCGTAACAGTATTGTAAGCACGTGCTAAACGGGTGATTGAGTCTAATAAAATGACGACATCTTTTTTATGCTCAACTAAACGTTTTGCTTTTTCAATCACCATTTCAGCCACTTGTACGTGACGAGAGGCTGGCTCATCAAAGGTTGAAGCAATCACCTCGCCTTTTACTGAACGAGTCATTTCTGTTACTTCTTCTGGACGCTCATCAATCAATAGTACGATTAACTCACATTCAGGATAATTTGCAGTAATACTTTGTGCGATATTTTGAAGTAAAACCGTTTTACCCGCTTTTGGTGGTGCTACGATCAAACCACGCTGACCTTTACCGATGGGTGCGGCTAAATCTAAAATTCGAGCCGTTAAATCTTCACTTGAACCATTACCACGTTCCATTTTTAAACGTGAGATTGGGTGTAATGGGGTTAAGTTTTCAAATAAGATTTTGTTACGAGAGACTTCAGGTTTATCGTCATTAACTTTTGATACTTTAAGAAGGGCAAAATAGCGTTCGCTGTCTTTTGGCGGTCTAATTTTACCTTCAATGCTATCACCCGTTTGTAGATTAAAACGGCGAATTTGACTTGGAGAAACGTAAATATCGTCTGGCCCTGCTAAATACGAACTATCATTAGAACGTAAGAAACCAAAACCATCTGGTAAAATTTCTAATACGCCTCGTCCGAAAATGTCTTCACCACTTTTTGCGTGTTGTTTTAAAATAGCGAAAATAATATCTTGTTTACGTAAACGACCTAGATTTTCTAAGCCTTGTGATTCGCCTAATGTCAGTAATTCTGAAACAGGCATTGTTTTTAACTGTGTTAAATGCATAGGAAAGTTTTCTATATTTCTGTGTAAATTAAATTAAAAATGTTGATTGGATAACTGAATTTTATTTTGAATAGTTTCAGTAAGAATTGCGGTTGTAAAGGTTACCTTGATTTGCATAAATTTGCAAATTTTTTATGCAAATTGCCCACTATTTTTTGTAATTTTAGACATTTAGAATAATATTTTTTACGCTTTTAAAAATCTTGTTATAATTCTGTCTCAATATTTTTTAGCATCTCTCTTTATTTAGGAAAATTTATGCAAAAACATACTGGTTTTACGCATCTTTTTAAAGCAACAATCTACTCTTTACAAGGCTTAAAAGCCGCCTTTAAATACGAAGCAGGATTTCGCCACGAAGTGCTAGGAGCGATTTTTCTGATTCCTCTCGCATTCGTTTTAGGCGAAACAAAAATAGAAATTGCGTTAATGATTGCCTCAGTGCTAATGGTTTTCGTCACAGAATTATTAAATAGTGGCCTCGAAGCCATTGTGGATCGTGTAGGCACGGAATATCACGAATTATCTGGACGAGCCAAAGATCTTGGTTCTGCCGCTGTCTTTATGGCAATGGTGACCTGTGCGGTTGTTTGGGCAATTATTCTGTTTCTGTAACTTATTTAAATAAATGGTAAATCATCATCTCGTTTTACCATTTATTTCTTCTCTTTGTGTATATCCCACAACATTTTTGCATCTAAATTTGAAGATGAAATCATTGTTAAAAATACTGCAGAGCCAAAAAATACCGCTGCACCACCTACAGAAAAGCTAATAATTTGCCCTCGTTCAACCAATGACATCATCAATGCCAGCACAAATAAATCTAACATCGACCAACGGCCAACAAAATGCACATAATGTAATAACTTCAACTGTCTGTGAATGTTATGTTTCCAACGATAACGAATCGCTAACAATAAATAAAAAATGATGGCAACTTTACTAAATGGCACAAAAATACTCGCAATAAATACAATCGCAGCCACAGCATAACTACCCATATCAATAAATAGCATTACTCCTGAAATCAACGAATCCGCAGAAATTGAACCAGCAAAAAGTGTACTTGAAATAGGCAAAATATTGGCTGGAATCATCATTATTGTGCCTGCAATAAGCGTCGCCCAAACGCGTTGCAATTTTACTTTTTCAGATACCGATAAATTACTTTCACAGCGAGGACAGCGTAACTGCCCTTTTTTATCCATAATTTGCTCTGCAAACGTATATTCACACACAGAACACAACTGCACATCACTAGAACAGTCTGGCGATACATTATGATATTCTGGATAAAATTCTTGCCACATTCGTTTAAGATCAATTTTAATAAATAATAATGTCATCGAAACAGCTGTAATCAAAAAAGCAGAAAGATAAATATCAAAATGTAACTGAGCATATTCACGAACTTTAAATGCAGCAACCCCTAATGCCACAAGATAAACATCTAGCATTACCCATTGCTGAGCCTTAGACAACAACAATAAACTGTAATGAGGACGCTGTTTAATGAGTCGTTGCAAAGCGATTAACACAACGAGAGAAGCAAAAGCAACGGGCATAATCACAGAGCAGAAAAGTACCATAAAAGCCGTTATAGCATAACCAGAGGTTGCCATTTTCCAAACGCCCCCCCATACCGAAGCATAGATAGGCACGCCCAATAGGTCAATATTCATCAACGGAAAACTTAAACCAAAAGGAAGCAAGATTAAAATAGCAATGGCCAAAATCGTACACCGAGTCAAACTCCAAGAGCTACCTTGTTGTAAAATTTCATCACAATTTGGACAGTAAGCGGTATGATTTTGATCAGAATTTGCAATTTTTATTACCGAATTACATTCTTTACAGCATTGTAAATAGGAGGAATCTTGTTTCATTTATGGATAATAATTAGAAAAATGAGCTATTATTGTCTATGATTTAACAAATTTTGCAAGTAAGTTCTAAAAAATTTCATTTTCTCTTTGACTATTTTGCTTTCTGTATGTAATATTTGCACCCTATGAAAAAGGTAAAACTACCCCTAACAATTAACCCAAGAAAAGATGCACAGCATCGAGCAGACTATGAAGGTGTTTTTGTAAATGCCCAATTAAAACGCTTAGGCGAAATTGTTAGACAGGTGCAAAGTGATGCACAAATTACTCTATCGCTTGGTATCGATTCACAAGGCTTGACTGTAATGAAAGGTACAGCACAAGTTGATGTTGAGTTAGAATGTCAGCGTTGTGGTAACCCATTTTCACAAACATTGGAATGTAACTTTAGTTTCAGTCCAGTATCAAATATGGATCAGGCGGACAATTTGCCCGAAATTTACGAGCCAATGGAATTAAATGAATTTGGCGAAGTAAATTTACTAGATATAATTATTGACGAATTTATTCTAAATTTACCCCTAGTCCCGAAACATGATGATGAACACTGTGAAGTGTCCGTGGCGGATATGGTATTTGGTGAAATTCCTGACGAGGAAGCAAAAAAACCAAATCCGTTCGCTGTATTAGCTAACTTAAAAAAATAATCTAGATTATAGGAGTATGGCCAATGGCTGTTCAACAAAACCGTAAAACTCGTTCAAAACGTGGCATGCGTCGTTCACACGATGCTTTAACAACTGCAGCAGTATCAGTAGATGCTCGTGGTGAAACTCATTTACGTCACCACGTAAGTGCAGATGGTTTCTACAAAGGTCGTAAAATTAAGTAATTTTTTTACACTTTAAAGAACCAAAAAAACGAGAGCTTTTGCTCTCGTTTTTTTATTTCAAATATTCAGAAAAGAATTCTATTTTTATAACAACTTAACAATAAGCCCTAGCAATAATACCCAAACCAGTTAATTGATAATTTCCTAAACAATATCCTACAAATACTGATTCACCTTTTTTCAACATAATCTCTTTACCAAATGATGAAACACAAATATTCCCTTCAATACAAAATAGAATTTCAGCACTATTAAGCGGTATATTTTTAGCTTGTTTTTGCACATTAATGATCGCAAATTTAAAGTCGTCAACAGGAATAGGGTATTCATTCTCTGCATTGGGTTGCATTTTAATACGCTCTGGCAAAATTGACTCAAATTTAGTATTCGCAATAAGTTCTGGCACATCTATATATTTAGGTGTTAAACCTGCTCTCAATACATTATCCGAATTCGCCATTATTTCAAGCCCTGTGCCTTCAATATAAGCGTGAGGCGTTTCTGCATATAAAAACATTGCTTCATTTGGCTGTAATTCTACTAAGTTAAAAAGTAATGGAGAAAGTAACCCTATATCATTTGAATAAAATTGTGCAAAATGATGAATATATTTAACCGCTTGTTTGCCTTGCTCTGTTTCTGAACCTTGCTTTAATCGCTCAAATAAAGCCTTTAAAGTGACTTGCTTTTGAGCTTCACTCAAAGACATTATTTCCTTGAAAAATAGCTTTAACCCTTCACTATTAGGCTGATCTTTAAATCTAGAAAATGAATCTGTAAGAGGGGCTAAATTCATTTCTTCAAACAATGCAATAATTTGCTCAATGGGGCGAAAGCCATTCATCGCTTTATATTTTGTTAAAGCATAAACCAACTCAGGCTTATGATTAGGATCTTTATAGTTACGATTAGGTGCTTTTAAATCAATACCTAATTTATTCTCTTTGGAAAAACCGAGTTCTGCATTCGCTTTATTGGGATGTACTTGAATGGATAATGGCTCTGCAGCACATAGCACTTTAAATAAAAAAGGTAACTCTCCAAAGCAAGAAGCGGTCTGATTTCCTAAATAATTTGCAATATCCTGATTGATCAATTCAGATAATAACTCGCCTGTTTCTGCATTTTTAGAACAACCATTCGAATGAGCCCCCATCCACAATTCCGCTTGAGGTTGATTATTTGGATTAGCAATATCAAATAATTTAGCGAGAGATGTTTTACTTCCCCACGAATAATTTTGAATAACATTATCTAATTTAAACAGATACTTTTGCATAATATTTTCCTAGTAAGTCATATTTGTCATTTTATAAAATTATATATAAAACACATACAGTATTCTATCAAATAACCACTTTTACTCGGTTTCCGTTACTCTAACGCTAAATAAAATAACAATTTTTTGAGCTATATTTCGTTTTTATCAAAAATAAAAAAGGCGTATCTTTCGATACGCCTTTTCCTAGCATTTTGCTTTAATTAAATAATCTAATTATTTAATGATTTTAGCAACAACACCCGCACCTACTGTACGTCCACCTTCACGGATTGCGAAGCGTAAACCTTCGTCCATCGCGATTGGGTGAATTAGGCTTACTACCATTTGGATGTTATCACCTGGCATTACCATTTCTACGCCTTCTGGTAATTCGATTGTACCAGTTACGTCAGTTGTACGGAAGTAGAACTGTGGACGGTAACCTTTGAAGAATGGAGTGTGACGACCACCTTCATCTTTGCTTAATACGTAAACTTCTGATGTGAAGTCTGTGTGTGGTGTGATTGAACCTGGTTTAGCAAGTACTTGACCACGTTCGATTTCTTCACGTTTTGTACCACGTAATAATGCACCTACGTTCTCACCAGCACGACCTTCGTCTAGTAATTTACGGAACATTTCAACACCAGTTACAACTGTTTTTGTTGTTTCTTTGATACCAACGATTTCTACTTCATCACCAGTACGGATGATACCACGCTCAACACGACCTGTTACTACTGTACCACGACCTGAAATTGAGAATACATCTTCAATTGGTAATAAGAATGGTTGGTCAATTGCACGCTCTGGCTCTGGAATGTAGCTGTCTAAGTGTGCTGCTAATTCTAAGATTTTTTCTTCCCACTCTGCTTCGCCTTCTAACGCTTTTAACGCTGAACCACGAACGATTGGTGTATCATCACCTGGGAAGTCATAGTCTGAAAGAAGTTCACGAACTTCCATTTCAACTAATTCTAATAATTCTTCATCATCTACCATATCACATTTGTTTAAGAATACGATGATGTAAGGAACACCTACTTGGCGACCTAATAAGATGTGCTCACGTGTTTGTGGCATTGGACCATCTGTTGCAGCTACTACTAAGATTGCTCCGTCCATTTGTGCAGCACCTGTGATCATGTTTTTCACATAGTCCGCGTGTCCTGGACAGTCAACGTGTGCATAGTGACGAGTTTCTGTATCATATTCAACATGTGAAGTATTGATAGTAATACCACGTGCTTTTTCTTCTGGTGCGTTATCGATTTGTGAGAAATCGCGTTTTTCTCCACCAAACTGCTTAGAAAGTACTGCTGTAATTGCAGCAGTTAAAGTTGTTTTACCGTGGTCAACGTGACCGATTGTACCCACGTTTACGTGTGGCTTAGTACGTTCAAATTTTTGTTTAGACATTTGTCAAATTCCCTTAGAGAGAGATCTATAACACTCTATGTGTTATAGATCGGTTTATAAAATTACTTCTTACGAGCTTCGATAATTGCTTCTGCAATATTTCTTGGTGCTTCTGCGTATTTCAATGGTTCCATTGAGTATGATGCACGACCTTGAGTTTGTGAACGAAGATCCGTTGCATATCCGAACATTTCAGATAATGGAACTTGTGCTCGAACTGTTTTACCAAGACCAGTATCATCCATACCTTCAACTAAACCACGACGACGGTTTAAGTCACCAATTACATCACCCATATATTCTTCAGGTGTTTCTACTTCAACTTTCATCAATGGTTCAAGTAATACTGGTTCTGCTTTACCGAATGCTGATTTAAACGCTAACGATGCAGCAAGTTTAAATGCTAATTCAGATGAATCTACATCATGGTATGAACCGAAGTGTAAACGAACACCGATATCAACTACTGGGTAACCAGCTAATGGACCAGATTTAAGTTGTTCTTGGATACCTTTATCAACTGCTGGAATGTATTCACTTGGAATAACCCCACCTTTGATCTCATTGATAAATTCGTAACCTGGACCATCTTCCACTGCTTCTAGTGGATATAAATCGATCACAACGTGACCATATTGACCACGACCACCAGATTGTTTTGCATGTTTACCTTCAACGTCATTAACACGTGTACGGATTGTTTCACGGTAAGATACTTGTGGTTTACCAACGTTCGCTTCAACTTTAAATTCACGACGCATACGGTCAACGATGATATCTAAGTGTAACTCACCCATACCTGAAATGATTGTTTCGCCAGATTCTTCATCCGTGTGAACACGGAATGAAGGGTCTTCTTGTGCTAAACGACCTAATGCAAGACCCATTTTTTCTTGGTCAGCTTTAGTTTTTGGTTCAACAGCAACAGAGATTACTGGTTCTGGGAATTCCATACGTTCAAGAATGATTGGTGCATTTTGATCACATAAAGTATCACCTGTAGTTACATCTTTTAAGCCGATTGCAGCTGCGATGTCACCTGCACGAACTTCTTTGATCTCTTCACGTTTGTTTGAGTGCATTTGAACGATACGACCGAAACGCTCACGTTTTTGACGTACAGAGTTCATTACTGTATCACCAGAGTTAACCACACCAGAGTAAACGCGGAAGAAGGTTAAGTTACCTACAAATGGATCAGTTGCGATTTTAAATGCTAATGCAGAGAATGGTTCGTCATCAGATGCATGACGTTCACCTTCTGTTTCATCAAGGTTGATACCTTTAATTGCAGGAACTTCTGTTGGTGCAGGTAAGTAATCGATAACTGCGTCAAGCATTGCTTGAACACCTTTATTTTTAAATGCAGAACCACAAGTTACAAGAATGATTTCATTTGCAAGAACACGTTTACGTAATGCTGCTTTGATTTCTTCTTCAGTTAATTCTTCACCGCCGAAGTATTTGTCCATTAGTTCATCAGATGCTTCTGCCGCTGCTTCAACTAATTTACCACGCCATTCTTCACATAATTCGGCCATATCTGCTGGAATATCTTCATAGGTAAATGTCATACCCATATCTTCTTCATTCCAGTTGATCGCTTTCATTTTGATTAAATCAACGACACCTTTGAAGTTATCTTCTGCACCGATAGGAAGTTGAAGTGCTACTGACTCACCACCTAAACGTGTTTTGATTTGTTCAACAACACGTAGGAAGTTTGCACCAGTACGGTCCATTTTGTTCACGAATGCAATACGTGGAACATGATATTTGTTTGCTTGACGCCATACTGTTTCTGACTGAGGTTGAACACCACCTACAGCACAGTAAACCATTACTGCACCATCAAGAACACGCATTGAACGCTCTACTTCGATAGTAAAGTCAACGTGTCCTGGAGTATCGATGATGTTGATACGATGTTGATCGTATTGTTGTGACATACCTTGCCAGAAGGTTGTTGTCGCAGCTGATGTGATTGTGATTCCACGCTCTTGTTCTTGTTCCATCCAGTCCATCGTAGCTGCACCATCGTGCACCTCACCGATTTTATGACTAAGACCTGTATAGAATAAGATACGCTCAGTTGTTGTTGTTTTACCAGCATCAATGTGAGCACTAATACCGATATTACGATATCTTTCAATCGGGGTTGTACGAGCCATACTATTTCCTAACTTATTTTAAAAATTTTTTATATAACAAGGCTTCATCGCATAATAATGTATGTGATGAAGCCTAAAAATAAAACGATATTTCTATTACCAGCGGTAATGTGCAAACGCTTTATTCGCTTCAGCCATACGGTGTACGTCTTCACGTTTTTTCACCGATGTACCTTTGTTTTCTGTTGCATCAGAAAGTTCGTTAGCTAAACGTAATGCCATAGATTTATCACCACGTTTACGTGCTGCATCTACGATCCAACGCATTGCTAGTGCATTACGACGCACTGGACGAACTTCAACTGGCACTTGGTAAGTTGAACCACCAACACGGCGAGATTTAACCTCAACTGTTGGGCGTACATTTTCAAGTGCTTCTTCAAATGCTTCTAATGGCTCTTTACCAGTACGTTGTGCTAACGTATCTAGTGCACCATAGACGATTGATTCTGCGATAGATTTTTTACCATCTATCATTAAAACATTAATAAATTTCGCAAGTAATTCTGATCCGAACTTAGGATCTGGAAGGATCTTGCGTTGTCCAATAACACGACGACGTGGCATTGCAAATTCTCCGTATAAATCTTCAGGATATCCAAAACTCTTTTGACTGGAGTTTGGTATAAATATAAATAACTAAATTAACGTTTGGCCTTACTTAACGGAGAACCATTAAGATTTAGGACGTTTAACGCCGTATTTAGAACGTGCTTGTTTACGATCTTTTACGCCAGCACAGTCTAATGCGCCACGTACGGTATGGTAACGTACACCAGGTAAGTCTTTAACACGACCACCACGGATAAGAACAACACTATGCTCTTGAAGGTTATGACCCTCACCACCGATGTAAGAAGTTACTTCGTAACCATTTGTTAAACGAATACGGCAAACTTTACGTAATGCTGAATTCGGTTTTTTAGGTGTAGTTGTGTACACACGTGTACACACGCCACGTTTCTGCGGGCAAGCCTCTAATGCAGGAACGGTGCTTTTTACAACCTTTTTCACACGCGGTTTGCGTACTAATTGGTTGATAGTTGCCATTAAAAAACTCCAGTTTAAATTTGAATATTAATTAAAAATCCTTTTCTTACTAGAAAAGGATGTTTGATTTTATTGTTTTCTTAGATAATTGTCAAGAAATTATGCAAAATAGAGAATATAAGCGGTCTGATTTTTACTAAGATTTGCAAATATTCTCTTTTTCATTTTTTACTCTAATTCAGACTATTATTTCGCATCTTCATCAAATATTGCTACTCTAGGAGCTGAATAAATATGACTTATTGCACTTGAATGCCCACCAAAGCCTTTTCCATAGAAATAATAACGAGAATCTTGCCATTGTACAGCGTTGAACTCTACGTTTGTTTCAACAGGAGTTTCAGGTAAAGTCATCTCTGCACGAGTGTGTTTTGCTCGTGAAATCGTTCCCAATGCTCCTTCAAATTTATAATCACTTTTATAAACTTGAGGTTTAGGAATTTCTACCATAGCAGCATCCTGCACATTTTCAGTCGATTGAGCAGCTGCTTTCACTTTATTTAGTCTTTCATTTTTTTCTTTAACTAAATCTCTTTCTGATTTTTGAGTAACAACATTCCCCAAAGGTATTGATGAACTTTCAATAGCCGAATTATCTAATACAGGCATAACTGGGCTTGATACATCTGCTTTTTTCTGTTGCTCTAACATTTCTTCCACAGAAAGGAAATTTGGTTTAGCTTCAGTCTCTGCCATTTTGTATTCTTTAACCCAAATCTTACCGCTTGCCATTTCTGGTGACATTACCGCTGAGGTTAATTTCATACCTTGTTGCGTTGCAGTAGAATGGCGACGCTGATTTCCTACACGCAAATGGCGAGGTAAACGACGACGAGAACCGCCTTTTTCAGTGTTATCACTTTGCGTAATAACATTTTCAATAGGCTGAGTTAATTTTGTTTCAACATTTTGTTCTACTCGCTGTAACGGTTGAGATTGTTTTGATTGCTTCGCTTGTTCTAGTTCAGTAATAACTTGCTCTTGTGGAAGCTGTTCTTCGACTAGTGCTGTCTCTATTACCTCTTCTTGAATACGAATTTGTTTACGTAAATCACGACGCTGACGGCGTTCAACAATTTTATTTGTTGGTTTTTCCACTGTTCTTTTAGCTGGCTGTTTTTTCTCTACAACCGCTTTTTCTGTAACTACTTTTTCTTCAATAACTTTATTTTTCTTAATATCGTTATTCTGTTCTCTCACTTTTACATCAGTTTGAGTTTTACGTTTGTTACGATTTGGACGCTCTTTACGATTACGTTTATCACGCTGATTTTGTGGCTTAGCCTGACGTTTTGCTTTCTTAGGAGCTTCTTCTTCAACCGTTAACATTGATTTAATTTTAGCAACAACACGACTTAATAATGACACTTTTTTTACTTTCGGCATTGGTGCTGGCTGTAAATTTAAGTCGCTATTTTGTAATACTGATTCAACCGTAATGACTGGTTCACTTGTCTGAGGGGCATTCACAGGTGCAAAAGTAGGAACAAAATTCGCATCTTCTTCTTTTGCTTGATAGAATTTTGCAAGATCATAGCTTAATGTTGATGACACTTCATTTTCACGCAAGCGATATACATTGAAATGTGGCGTTTCAATATTTTCATTTGGCACAATCATCACATTCACATTATGACGTTTTTCAATACTATCAACAGCTTTACGTTTTTCATTTAATAGATAAGAAGCCACTTCCACAGGTACAACTGCATGTACTTGTTTTGAATTATCTTTGATCGCTTCTTCTTCAACTAAACGCAAAATAGATAAGGCAATAGATTCATTATCACGCACTTTACCTGTTCCTTGACAACGAGAACAGATATGCGATGAGGCTTCACTTAATGAAGAACTTAAACGTTGGCGTGACATTTCAAGCAAACCAAAACGAGAGATTCGGCTAAATTGAATTCTAGCACGATCTTGGCGTACAGCATCACGAATACGGTTTTCTACTTCACGTTGATGACGAACTGGCGTCATATCAATGAAGTCAATCACAATTAAACCACCTAAATCACGTAAACGTAATTGACGAGCGATTTCATCAGCTGCTTCAAGATTGGTATTTAATGCCGTTTCCTCAATATCCCCTCCACGTGTTGCACGTGCAGAGTTGATATCAATCGCCGTTAATGCTTCTGTCACATCAATAACGATTGAACCACCCGAAGGTAAACGAACTTCTCTTTGGAATGCAGATTCAATTTGTGATTCAATTTGATAGTGACTGAAAAGTGGCACTTCACCTTCATATAATTTTACACGATTGATAAAATCAGGACGCACTAAACTAATATGATTTCTAGCTTTTTCGAAAACTTTTTTATTATCAATTAAGACTTCGCCAATATCGCGACGTAAATAATCACGAATTGCACGCAGAATCACATCACTTTCTTGATGAATAAGGAATGGAGCTTGGCGAGTATCTGCCGCCTTTTTAATCGCATTCCAGTGGTGTAATAAAACTTGTAAATCCCACTGTAATTCTTCTGGCGATTTACCCACACCAGCAGTTCTCACAATTAGCCCCATATTATCAGGGACATTTAAATTACTTAGAGCTTCTTTTAATTCTTGACGCTCTTCTCCTTCAATACGACGAGAAATACCACCTGCACGAGGATTATTTGGCATTAAAACTAAATAACTACCCGCTAATGAAATAAAAGTCGTTAACGCTGCCCCCTTATTTCCACGCTCTTCTTTATTTACCTGAATAATAACTTCTTGCCCTTCTTTAATCACATCTTTAATGCTTGGGCTACCTTGAAATACATATCCCTCAGGGAAATATTCACGGGAAATTTCTTTTAGTGGAAGGAAACCGTGACGATCTGTACCATAATCGACGAATGCCGCTTCAAGACTTGGTTCTACACGGGTAATTTTACCTTTATAAATATTTGATTTTTTTTGCTCGTGACCCGGATTTTCAATATCCAAGTCAAATAAACGTTGCCCATCAACGAGAGCAACTCGCAACTCTTCTTTTTGAGTTGCATTGATTAACATTCTTTTCATTGTATTTTCTCTTAATCTGTCTTGTTATCCCTTAAACCTTACCGATCTCACGAGCGTTAAACAAAGGGCTAAATAATATTTGGTTTACGTCTTATATCTATATATTGCGTAAGTGTTTTTGTTGCGTAACAAAACCGCCATCTAAGCGGTTAAAATTATTTTGTTTTTGGGAAAAATTTTAAATAAACAAAAACGCCTAATTATGACATTGATGACAGTTAATAAGCAAGGCTATTGTAGATTATTTTGAAATGTTTTTGAGATAAAAAAGAAAACGCTGATTATTTCTAATCAGCGTTTAAGAATTTGGCTCCTCCTGCTGGACTTGAACCAGCGACATATGGATTAACAGTCCACCGTTCTACCGACTGAACTAAGGAGGAATTGAGAGATGGTGCCTCGAGGCGGAATCGAACCACCGACACGGGGATTTTCAATCCCCTGCTCTACCGACTGAGCTATCGAGGCATCTCGTCTTTGCGGGGTGTATTAAACCGTTTTTTACGCCCCTCGTCAAACACTTTTTTCAAAAAATTTAAAAAAAACGTTTAACAGATTGCTTTGTGAGCAAATCATCTAAAAAAACGTCAACTATCTGACGTTATGATACTCTTTATAGGCTTTATTTACTTTTAATAAATAATTTCTTGCCTGAGCTGATGGATGCTTGTTGGTCAAAATTTGATAAACTAATTCAGGTGATAAACGATTTATTTTATCAATTGCTCGTGAATTATCATTATCAAATACTCGTAACACAGCTCCTGCTCCACTATTATATGCTGAAATCATCGCATAACGCATTGAAATTGGGTTATTGATTCCCGCTAAATAATCATTTTTAAGAATATGTAAGTAGGTGGTACCTGCATCAATATTATTTTGTGGGTTATAAAGGTAGTTACGACTCGGTTTACCACTTTTTCCTTTATATTTGAATATATCAATCCCCGCTGTACGAGGTACAACTTGCATTAACCCAATCGCATTCGCATAACTTACAGCATAAGGGTTAAAGCTTGATTCAGTTCGCATAATAGCTAAAATTAAATTAGGAGGAATGCCATAACGAGTAGCAACTTGACGAATAGTCGGTAAATATTTTCTCGCACGAGCCTCTACGTGATTAGCAACCATCGTAATCGTTACATAACTTACCACTCGCCCATTTTTAAGACGTCGTTTCTGTAATTTATTATGTAATAAATAATTAGCGTACTCACTAGCAATCATTATATTAGAAATAGAACGATTAAAATTATCTACAACCTGCCCTTGCAAGAAAGGATGGTTGCTAATTGGCGTATCCCCAGCAGCAAATAGGTCGATACCAGAAGCATCATTACCCATTAAAAGAGTATGAATAATCGCATTGCGTAACCGATTTGCATCTGCCAACGTTTCAATCGTAATACGCCCTTCCTCAAAGCTAATATGGGAACGAGTATAAAATTGATCCGTATATTTCACATAATCTTTTTTAGTGGCAACTAATAGTTCATTTACACCCCAAATCTTATCAATATTGCGTGAAAATTGCCCAGTTAAAATATCCAATCCTCTAGTATCTTTGGTGTAAACACGAGGTTGTTCCTTCGTCGAGCTACCGCAAGCAATCAAAAAAGGCAAAATAACCAGTGGAAATAGTTTTTTCATTACTTTTTATCCTCTGGCACATATCCCTCAATATGCACGTCTTTACCTTCAAATAAAAACTTCACCATTTCTGTTTCCAGTAATTTACGATGTTCGCTATCCATCATATTTAATTTTTTTTCATTAACTAACATCGTCTGCTTCTTGATCCACTCTGACCACGCTTGTTTACTGATCGAATCAAAAATTCGTTTACCAAGTTCACCTGGATAAAGTTGGAAATCTAAACCTTCTGCTTCTTTTTTTAAATACTCACAAAATACGTTACGAGCCATTGTTTACCTCTTATTATGTTTCAATTCATTTAAAATTCGTTTGATCGGCGTGGCAAGCCCCACCTTACTCGGATTGTCTAAATCATACCAATAATCTTGCTGTAAAGATATATTTGCATTATAAATCCCCTGATTTTCAGCGACACGAAGCGGTTCATTTTTTCTCTCTTTTTGCAAATCTAGATCAATAAGAATCGGAATGATATCTAAATGAAAATGGCTAAATGTATGCCGAAATGCAACTTGTTGATCCATTATTTTTAGTAAATTTTCATCAAAAAGTGACCGCTTCAATTCTTCTAAACTGTCAAATTGAGGAAAAGAAAACAATCCGCCCCACAATCCTTTTGCTTCTCTTTTTTCTAATAAAACCTTTGAGCCTTGCTTTAAAATCAAAAAATAGCTCTGTTTTTCAGGTAAGATTTTCTTTGGTTTTTTAGTAGGAAACTGTTCCCACACTTGCATTTCATTGGTTTTACACTGTTTTTCTAATGGGCAAAGCGTACATTTAGGTTTAGTTCGAGTGCAGATCATCGCACCTAAATCCATCATTGCCTGATTAAAATTAACGACACCTTCATTGTTAGGTGTAATTTGCTCTGAAAGTTCCCACAATTTATTCTCAACACTCTTTACACCGCTCCACCCTTCAACCATAAAAAAGCGAGCTAAAACACGCTTTACATTGCCGTCTAAAATAGGGTGAGGTTGCCCTAAAACCGAAGATAAAACAGCCCCAGCAGTACTTCGTCCCACACCTGATAATGCAAGTACATCATCAAAATTTGTCGGAAATTCACCATTGAATTTATCTCGAATTTGCACCGCTGCTTTATGCAAATTTCTAGCACGAGCATAGTAGCCAAGCCCAGTCCACAAATGAAGTACTTCATCAATATCTGCATTTGCTAAATCAACCACCGTTGGGAAACGCGTGATAAAACATTCAAAATAAGGAATAACCGTTGCAACCTGTGTTTGTTGTAACATCACTTCCGAAAGCCATACACTATATAAAGTCTTATTTTGTTGCCACGGTAAATTCTTGCGTCCATATTGTTGATACCAACTCAATACAGCAGTTGAAAAATTAAAATCTGATTGCATTTTCGATGCTCTTTATTTAAAAAATTGAATAAAAAACGGATACTTGCTCAGTATCCGTTTATATTTATACGATGAAAAGACAAAATAAATTAAACGACGAATTTACCCACACCTAACTCATCTTCTTTACGAGTACGAGCAATCACACTTTGTGGGCTTTCTGAAATACGTAATCCCATTTGATCTTCGGTACGTACTAATTCGCCTTTGCACGAGTTCATAAAGGTATCGGTAATTTTTACATCAACAAATGTACCGATTAAAGACGGATCGCCTTCAAAAGTCACGATACGGTTGGTTTCACTACGTCCAACAAGATGCATTACATTTTTCTTACTCACGCCTTCCACTAATAAACGCTGTTCTGTTCCCATCATTAAACGGGTAAATTGCGACGCGTTATTGTTGATACGTTGTTGCAAGCGATATAAACGCTCTTTTTTCTCTTCTTCGCTAACATCATCAGGCAAGTCAGCCGCAGGCGTACCTGGACGAGCCGAGTAAATAAAGCTAAACGACATATCAAAATTCACTTGCTCGATTAACTTCATTGTATCTTCAAAATCTTTGGCTGTTTCGCCCGGAAAGCCGACGATAAAGTCAGAACTGATTTGAATATTTGGACGAGCTTGGCGTAATTTACGAATAATTGCCTTAAATTCCAATGCCGTATGATTACGTTTCATCATTGTTAATACACGATCCGAGCCACTTTGAATCGGTAAATGTAAGAAACTGACTAGCTCGGGGGTATCACGATAAACATCAATAATATCATCAGTAAATTCAATCGGGTGGCTTGTGGTAAAACGTAAACGATCGATACCGTCAATCGATGCCACTAAACGTAATAATTCCGCAAAAGTGCAAATTCCACCATCAAAAGTTGCTCCACGATACGCATTTACATTTTGCCCTAATAAATTCACTTCACGCACGCCTTGTGCCGCAAGTTGTGCAATTTCAAATAACACATCATCCACAGGACGGCTCACTTCTTCACCACGAGTATAAGGCACTACGCAGAACGAACAATACTTGTTACAGCCTTCCATAATAGAAACGAAAGCCGTTGCCCCTTCGGCACGTGGCTCTGGTAAATTATCGAATTTCTCAATTTCTGGGAAGCTAATATCAATAATTGGATTGCCGTTTCGCTTATTTAACATTTCAGGCAAACGGTGTAAGGTTTGTGGTCCAAAAATCATATCCACATAAGGCGCTCGCTCACGGATATGCTCACCTTCTTGCGATGCTACACAGCCCCCAACCCCAATCACTAAATCAGGTTTATTCTTTTTAAGGTTTTTCCAACGCCCCAACTGATGGAATACCTTTTCTTGTGCTTTTTCACGGATTGAACAGGTATTTAAAAGCAACACATCAGCTTCTTCTGCATTATCGGTTAATTCAAATCCGTGGGTTTCATTCAGCAGATCCGCCATTTTTGATGAATCATATTCATTCATCTGACAGCCCCACGTTTTAATATGTAATTTCTTTGCCATTATAAAATATATCTTAAAATAAATAGGTTAAAATAAAAATGCGTTTTCAACTTTCACAAACGCTTTGAGGTAACAGAATATTTTACCTTTTTGTGTGTTTTATCGCTAGTGTTTATTTTTAGGAATCAAAAAGTATGAAAGGGAATTGATACAATAATAGAGATGTAATATGACATCTCTATTATTTATATGTTAAGAATAATTAAAGAAACTCGGTCTTAATTAAAGCAAAGAAACATTCAAATCAGAGCTTGAACCTACGATTCTTACACGTTTACCTGGTAAAAATCCTGCTTCTTTTTTCTGAACAACCACAATTTCTTGACCGTTGTCTTTACGAATAACAAGTTCCATTGAAGCAACTTGATTAACTTTTTGTTCAGCTTTGTTACCTACAACAGCACCAGCAATAGCACCTACTGCGGTCGCGATATCTTGACCTTTACCACCACCAACGGTTGAACCTAAAATGCCACCGATAGCTCCGCCGCCTAAACCACCGATAATACCTTCACTTTGTGCTTGAATTTTTACATCACGCACAGAAACAATTTTTCCGTAGCTGATTGAGCGAGCTTCTTTTGCTTGTGAACCTGTGTAAACATCGCCACTGAAAATGTCTTGGTTTGCACAACCTGTTAAACCTAAGGTTGTCGCAAGGGCTAATGTTAAAGCTAATTTTTTCACGTTATTTTCCTCTTAAATAAAAAAGACTAAAAGATAATCTTTTAGTATGGACAACTCATTATGACACTATTTCAGACAATTATCACTTAAATGAGTTCCTTTCTTATAAAATAAGCGATAAAATCGCCCCAAAGTTCTGCAAAAAATTGCAAAATTTAGTATTATTTTACGCAACTTTACACAATTTAATTAAATATGGGTTATTACTATGAATATTCAACAAATTCTATCAAAACAAGTTAAAGAAGCGATGGTGTTAGCAGGTGCAGATGAAAACTGCGAGACACTTGTTCGCCAATCAGGTAAGCCACAATTCGGCGACTATCAAGCAAACGGCATTATGGGCGTTGCGAAAAAGTTAGGCGTGAATCCTCGTGAATTTGCTCAAAAAGTATTAGACAAGGTTAATTTAGACGGCATTGCAGAAAAATTAGAAATTGCAGGTCCAGGCTTTATCAATATTTTCTTAAATCCACAATGGTTAGCACAAAATACTGAACAAGCACTGAGCAGTGAAAAACTGGGGATTGAACTTAATCAAGGGCAAACCGTTGTTATTGACTACTCTTCGCCAAACGTAGCAAAAGAAATGCACGTAGGACATTTACGTTCAACCATTATCGGTGATGCCGTCGTACGTTCATTAGAGTTTTTAGGCAATAAAGTGATTCGTGCGAACCATATTGGTGACTGGGGAACGCAGTTCGGTATGTTAATTGCTTACCTTGAAAAAATGGAAAATGAAGATGCGTCAGAAATGGAATTAAGTGACTTAGAAGCATTTTATCGTGATGCAAAAAAACATTATGATGAAGATGAAGAATTTGCGAAAAAAGCACGTGGCTATGTGGTAAAACTACAGGGTGGCGACGAATATTGTCATACAATGTGGCGTAAATTGGTTGATCTAACGATGAGCCAAAACCAAAAAAATTACGAGCGTTTAAACGTGACGTTAACCGAAAATGATGTAATGGGTGAAAGCTTATATAATCCAATGCTTCCAGACATTATGGAAGATTTAAAAGCACAAGGTTTAGCGGTAGAAAGTCAAGGGGCTTATGTGGTTTACCTTGATGAATTCAAAAATAAAGATGGCGATCCATTAGGGGTAATCGTACAAAAAGGTGACGGCGGATTCCTTTATACCACCACCGATATCGCTGCAGCAAAATATCGTTGCCACACGTTAAAAGCAAACCGTGCCTTAGTTTTCTCTGATTCTCGTCAAGCACAACATATGCAACAAGCGTGGTTAATCACACGTAAAGCGGGCTATGTACCAGACAGTTTCAGCCTTGAACATCACTACTTTGGTATGATGTTAGGTAAAGATGGCAAACCATTCAAAACACGTTCAGGCGGTACTGTTAAATTAGTGGATTTACTTGACGAAGCAGAAAGCCGTGCAGATAAATTGATTTCAGAAAAAAATCCAAACTTAACCCTTGATGAGAAAAAAGCAGTGGTTGACGCGGTTGCGATTGGTTCTGTGAAATATGCGGACTTATCAAAAAACCGTACCACAGATTATATTTTTGATTGGGATAATATGTTGAGTTTTGAAGGTAACACCGCACCTTATATGCAATATGCTTATACCCGTGTAAGTTCAATCTTCAATCGTGCTAATATCGATCCTAAAACTTTATCTGGCGAGCTTGTGATCAACGATGATAAAGAACGTGCCCTAGCCTTAAAATTATTACAATTTGAAGAAGCGGTAACAGTGGTCACCAAAGAAGGGACACCACACGTTTTATGTCAATACTTATATGAATTAGCGGGTACATTCTCTACCTTCTATGAAGCTTGCCCAATTTTAAGTGCGGAAGAAAGCGTGAAACAAAGCCGTTTGAAATTAGCTTATTTAACCTCTAAAACCTTGAAACAAGGCTTAGATTTATTAGGCATTAAAACCGTTGAAAAAATGTAATTTTTTACAAAAGTAAGCGGTCATTTTTTTATAAAAATTTACAAATCCCCCTTAGCGATAAGGGGGGAAGCAAACACAATACTGACAGGAAGTTATAATGAAAATTACCAATTCTCTTGATAAATCAAAAATTAAATTTGTATTGCTTGAAGGCGTACACCAAAATGCCGTTGATATATTGAAATCAGCGGGATACAACAATATTCATTATTATAAAGAAGCCCTTGATGGCGAAGATTTAATTGAGGCAATTAAAGACGCACATTTTGTCGGCATTCGCTCTCGCACCCATTTAAGTGCGGAGGTTTTATTACAAGCCAAAAAATTGATTGCTATCGGTTGTTTCTGTATCGGCACCAACCAAGTGGATACCGAAGCCGCAAAATGTTTGGGTATCCCCGTTTTTAACGCCCCTTTTTCAAATACACGCTCAGTGGCTGAATTAGTGCTTGCTGAAATTATTTTGTTAATGCGTAAAGCTGTGCAAGCAAATATGGAAGTACATCGTGGTTTATGGAATAAATCTGCTGTTGGTGCAAACGAAGTGCGTAATAAAAAATTAGGCATTATCGGTTACGGGCATATTGGCTCGCAGTTAAGTATCATCGCAGAATCGATCGGTATGCAAGTCTCTTTTTATGATATTGAAAATAAACTGCCATTAGGTAATGCAAAACAAGTGACAAGCTTAGAAAACTTGTTAGCAGAATCGGATGTGATTTCATTACACGTCCCTGAAAATGCTTCAACTAAAAATATGATCAACGCTCAACGCCTTGCTCAATGCAAAGACGGTGCGGTATTCATCAATGCAGCACGTGGCACAGTTGTGGATATTCAAGCCCTTGCCGACGCACTGAAAAGTGGTAAATTACGCGGTGCTGGCGTTGATGTATTCCCTGTTGAACCTGCCTCAAAAGATGAACCTTTTGTCTCACCATTATGCGAATTTGATAATGTCATTTTAACGCCACACATTGGTGGTTCAACCTCAGAGGCACAGGAAAATATCGGTACCGAAGTGGCGAGCAAGTTTGTGAAATATTCAGATAACGGCTCAACGCTTTCAGCGGTCAATTTCCCAGAAGTCTCTTTACCAGAACATAGCGGTGCAAAACGCTTATTACACATCCACGCCAACAAACCAGGTGTGATGAATCAAATCAACCAAATTTTTATGAATGAAAATACCAATATCGCCGCTCAATATTTACAAACCGACGCACAAATCGGTTATGTTGTGATTGACGTGGAAGCGGACGATGTTGCAGATACGCTTGCTAAATTAAAAGCCATCGATGGCACAATCAAAGCAAGAGTACTTCATTAAAGCTATCCATTAAAAAGGAACAAAATGTTATTAAATAAAGTCTCTCAAAGTTTACTTGCCCCAAGCGGTCTAGAATTATCTAAAATTTGCAATATTTTGGATATTTTTGCGAGCCGCCATATTGACTACGGCGACCTGTTTTTCCAACTCAGTATGGATGAAAGCTGGTCGTTAGAAGACAGTATCATCAAAGAAGGGGGCTTTTACATTGATCGAGGCGTAGGTGTCAGAGCCGTTTCAGGCGAGAAAACAGGGTTCGCTTATACGGATCAAATCAATTTTCAACAACTGGAACAGTGTGCAACGGCAGCGAGAAGCATTACTAATGAACAAGGGCGTTTAAAAATTCAACCTTTTAAACAAACCCAAGCCATTTCACGCTACCCTGCCATCAACCCACTTGAAAGCCTTGCTCGTGAACAAAAAGTTGAGTTACTGCATTTAATTGACAAAACTGCTCGAGCTGAAGACCCTCGCGTGATCCAAGTAAACGCAGGACTTTCCGCACTGTATGAAGAAGTTCTGGTGGCCGCTACCGATGGCACATTAGCGGCGGATATCCGCCCGTTAATTCGCTTATCGGTGTCGGTTTTAATGGAACAAAACGGTAAACGTGAACGTGGGGGTTGTGGTGCAGGCGGACGCTTATCACTTAATTATTTCTTAGAACCAAACGCAAACGGCGAAATCCGTGCGATTGAAATGGCAAAAGAGGCAGTTCGCCAAGCCTTAGTAAATTTAACCGCCATCACTGCCCCAGCGGGTGTAATGCCCATTATTTTAGGGGCTGGTTGGCCGGGAATTTTATTACACGAAGCGGTAGGACACGGTTTAGAGGGCGACTTCAACCGTAAAGAATCCTCACTTTTTACCGACAGAATCGGACAGCAAGTCACTTCGCCACTTTGTACTATTGTGGATGATGGCACTATCGCCAATAAACGTGGTTCAATTACCGTTGATGATGAAGGCGTACCTTCACAGCGTAATGTTCTAATTGAAAACGGCATTTTAAAAGGCTATATGCAAGATAAACTCAATGCACGTTTAATGGGTGTTGCTCCAACAGGAAACGGGCGACGTGAATCTTATGCCCATTTACCAATGCCACGAATGACAAACACCTATTTAACCGAAGGAAAAGACAGCTTTGAGGATATGATCGCCTCAGTGGATAAAGGCTTATACGCCCCTCATTTCAGCGGTGGACAAGTGGATATTACCTCTGGAAAATTCGTTTTCTCAACCTCAGAAGCCTATTTAATTGAAAAAGGCAAAATTACCAAACCAGTTACGGGTGCAACCTTAATCGGTAGCGGTATTGAAGCAATGCAACAAGTTTCAATGGTCGGCACCGCAATGGAATTAGACAAAGGTGTCGGCACTTGTGGCAAGGAAGGACAAAGCGTGCCAGTGGGCGTGGGGCAACCGACGGTTAAATTAGATAAAATCACGGTCGGTGGACGTGGCTAGGATTATTTAATACATTGTTTCTTAAATGAAAAAACGGTGGTTCTTTTACTGAAAGAGCTACCGTTTTGTTTGAAAAAGTAATAATGTATAAAAGTAAAGCGGTAATATTTTAATCAAAATTTGCAAATTTCTGATCAAATATAACCGCTTAAATATCAATATAATTTTATATCAAGTAATGAGTGGATATACGCAAACAAGTTTGCTAATGCCACCTCTACAACGTTTTAAACTATAAAATATAACGACTTAAATCTTCATTCTCAACCACATCATCAAGCTCTTTGGCAACGAATTCTTGGTCAATCACAATTTTCTCGCCTGAGCGTTCGCTTGCATTGAAAGAAATGTTATCCATTAAGCGTTCTAATACAGTATGCAAACGTCTTGCACCGATATTTTCCGTTTTTTCATTCACGTGGAATGCAGATTGTGCAATTCGGCTGATACCGTCTTCGGTAAACTCAATTTCAACGCCTTCGGTTTTCATTAACTCTTTGTATTGTAAGGTTAATGATGCATTTGGCTCAGTTAAAATACGTTCAAAATCGTTTTGAGTAAGGGATTTCAATTCAACACGAATAGGTAAACGACCTTGTAATTCAGGTAATAAATCAGATGGGCGAGCCACTTGGAATGCACCTGAACAGATAAATAAAATGTGATCCGTTTTTACAATGCCGTGTTTGGTGTTTACTGAGCTACCTTCAATGATTGGTAGTAAATCACGTTGCACACCTTCACGAGAGACATCGCCACCACTATGCTCAGATTTTTTACAAATCTTATCGATCTCGTCGATAAACACGATACCGTGCTGTTCCACCGCTTCAATCGCTTGCTGTTTTAACTCTTCTGGATTAACTAATTTTGCCGCTTCTTCGTCAATTAACACTTTAAACGCGTCTTTGATTTTCATTTTGCGTTTTTTCTTTTTGCTTGGGGATACGCCTTCAAACAGGGATTGTAATTGCGACGTCATCTCTTCCATTCCCGGTGGTGTCATAATTTCTACACTCACTTGGGCAGCGATATCAATTTCAATCTCTTTGTCATCTAATTGACCTTCACGCAATTTTTTACGGAAAACTTGGCGAGTTGAATTGCTTGTATTGGTGTCTTCACTGTTACCCCATTGATCTTTGGCTGGTGGCAGTAATACATCTAAAATACGCTCTTCCGCTGCTTCTTCAGCACGGAAACGATTTTTTTCAATCGCTTGTTCACGCACTAATTTCATTGAAACATCGGCTAAATCACGAATGATCGCATCAACTTCCTTACCCACATAACCCACTTCGGTAAATTTGGTTGCTTCCACTTTCACAAAAGGGGCGTTAGCTAATTTCGCTAAACGGCGTGCAATTTCTGTTTTACCTACACCGGTAGGTCCAATCATTAAAATATTTTTTGGGGTGACTTCTTGGCGTAAATCTTCTGGTAATTGCATACGACGCCAGCGGTTACGCAATGCAATCGCTACGGCACGTTTAGCTTCTTTTTGCCCGATAATATGAGCATCTAATTCTGATACAATCTCACGAGGTGTCATTGACATAATCTGTTCCTATTTTTCAATTTCTTCAATAATATGGTTGCTGTTGCTGTAAATATCGATTTCGCCCGCCACTTTTAATGACTCTGCAACAATTTCTTTAGCTGATAATTCGCTGTTTCTTAACAATGCAAGGGCAGCGGATTTTGCATAATTCCCCCCCGAGCCGATCGCTAACACATCGCTTTCAGGCTCAATCACATCGCCACTACCTGAAACTAATAAAAATTCGCTTTCATTGGCAACGATCATCATTGCTTCTAAACGACGTAATGCACGATCGGAACGCCACTCTTTGGCTAATTCTACGGCGGACTTCACTAAATGCCCTTGATGAAGTTCTAATTTTCGCTCGAATAATTCACGTAAAATAAAAGCGTCTGCCGTTGAACCAGCAAACCCTGTGATCACTTTATCTTGATACATTTTACGCACTTTTCTTACTGTGCCTTTTTCCACACAGTTACCGAGCGTGGCTTGACCATCGCCCCCCATTGCTACTTTGCCATCACGACGTACACATACAATAGTTGTCATTGTTATTCCTTAGTTTTCATAAAAAGTTTTCTTAAAAAGATTTTTATTAAATTGTGATGAATGCCGTAAATTTCAAGGGGTAAAAAAGAATTTGTAAATATTCAAAAAAATATGACCGCTTATTATTGTCTTTTTAACAAAAAAATTTTGTAATTTATCACCTTTATTCTTACTAAAAATAGGTCATAATGTCAGACTACATATAATGATGGGAGAAAAATATGATTAAAGCATACGCTGTGAATGAAGCTGGTGGAAAGCTCGTTCCTTTTGAATATGATGCTGGGCAATTAGGGCAAAATGAAGTTGAAATTGATGTGAAGCATTGTGGTATTTGTCACAGTGATTTAAGTATGATTGATAATGAATGGGGAATTTCACAATATCCCCTAGTGGCTGGACACGAAGTGATTGGCACGATCAAGCAAATGGGTGAAAACGTGAAAGGCTTTCATCTAGGACAAATCGTTGGCTTAGGCTGGCATAGTGGTTATTGTGGCGAATGTGCAATGTGTCATAGTGCTGATGAAAATTTATGTCGTAATGCTCAACCAACCATTATTTCTCACTATGGCGGCTTTGCTGAGCAAGTGCGTGCTGACGCAAAAAGTGTAGTTGCATTGCCTGAAAATATAGAACTAAAATCAGCAGGACCGTTGTTCTGTGGGGGTGTAACAGTATTTAATCCACTAGTGCAATTTGATATCAAGCCAACAGATAAAGTGGCTGTGATCGGTATTGGTGGATTAGGACATATCGCATTGCAATTTTTAAATGCGTGGGGCTGTGAAGTTACGGCGTTTACATCAAGCCCTGAAAAAGCCAAAGAAGCCTTAGAAATGGGGGCTCATCATACCATTAACTCTCGAGATGTGGCTGAAATTCAACAAGCTGCAAGTAAATTTGATCTGATTATTTCAACCGTAAATGTAAAGCTTGATTGGAATAGCTATATCAGTACCTTAAAACCAAAAGGGCGTTTACATTTTGTGGGTGCAACCCTTGAACCATTAGATATTGCAGCAACAGGCTTAATCGGTTCACAACGTTCCATTTCTGGCTCGTTAGTCGGTAGCCCTTCAACTATTGCTAAAATGCTAGATTTCGCTCAGCAACATAATATTAAACCTATCATTGAAGAATATTCGTTTGATAATATCAATGAAGCAATTGAAAGAGTGCGTAGTGGTAAGGCTAAATATAGAGTAGTGCTTTCTCGCTAATTAAAAATTGAAATATCGAGTTCATACACACCTTAATAAAAAATAGGCTAAATGATTTATTACCATTTAGCCTATTTTAATAACGTGCTTACAAAATTACTCTCTATTACCAAATTCCACTAAGGCTTTATCAAATTGCTCTGCTACTTTTGGATTCACAGGGTCAAAAATTGATGAGGTTAATGTGATAAATGAACACATTAAGAAACCTGGAATGATTTCATAAAGATTTGCTAAATCAGACCAACCGAAATATTGAATCATTGGTTTCCAAATAACAACTGTGATCGCTCCTGATAACATTCCGTAAAGGGCTGCTTTTGAGCTGATATTACGGTTGAAAAGGGATAAGATAATTACTGGACCAAAAGCAGCACCAAATCCTGCCCACGCATAAGACACTAATCCCATTACCTTAGAATTTGGATCTTGTGCGATAGCAATCGCTACTAATGCAATCAGTAATACCATTGCACGTCCAACCCACACTAGCTCTTTACTTGATGCAGAAGTACGGATAAATCCTTTATAAAAATCTTCGGTAATCGCTGCTGAACACATCAATAACTGTGCCGATAAGGTACTCATTACCGCCGCTAAAATCGCTGAAAGCACCACACCAACAATCCAAGGATTGAACATCAATTTAGACAGCTCAATAAAGATGGTTTCGGCATTTTTTAATTCAAGATTGTTTGCGGTAAAGTAAGCAAGCCCAAAGTAACCCACAGCAACCGCACCACCTAAACATAGTACCATCCAAGTGATCCCAATACGGCGTGCTTTATCCAATGAGTGTAATGAATCTGCTGCCATAAAACGTGCGAGAATATGCGGTTGTCCAAAGTAGCCTAAGCCCCACGCCATTGCTGAAATAACACCAATCCCAGAAACATTATGCAACCAGTTTGAATAAGGAATATGTGTTGCTTGTGATTTTAATTCAAGGGCGGTGTTTATCTCTGCCCAGCTTAAATTTACCATTACCATTACCGGTGCAAGCAGTAATGCAAAGAACATTAAGGTTGCTTGGATTGTATCACTCCAAGAGACTGCTAAATAACCGCCAATAAAGGTATAAGCGATGGTGGCTAATGCCCCTAACCAAAGAGCCGTTGAATATTCAAGTCCTAATAAACTTTGGAATAATTTTGCCCCTGCAACCACACCTGATGCACAATAAATTGTAAAGAAAAATAGAATGATTGATGATGAAATCAGTTTTAAGGCTTTCTTTTGATAAGGAAAACGTTGTGCAAAAAATTCTGGTAGGGTTAAGGCATTTTTATAGCTTTCAGTAAAAATACGTAATCGTCCAGCTACGATACGATAGTTGAAATATGCTCCAATGGTTAAACCCACTGCAATCCACGCTTCTGATAAACCAGATACAAAAATTGCACCTGGTAAGCCCATCAATAGCCAACCAGACATATCCGATGCTCCCGCAGACATTGCGGTCACAAAGCCTCCCATTTTTCGTCCACCTAAGATGTAATCATCAAAATTATTAGTGGAACGATAGGCATAAATCCCTATTCCTAAAATAATGGCTAAATATAGCCCAAACGTAATATAAATTTGCATAAAATCTCCTGTGTTGTTTATTGTTCTTGTGAAGCCATCAACGAGGCATTACCACCTGCTGCGGTAGTATTCTCACTACGAGAAAACTCATCATATAATGGCATTAAATCTTGTGTTTCTCGCCAATCATAACATTTAAAAATAGCTTGGCTATTTTGAGCTAACCAAACACGCTGCTCTTTGGTTAAATTTTCTAAATAAACACCCTTTTGACAATGCCCTAAGGTCGTTGCCACACGAACATTTTTAAGACCTAATCTTGCCAGAGGATGCTGTGGCTCAACTAAAATACTAAAACCTGCATTTAAAAGTTTTTGAGCAACAGATTGAGATTGTTCCAAAGAACCATCTAAGATAGCCACTTCACAAGGTAAATAAGCAAGAGAATTATCTTCTCCTGTAATACTTTCTAGCAGTGGTGTTTGGGTTGCAAGTTCAATGTCATTGCCAAACTGGCTGTAATATTGTGTGCTTTTGGTTAAACGTTGAATATAAAATTCACCTCCCGCTTTTGGACCTGTCCCTGAAAGACTGTGTCCACCAAAAGGTTGCACGCCAACAACCGCACCGACAATATTTCTATTGATATAGAAATTACCACAATTCAGATTTTTCTCAACAAATTTTATCTGTTTCTGAATACGACTATGGCAACCGCCCGTTAATGCGTAGCCTTTTGCGTTCACTTCCTCTAAAATTTGCCCTAAATTCTCTTTTTGATAAGCAACTAAATGCAAGATCGGTCCAAACACTTCTCTTTCTAATTGAGCGAGGTTGTCTAACTGATAAAGAGCAGGGGCAACAAAATACCCCTCATTTGGCGTATCTAATTCCACATAACGTTTTGCAACCTGACGCATTTTCTGTTTATGATTTTCAAGATTTTCTTTTGCCTCTTGATCAATCACAGGCCCAACATCTGTATTCAGCCCTTGTGGATTGCCGACTTTTAATTCTGCCATCGCTCTACTTAGCATTTTATACAATTTATTCGCTACTTCTTGTTGAACCAATAACACACGTAATGCCGAACAGCGTTGCCCTGCACTGTCAAAAGCAGAATTTAACACATCAGCGACCACTTGCTCCGCCAATGCCGATGAATCGACCACTAGCACATTTTGTCCGCCTGTTTCTGCGATAAAAATCGGATCGTTATCCGCTTGGGCTAACTGTTCATTGATCAGTTTTGCGACTTCCGTTGAACCCGTAAACACTACGCCATCAAAAGGCTGTTTAGACAATGCTGCCCCAATATCGCCTGCCCCTAACACTAATTGTAAAGCACTGCGAGGTAATCCTGCTTGATAAAAGAGTTGTGTCGCAGCAAAAGCCACCATTGAGGTTTGTTCAGCAGGTTTTGCAATCACCGCATTTCCTGCCGCTAAACTGGCAGCGATTTGCCCCGTAAAAATCGCAAGTGGGAAGTTCCAAGGGGAAATACATAAAATTTTGCCACGTGGTTCAGCAAGTTTACCGAGCTGATCTAATTTTTCTAATTGAGTTGCATAATAACGTAAAAAATCGACCGCTTCTCGTAATTCAGCAATCGCATTTGGTAAGGTTTTGCCTGCTTCTAAGATCGTAATTTTCATCAACAAATCAAAATGTTGCTCATATAAATCAGCGGTTTTTTGCAATACTGTTGCTTTTTCTGTGGCACTAAATTGTTGCCAATCCAATGTTGTAGCTTCCTCAAAAACTTGTGGGATCATTTCAATATTACAGAATGCCACATCGCCCACTTTTTCTGTTGTATCTGCAGGATTAAACACCGAATGGCTTTCACAATGAAGTTGATCATTTGCAAAATTTACCAAAGAATTGACCACTTGTAGCTCGGCATTATTAAAACCTTGCTCTAATTTCTCCAGAGTAAATTCATTTGTTAAATCAAACCCTTGTGAATTTTTACGCTCACTAAAAATGTCTAACGGCAATTTCACTGCTTTATTTGGATTGCCTTGCGATTGCTCATACAATTTCCAAGGGGCGGTAACAAGTTGCTCCGCCGGAATAGTTTCGTCCACAAGCTGATGAACAAATGATGAATTTGCCCCATTTTCTAATAAACGACGTACCAAATAAGCCAACAAGGTTTCGTGCGTCCCCACAGGGGCATACACTCGCACTAAGCGATCAAAATTCTCTTTGCCGACCACATTATCATATAAATTCTCGCCCATTCCGTGTAAACATTGAAACTCGTAATTTTTACCTTTGCCTAATTCGTAAATTGTACACAGGCTCTGTACGTTATGGGTCGCAAATTGTGGATAAATTACATCTTGTGCAGTTAATAATTTTTTGGCACAGGCAAGATAAGAAATATCGGTGTGATTTTTTCGAGTATAAACAGGGAATCCTTCCAAACCTTCCGTTTGAGCCCATTTAATTTCGCTATCCCAATATGCCCCTTTTACCAAGCGAATCATTAAATGCCCTTGTTTTTCACGAGCCAACTCAATCAGATAATCAATTACTTTCGGACAACGTTTTGAATAGGCTTGAATCACAAAACCAATTCCTTTAAAGCCTTTTAATTCTGGCTCATCTAACAGTTTTTCCACCAAATCTAAGGAAAGTTCTAAACGGCTTGCCTCCTCTGCATCAATGTTGATCCCAATATTATATTTTTTACCCAATAACATTAACTGTTTTAATTTTGGATAAAGCTCATTCATCACACGATCATATTGCGAGCGGAAATAACGTGGGTGGATTGCGGATAATTTAACGGAAATACCGTTAGATTGATAAACGTCTTTCTCGCCTGAATTTTTGCCGACGGCTTCAATCGCATTGACATAATCTTGGAAATAACGCTCTGCATCTTCAGCAGTCATTGCTGCTTCGCCAAGCATATCAAAGGAGAAACAGAAGCCCTTTTCAATACGTTTTTGAACACGACTTAATGCATTATTGATATCTGTCCCTGTAACAAACTGCGAACCCAATACTCGCATTGCCTGTAACATTGCTTGTCGCATTACTGGGGCAGAAAAACGAGCAAAACTACGGGTTAACGCATTCGAAAGCTCTTTTTCATCAAAGGTTTTACTTAATTTTTTTCCTAACAATAAACCATAACTCGCGGCATTGATAAAAAAGGAATTTGAATGCCCAATATGGCTATCCCAATTACCCTCTATCAATTTATCGTGGATCAATTCATCACGGGTTTTATCATCAGGAATACGTAATAAAGCTTCCGCCAAGCACATCAAGGCAATCCCTTCATCATCGCCAAGTGAAAACTCTTGCATTAAAGCATCAATAGCGTATTTGTTTTTCTTAATATTACGGACTTTATTGATTAAATTAACAGCGTTTTTTTGAATGTTATTTTCTTGCTCAGGGGTAAAATCAAGTGTTTGGTATAAATTATCCACCGCTGTTTTTTCATCAAGGCGATAAAAAGCAGTAATCTCACGGCGTAATTGAGGATATTTTTTAGAAAATGAAAAAGACATAACACATTACTCCTAACTATTTTGTAAAAATTTTGTTAAAAAGTAGCAATTAAACTGTTAATGGTAAACTGTTATTTACTATTTCTGTGAGCTCAATCACAAAAATTTGCCTAAAAAATAGAATTTTTTTATCTATACTTTGTACTAAGTTAGAATATTACAAACAAATCGCACATCGTTTATGGCAAGTGATTAAAAATATGCTATAAATCGACTCTCTTTGAAGGCAATTACACAAGGTTTATATGATGAAAAAAGGCTCATTATTTACGTTTTTTACTACAATATTATTTTTATCTGCTTGTAGCTCGATAAAATATCAACCTGTAGAAACAATTTCTCGTATCGATCTTGCTCGAGGCTATCGCCTTTACAATGCCGTTTTAGAAAATAAAAAAAGTGAAAATTTAATTATTATGATGTTTTCAGGGGGCGGAAATCGTGCTGCGTCACTAGGCTATGGTGTATTAGAAGAATTTGCAAAAACGCCAATAAATCCGACCGCTAAGGGGAACACATTATTAGAAAATGTTGACTTAGTTTATGGCGTTTCGGGTGGTTCAGTACTCGCTGCTTATTTTTCCCTAGAAGGTAAAAATGTTGTACCTACATTTGAAAAAAACTTTCTAAAAACAAATTTCCAAAAGCAAATGATGAGCAAACTTTTTTCGACATCAAGTATGTCACGCCTGACTTCGCCTCAATTTGGCAGAGGGGATTTACTTGAAGAGCAGCTTAATCTTGCTCTTTTCAAAAATAAAACCTTTGCTGATTTACAATATCATCGTCAAGGCCCATTTGCCGTAATTAGTGCAACTGATATGAAAGCAGGACAGCGTATTAACTTTACACAGGAATACTTTGATTTATTGTGCCTCAACTTAGAGAAAGTCAAAATCGCTCGAGCAGTTGCAGCATCAAGTTCTGTCCCTTTAATATTTAGCCCTTTAACCTTTAATAATAATGGCGGACAATGTTTCTACAATACCGCTTCTCAGATGATGAGTGTTAAAGGTAATTTAAAAGGAATGGAAAGATTAAAATCCCAAGTAGATTTATATAAACATAGCGATGAACGCCCTTTTATTCACTTAGTCGATGGTGGATTAACGGATAATCTTGGCTTACGTAGCTTATTAGATGTTTATGATATGTTTGGTTCAAAAGGCGTTAATGGGCATTTAAAACAAGCCAATTTAAAAAATGTGATTGTGATCAATGTGAATGCACAAAATCAAATGGTGAATGAAATTGATAAGTCAGCAGATATTCCTAGTACATCAGACATTGTAAACTCAATTATCAATGTGCCTATTGATAATAACACGCAAAATACCTTAAATAGTTTTAAAAATCTCATTGAAGAATGGAATACTAAACAGCATGAGATTAAGGCTTATTTTATAAGTTTAAATTTAAAAGATCTGCCCCCTTCACAACTACGTACTGAAATGCTTAATATCGACACTTCACTGTATTTGCCAAAAGAAGATGTGAACAAACTAAAACAATCTGCCAGAATATTATTGGCTCAATCTAAAGAGTATCAAAAAGTCTTAAAAATATTACAATAGTTATTTTTCTTCAACCGTTTATTTTTCAACCAAAAATAGGTTGATCTTTTCTTTTATTTTTGTACCATTGAACTAATACACAAATACAACAAAGAGGAAAAGAAAAATGACAACACATCAAAATAATACGACACAAAATATCGGTTATGCACTCGCTCCTATCATTTTACCAGACGATAACGGCTTTTTCGGCGAATTTGGAGGCAAAATTCAGCACCCTGAACTGGCAAAAGCATTGCAAGAAATTGAGCAGGGATTTAGAGAGTTAATTCAAGAACCTGAATTTCACGCTGAAATGCAACGTCTTCGCCAAACCTTTGTAGGTCGTCCAAGCCCAATTTATCACGCAAGACGTTTAAGTGAACACTGCGGTGGGGCGCAAATCTATTTAAAACGAGAAGATTTAAACCATACCGGTGCACATAAAATCAATCACTGTTTAGGCGAGGTTTTATTAGCTAAAAAACTGGGCAAAACCAAAGTTATCGCTGAAACAGGGGCAGGGCAACATGGTGTTGCATTAGCCACAGCAGCCGCGTTAATGGGATTAAAATGTGAAATTCATATGGGGATTGTGGATATCCAAAAAGAAGCCCCAAATGTCAGCCGAATGAAAATTTTAGGGGCAAAATTAGTCCCTGTTTCTGAGGGTGCAGGTACACTGAAAGAGGCGGTGGACAGTGCATTTAATGCCTATTTAAAAGAACTAGACACCAGTTTATTTGCGATTGGCTCAGTGGTTGGTCCAGCACCTTATCCTGAAATGGTCAGCTATTTTCAATCAATAGTTGGATCGGAGGCACGAGCTCAATTTTTAGAAATGACCAACCAATTACCGGATAAAGTGATCGCTTGTATCGGTGGTGGCTCAAATGCCATCGGATTATTCAGCGGTTTTATTACCGATGAGAATGTGGATAAAGTCGGTGTTGAGCCAGCTGGAAAAGGTTTAGATACACCTTATCACGCCGCCACAATGACCAAAGGGGTAAAAGGCGAAATTCAAGGGTTTAAATGCTATGTATTACTTGATGAAAACGGCAACCCAGCACCCGTGCATTCCATTGCCTCAGGATTAGATTATCCCGGTGTTGGACCTGTTCACTCTTATTTAAAAGATACCAAACAAGCTTTTTATGAAAGTGCTACCGATGATGAATGCTTGGACGCATTTATGGCTCTCTCTCGCTTTGAAGGGATTATTCCTGCCTTAGAATCTTCTCACGCTGTGGCTTATGCGATGAAAATTGCCCCAACATTGCCAAAAGAAGCTAAATTATTAGTGAATTTATCAGGACGTGGCGATAAGGATATTGATTTTATTTTGAGTAAAATTGAGCTGTAAATAAATACGCATTTGAAAATATAGGGGAGCATTAAATGAGCGTAGCGAATGAAATATACTCCCGCAAAATAGAATAGTGTTCGGGAGCATATACGCCAACAAGTTTGCTAATGCTCCCCTACAATATCTTTGATAAGCGGTCATATTTTTATAAAAATTTACAAGAAGATAATTTCTTATAAAAATAGTTTTCCGTAGGGGAGGATTGAATGAGCAATGCGAATGGAATATCCTCCCGTAAAATAGAATAGCATTCGGGAGCATATACGCAAACAAGTTTACTAATGCCCCCCTACCATTCATTACTATCGCTTAATGTTATCAAGCATTCGCAATAATCACGGCACGTTTCGGTGCAGGATAACCTTCAATCGTTTTAGAATGATCCCGTGGATCTAAAAAGTCTTCAAGGGATTCAGTGTCGATCCATTCGGTGCGACGCTGTTCTTCGATCGTTGTTACCGCCTCATCAACACAACGTACATTTTTAAATCCCGCTTTTTCCAACCAACTAATCAGAGCTGGCACAGACGGGATAAAATAGATATTTCGCATTTTTGCATAGCGATCGCTTGGCACAAGCACATCATTGACATCACCATCAATCACTAAGGTTTCAAGCACTAACTCGCCTCCTTTGCGTAACTGATTTTTTAGCTGTAAAAAATGGTCAAATGGCGATTTTCGATGATATAACACGCCCATTGAAAACACCGTATCAAAGGCTTTCAGCGGTTGCATTTCTTCAATGCCCATAGGGATTAAATGGGCTTGGCGATTGTTATTTAATAACTTACGCACCGCCTCAAACTGACATAAAAATAAATCCGTTGGATCAATGCCGACCACTAATCTTGCCCCTTCGCCCACCATTCGCCACATATGATAGCCACTGCCACAACCCACATCTAAAATGGTGCGATCTTTTAATGGCGATAAGTGAGGCAACACACGATCCCATTTGAAATCAGAACGCCATTCGCAATCAATATGCACATCATACAAATGATAGGGCCCTTTTCGCCACGGTTTCAACAGTTTCAAATTATGGATAAAACGTTGCTTTTCCCCTTCGGATAAAGGTTCATTCGCCGTTGCGGTTACACTCTCTTTTAAATCAATTGTTCCCGCTTTTACAGGCAAATGTTTCAAGGCATTTTCCCACTTATCAAAATCACCGTGAGCTTGGGTTTGCCACTGTTTCATTTGTAAAGGTAAGGTTTCAAGCCAGTGAGAAAGCGAACTTGTCGCTAATTGTTGGTAAAAAGGACGAAAATCTATCATTGTTAATTATTTTATTGGTTGTATGAAAATCGTAGGTACAGAGTAAAACCCTGTACCTACCGACTAATTTTGCAAAAAGTTAAAAAAATTTGACCGCTTATTTTACAGTAACACGAGCAAATTTACGTTTACCGACATTATAAACCGCCGTTGTCCCAGCCTTGATGGTTAAACGTGGATCTTCCACTTTCTCGCCATCAATTCGTACACCGCCACCTTTCACAGAACGCATTGCCTCTGAGGTTGAAGGCGATAATCCTGCTTCTTTTAATAAGCTCGCTAATCCCATTTCGCCTTCAAAAGTGAATTCAGGCATATCGTCAGGCATTGCCCCTTTTTGGAAACGGTTGATAAACTCTTGCTCCGCCGCGTCAGCGTCAGCATCTGAATGGAAGCGAGCGATAATTTCTTTGGCTAACAGAATTTTCACATCACGAGGATTGCGACCAGCGGTCACTTCTTCTTTGAATTTTGCAATTTCTTCTAATGAACGGAATGAAAGCAAGTCGTACCAACGCCACATTAACTCATCAGAAATTGACATCACTTTACCAAACATCTCGCTTGGCGTGTCAGAAACACCGATGTAGTTACCTAATGATTTAGACATTTTTTTCTCGCCGTCTAAGCCTTCAAGCAATGGTAATGTCATTGCAACCTGTGGTTTTTGCCCGTTCGATTTTTGCAATTCACGTCCTACTAATAGGTTGAATGTTTGGTCTGTTCCACCTAATTCTACGTCCGCCTCTAATGCCACTGAATCGTAACCTTGTAATAATGGATACATAAATTCGTGGATGGCGATAGATTGATTATTTGCAAAACGTTTTTTGAAATCATCACGTTCTAACATACGCGCAACGGTATAGTTAGACGCAAGGCGAATCATTCCTTCTGTTCCCAGCTGGCTTAACCATTCTGAGTTAAATACTACTTTGGTTTTTTCAGGGTCTAAAATTTTAAAAATTTGAGATTTATAGGTTTCCGCATTGCGTAACACATCTTCTTTGGTTAAAGGTGGACGAGTCGCATTTTTACCTGATGGATCGCCAACCATACCTGTGAAATCCCCAATTAAGAAATACACTTCGTGACCTAACTGTTGGAATTGACGTAATTTATTTAATACTACCGTATGCCCTAAATGGATGTCTGGTGCGGTTGGATCAGCCCCTAATTTAATGCGTAATGGACGGTTTTCTTTTAATTTTTCAATTAAATCATTTTCTGAATAAATATCTTCTACGCCACGTTTTAATTCGGCAAGTTGAGTTTCAATAGACATATATTTCCTTAAAGTAAAAAGTTTAAAATTAACATTCGGTTATTATAGCGAGAATAGAAAAAAAAGGCGAAAAAAAAGCACCTTATCTTGTGGGGGTGATAAGGTGCAAAGAGTTGGAGTGATTACCTATTATTTTTTAAGTGCGGTAATGATAACAATTCTCATTTATTTCACAACTAAATTTACAATTCTTTACAATTTGCAAATTTTATAAAAATAATAGATATAGCCAGAGCATACTCTGGCTCTACGGTTAAATTTAACGACGTCCGCCAAACATTCCACCAAGACCGCCTAAGCCGCCCATTCCGCCAGCACCGCCCATCATTCCTTGCATACCACGCATCATTTTACTCATTCCGCCTTTACGCATTTTTTTCATCATTTTTTGCATATCGTCGAACTGTTTGAGTAATTTATTGACATCTTGCACCTTCGTACCCGATCCCATAGCGATACGTTTACGGCGTGATCCTTTGATAATCGATGGATCAGCACGCTCTTTTAAGGTCATTGAGTTGATGATCGCTTCCATTTTATGGAACATTTTATCGTCCACTTGATTTTTTACATTCGCAGGCAGATTTTTCGCACCCGGTAATTTATCAAGCATTGACATCATTCCGCCCATTTTTTTCATTTCAATCAGCTGCTCACGGAAATCTTCAAGGGTAAACGCATCACCTTTCTTGAATTTTTTCGCCATTTTCTCGGCTTTTTCACGATCGACGGTTTTCTCTAAATCCTCAATCAGAGAAAGCACATCCCCCATACCTAAAATACGAGAGGCGATACGATCAGGGTGGAAAGGTTCTAAGGCGTCAGTTTTTTCGCCCACACCCAAGAATTTAATCGGTTTACCTGTGATTTGACGAATCGATAACGCCGCACCACCACGTGCGTCCCCGTCCACTTTGGTTAAGATAACCCCTGTTAAAGGCAACGCCTCATTAAAGGCTTTTGCGGTATTCGCCGCATCTTGACCTGTCATTGCGTCCACAGTGAATAAGGTTTCAATCGGATTTAGCACCTGATGAATTTGTTTGATTTCGTCCATCATTTCGCTATCAACGTGTAAGCGACCCGCCGTATCCACAATCAACACATCAAAGAAATTTAATTTTGCGTGTTTTAAAGCTGCTGTTGCGATTTCTGTCGGTTTTTGGCTGGTTTCACTTGGGAAGAAAGCAATATCTAAATCACTCGCTAGGGTTTCTAACTGTTTGATCGCCGCAGGACGATAAACGTCGGCAGACACCACCAAGACTTTTTTCTTATGTTTTTCTTTTAAGAATTTAGATAATTTACCCACAGAGGTGGTTTTACCTGCACCCTGTAAACCCGCCATTAAAATAACCGCTGGCGGTTGGCTTGCAAGGTTTAGCCCTTCGTTTGCCTCGCCCATTGCATTTTCAAGCTCAGCCTGAACAATTTTAACGAATTCTTGACCCGGCGTTAGGCTTTTATTGACTTCAACACCAATCGCACGCTCTTTTACCTTGTTGATAAATTCACGAACCACAGGTAACGCTACGTCCGCTTCAAGCAATGCCATACGCACTTCGCGGAGCGTGTCTTTAATATTGTCTTCGGTTAAACGCCCTTTGCCACTGATGTTTTTAAGGGTTTGGGAAAGTCTATCGGATAAATTTTCAAACATAATTTTCTCGTTATTTAAAAATGGTAAATTTTAATTGAAATATGACCGCTTATATTAGTGTAGTTCTCGTAGGGAAGGATTAACGAAGCGTATATCCTCCCGTTGCTCAATATAAAATTTTAACAAAAACTATATGTAGCGAGCTTATGAAATGACAAATTTTTATCATTTTATTTCACATTAGTAAACCGCACATTGCGGGCGGATATTCCATTCGCTATGCACATTAAATCCGCCCCTACAAAAAATCAATTATTATCAATTTCTGATTACTTCACATTATACATAAAAAATAATCATTTTTCAGTTTACGGATCACCTTTGAATGGCTAAAATCATTTTTGTTCAAAAAATTAAAATAAAAAGGAACGGAAATGAACTTATACAACATCAAACACCCAGAAGAGCAAGTGAACTTTGCACAGGCAGTGCGTCAAGGATTAGGCAAGGATCAAGGGCTGTTTTTTCCTGAGATTTTACCTAAATTAGATAACATTGATGAACTGTTAGCAATGCCGTTAGTTGAGCGTAGCCAAGCGATTTTAGGGGCAATAATCGGCGATGAATTACCAAAAGAAACGTTAAATACTGCGATTAAAAATGCCTTTACTTTCCCCGCTCCCCTTGAAAAAGTGACAGATAATATTTACGCCTTAGAACTTTTTCACGGTCCAACCTTAGCTTTTAAAGATTTTGGCGGACGCTTTATGGCACAAGCCTTGAAAGCGGTTAGTTCTGATCAAAAAATTACTATTTTAACTGCGACATCAGGCGACACAGGGGCGGCGGTGGCTCACGCATTTTATGGCTTAGAAAATATTGAGGTTGTGATCTTATATCCAAAAGGCAAAATCAGTCCGTTACAGGAAAAATTATTCTGCACGCTGGGTAAAAATATTCGCACCGTTGCTATCAAGGGCGATTTTGATGATTGCCAAGCCTTAGTAAAACAGGCTTTTGACGATAAAGCGTTACGAGAAACCATCGGTTTAAACTCCGCAAACTCAATCAATATCAGCCGTTTATTGGCTCAAATTTGTTACTATTTTGAGGCTGTGGCTCAGTTGCCAAAAGAGAAACGTAATAACCTTGTGGTATCCGTGCCAAGTGGCAATTTTGGTAATCTAACCGCAGGCTTAATCGCCAAAAGTTTAGGTTTGCCGATCAAACGTTTTATTGCTTCAACGAATGCGAATGACACCGTACCACGCTATTTGCAATCAGGGTTATGGCAACCTAACCCAACCGTTGCAACCCTTTCTAACGCAATGGACGTGAGCCGTCCGAATAACTGGCCTCGTGTTGAGGAATTGTTTAAACGTAATCAGTGGCATTTAAGCGAGCTTTCTTCTGGAATGCTCACCGATCCACAAACCGAGCAAGCCTTAAATGCAATGAATAACTTAGGTTACTTATGCGAACCACACGGTGCGATTGCATATCAAATGTTAGCGAGCCAACTCACTAAAAATGAAACAGGCATTTTCCTCTGCACCGCCCACCCTGCAAAATTTAAAGAGAGCGTTGATCGCATTCTAGATATGGATTTACCATTGCCTGACGCACTTGATAAACACAACAAAATGCCGTTGCTTTCTGATGAAATGGACAATGATTTTGCGATTTTAAGAGATTATTTATTAAAATAATTTTTCGTTAAAATTTAAGCGGTAAGATTTTTATTAAAATTTGCAAAAAGTAATAAAAATCTCACCGCTTGTTGATTATTGGTTTAACGATTATTTAGAAAATCCGAGATAGCTTTGCGAATAAGTAAAAGACACAACGAACAGGCGACGACTTTTAATATTTTTATTAAAACAACATCTGTGGGTGTGATCACGAATGCGGTTTATTTTTCATCAAAATACACCTAAATTTTTTCCATCCTCTCTATACAACACGGCTTTTCAATTCAGGCAATAACTGCACAATTAAGGATAACTGCTGGACTAACAATCTGGCGTTATCTTTGCCGTTATCTAAAAACGCTTGTTCGAGATTTTGTAAATTCGTTATCGTGCTTGCGAGATCCGAAGAGCATTCAAGACAATCCTCATCATAAATTTTATCCAATAATTGAGAAATCTGTTTACCCTGTTGGAAAAAATAAGCAGAGCCATCTAGCTGTTGATTTAAGTGTTCGCTTTCGTGTCGATAGGTCGCAAGGGCGGAAATATAACTTAACAGGGTATAATTCAGCTCTAATAATTGCGGTGCGGTGGCAAGAATTTTTTGGTATTTTTTAGGTTCTTCTTGCATAGCGGTCACAGTTGCACTGAGTTTTGCAATTTTGTGATAAGCGGTGCGACGTGCCAAGCGATAACTAAAATGATCACGATAGCCAAATTGGAGCTGTGCCATAATGTGACGTAGATAAAGTGAGCTACTTTGTAAACTTTCGACTAAATTCGCTCGCAAATTGAGATATTTCCAATCTGCCCACATAAAGCTAACCGCAAACCACGCAATGCCTGCTCCGATAAAGGTATTCACAATACGAGGTAACATTGCGACTTCTTCGCCAAGCCCGATCACATCAAAACTGACTAATACCTGAATCGTAATAAAGAAACTGGAATAGCTGTATTTTTTCTCCATAAAGAAGAAAAATAAGCTACTAGATGCCACGATAATGCCGAGTTGAGCCTCTAAAGTTGGAGATAAATATTGCAATGATAATCCTACAAACACCCCCAACACCGTTCCTAACACACGCTGAATCAGGCGTTTTTTGGTGGCGGAATAATTGGGTTTACAGACTAAAATCGCAGTTAATAATACCCAGTATCCTTGTTGAATTTCAAAAATTGGTACGAGCGAACAACACACAAAAACCACAATAGAAAGGCGTACTGCGTGACGAAACAGGGGCGAATCTAAATGGCACTGCTTTTTAATCGTATCAAAAATATTGCTGAATCCTGAAATATTTTCAGAAAGTAAGCGGGTATTTTTTAGGTTATTTTTACTAAATTCAATATTGATATTTTCATCGTATAACTGTTCAAATAAATGCACAATATTTTTTAGATTTTCACTGATCGTACAAAGCTTTTCAAACTGTGGATTACTTTTTTTAGGTCGATGAAATTCAAGGGAATTTTGCAAACCAATCAGAATATTTTGAATATTAAAATTAGAGGTATAATCGATATTTTGGCGTAATGCCGTCGCAATATAACGGCTCTCTTGGGCTTCCAACTCCAATAAACGGCGAACCCTAAACGTTAAATCAGTGCGTTCAAAAGTGGTTAATAAATCTTGATATTGTGAATAACTCGAATTGGCTCTTTCCCAAATTTCTTGGGCGGTCAGAAAATAACGTAACATTTTTTGGGTATGAAAATGTTGATTTTGCTGATCTAAACGAGTAAATAACGCCTCTCGTGCATCATCAAAGGCTTGCATTACCTTAATATTCGCTCTAGCTAAGGCAAGTTTTTTGGCAAAGAGTTTGTTGGTATCGTCAATATCAAAAAAGGTGGATTTTTGCTGTAAATACTCTCCCAAAGCATCAAATAATACCGCTAAACTCTCTTGGGTGGCGGTGTTTGGCACACATAAAAAAATCACGAGAGCGACAAAGCTATAAATTAACGTGCCGAGTAAAATCAGTAAGGTGTTGGTGTACCAAAGGGTATCGGGCGTGTAAACCAATGCCGTGTAAACGGCAACTAATAGCGTACAAAAGGCGATTTTGCTGTAACGTCCGCCAACTGCACCGAGCATTACCACTACAAAAGTAATCAAGGTTAATAGGGGGACAAAAATCCAGCCCTGTGAAAGGGATAATTGCGAGGTTAATGACACAATCCCAAAAGAAACAAGCATTAAAATCACATCTTTTAAGCGTCCTTTCAGGCGATTGCTGTGATCCGATAACGCCGCTGAGATAATCCCTAATACTAAGGGCATTGCAAGGCTTGATATCTCTAATTGCCAAATCACAATGGCGGCAATATTGGTTGCAACAAACACCCCTAATACGTTGAGCATATAAGGGTTCAACCATTTTGAGTAAAATTGTTGCAACAGTTGTTTCATTAGCTTAAACGTTCAATCATTTTTAACACAATTTTTGATGATTTCTCAGCAGCGAGAGGTAAAAACTCATCAAAAGATAAGTGAGATTCTTTATCTGCCACATCAGAAATCGCACGCACTACCACAAAAGGAATCTTGAAAGCGTGACACACTTGGGCGATTGCCGTTGCTTCCATTTCAACCGCCACGACCTGTGGGAAATTTTTGCGAATTTGCTCAATAATTTGACCACTATTTACGAATAAATCGCCACTACAAATCAAACCTGACACTGCATTTTCACCCACTTCTTGGGTTAAGCTAAAGGCTAATTCACTTAATGCTTTATCTGATTCAAATCCTGCTGGATTAGCGGGAAGTTGCCCAAATTCATAACCAAAAGCGGTGACATCAACATCGTGATAGCGTGCTTCGGTGGAAATTACAATATCGCCGACACTTAAATTTTTATCTAAACCACCCGCTGAACCCGTATTGATGACACAATCTGGTTTTGTTAATTGTAGAAATAATGCCGTTCCCATTCCTGCGGCAACTTTACCGATGCCTGATTGCAATAAAGCCACTTCTTTGTTAGCGATTTTACCTTCAAAAATGGTGCAACCTGCAATTTCTGTCACTTTTAAATCTTGCATCGCATTTTTTAAAATTTCTACTTCTTGTGCCATTGCACCGATAATACCGATTTTCATAAATTTCCTTTCATTTTTTAGTAAAAAATTTATTATTCAAAAACATTTAATACTAATTTAGTTAAACAATCCATCAATATCAACTCCTGATTAACGGCGTTAATATGAATTAAGTCTTGTTGAGTTTGTTGTACAATTTTATGCCCATTGAGTAATTTTTCAGAGTGTAATGCTTCTGCGAATAAAATTATACCTTTTTGTAAATCCGCATTCACCCAGTGGGTCGCAATATTCATTCTTGCTTTTAACGCGTCACTAAAAAAGCTACTTAACCAATCCAACTGCTCCAAAACATCTTCTTTTTCTTTATCAAACTGTGAGAAAAGCAATAATGGATTTTTACTTTTATAAAACCGCCAAAAAGTTTGCAAGAATGCTTTACGTTGCGTTAAGCGGTCATTTTCTAAGAACTTTTTGCAAGAAATTGGTTGATGATGACACAATCTCAATGCCGTGTTTAATTCATCTTGGGTCTTATTTGGATAACGTTCATTAAGCCAACTTAAAACTTCCTCAGGTTGCGGTGCATAAACAACCCATTGCTGACAACGGCTTTGAATTGTCGCTAAAATGCTTGATTGTAACGGTGTTTGCAATAAAAAATAGACATTTTTATGCGGTTCTTCTAACGTTTTCAATAACGCATTGCCACTGGATTCATTGAGTTTATCTGTATCCGCAATATAAATCACAATATTGCCATCTTGCTGAGCAAATTGCTGTAATTTGGTATTCAGCTCCCGAATTTGATCAACGCCGATCTCTTTGTTATCCACAGATTGCAGAATATGAAAATCTGGGTGATTGCTATGCTCAACCAACAAACAACTTTTACAGTGATAACAAGGCTCGCCTGCTTGCTGATTTTGACACAACAACCAATGGGCAAAATGACGAATCAGACAATCTGTTGCCAAGCCCTTTTCAGTTTTGAAAAGCAAAGCGTGATGCTGATGATTTTGCAAAAAAGTGGTCGTTAATTGCTGATATAAATCATTTTGCCAAGGGTATAATGTCATAATCGTTCAGGGATAAAATAAGATTGGGCTATTTCACCACTTAATGCTTTTTTTTGCAAATTTTTATCTAAATTTTATCGCTTATCATTGAATTTATGCGATAATTTGGGCAATTTTATTTTCTATTTTAGAGCGATTATGCAAAATCAATATCAAGGAAAAACCGTTACAATTATTGGCTTAGGCAAAACTGGGCTATCTTGCGTTCACTATTTTTCAGATAAAAAAGTTAATTTACAAGTAATGGATACTCGCACTCACCCAAAGGGTGTAGATGAATTGCCTGAAAACGTACAATTACACACAGGTAGTCTAAATTTAGAATGGCTATTGCGTTCCGATTTGGTCGTTATCAGTCCAGGATTAGCACTGACCACCCCAGAAATTCAGGCAGTATTAAAGGCTGGCATTGAAGTTGTCGGCGATATTGAGCTATTTTGTCGTGAAGCAAAAGCACCAATTATTGCCATCACAGGCTCAAACGGAAAAAGCACCGTGACGACCCTTACCGCTGAAATGGTAAAACAGGCAGGTTTAAAAGTAGGAATGGGCGGAAACATTGGTATTCCAGCATTGAGTTTATTGGAAAAAGAATGCGATATGTATGTGTTGGAATTATCCAGTTTTCAATTAGAAACCACCTATTCATTAAAAGCCAAAGCAGCGACAGTGTTGAATATTAGCGAAGATCATATGGATCGCTACAATGCTTTAGAAGATTACCGTTTGGCAAAATTAAAAATTTATGAAAATGCCGAAAATGTGATCGTAAACGCCGAAGATAAACAAACTTATCCTCAACAAGCGGTCAAATTTTTGATCGATTTTGCAAAAAAAGAGGCAAAATATCATTTTGATGACAATTATATTTATTGCGACCAGCAAATTATTCTGCCAATTAGTGAATTAAAAATCACAGGACGTCATAATTTATTAAATGCGTTAGTTTCAGTCGCATTAGCGGATGCAACCAATGTGCCAAGAGAAGGTATTATCAAAGCCTTACAAAATTACAGTGGGTTAGATCATCGTTTTCAACTTGTGCCAACCAATGACGGAATCACTTGGATCAATGATTCTAAAGCAACCAATGTGGGCAGCACAATCGCTGCCTTAAATGGCTTACAAATTGCCAATAAATGCTATTTATTACTCGGTGGCGATGGCAAAGGTGCAGATTTTTCAGAACTTGCCCCTTTTATCAATCAAGCGAATATGATTTGTTATTGCTTTGGAAGAGATGGCAAAAAATTAGCAGAGTTAACCTCAAATAGCGTGCAAGTTGGCACAATGGCACAAGCGATTGAGCAAATTCGTCCGCAGTTACAACCAAATGATATGGTATTATTATCACCCGCTTGTGCCAGTTTAGATCAATTCCCTAATTTTGAAATCAGAGGACAACAATTTATGCAATTAGCCCAAAAGAACACTATAGGGGAACAGAATGTTTGAAAAAATAATCCAAAATAAAGACGAATGGCTTAGGCTTACGCCAAGCACGGCTCTTTATGATCGTACTTTAGTTTGGTTATATTTATCCCTACTGGTCTTCGGCTTCGTAATGGTAACATCTGCCTCTATTCCTGTTGGGCTAAGATTAAGAAATGATGCTTTTCACTACGCATTACGAGATGGCGTTTACATTATTTCTTCCATTGCAGTAGTCTTCTTTTGTGTACAGATTCCGATAAAAAAATGGGAAAAATACAACGGTGTTTTATTTGGTGTTGCTCTACTCCTACTCTTCTTAGTTTTAGCTGTAGGAAGTAATATCAATGGTGCAAAACGCTGGATTTCACTCGGTATATTAAACTTTCAGCCAGCTGAATTAGCTAAATTGTCCATTATCTGCTATTTTGCTAGCTTTTATGTACGAAAATTTGATGAAATTCGTACTGGTTTTGCAAGTGCTTGGCGACCAATGACTATTCTAGCCCTGTTCGGAGGATTTTTACTGTTACAGCCCGATTTAGGTAGTACCTTCGTACTCTTTGTGTTGACCTTTGCAATGCTCTTCATCGTAGGGGCAAAGCTATTACAATTTATCATTCTCGGATTTCTTGGTTTAGGTTTAATTGCCTTCTTTATCGTGACCTCTAATTATCGTCTGGCACGTGTGAAAACATTCTTAGATCCTTGGGCTGATGCTTATGGAGATGGCTTCCAATTAACCAACTCACAAATGGCATTCGGACAAGGTGAATGGTTTGGACGAGGACTTGGAAATTCTGTTCAAAAACTCGGTTACCTTCCAGAGGCAAATACAGACTTTGTGATGGCGGTAATAGGTGAAGAACTGGGGTTTATGGGGATTCTCGCAGTTATTATATTATTTGTGTTACTCTCCATCAGAGCCTTTAAAATCAGCAGTGAATCACTACGCTCAGAAGAGCGTTTTAAAGGATTTTTAAGCTTCGGCATTGGTATTTGGATTTTCTTACAAAGCTTTGTAAATCTAGGGGTAACCACAGGATTACTTCCAACCAAAGGCTTAACGTTTCCCTTTATCAGTTATGGGGGCTCAAGTTTAATGATAATGTCAGTAGCGATTGCAATTTTATTACGAATAGACTTTGAGAATCGCCTAGAAAAAGTGAAATATGCGAATCCAAAGGATTATTAAGCAAATTTATTAAACCAATAAGCGGTCATATTTTATGAAAAATTTGCAATTTTTTTTAACCTTAGTTAATTAAGAAGAAAACAATGACAAAAAAATTATTAGTAATGGCAGGGGGAACAGGGGGACACGTCTTTCCTGCATTAGCTGTTGCCACAGAATTACAGCAACAAGGCTGGGAAATCTGCTGGCTAGGAACAAAAGACAGAATGGAAGCAGAGCTTGTTCCAAAATATAATATTCCGATTAAATTTATTCAAATTTCAGGTTTGCGTGGCAAAGGAATCAAAGCCTTGTTAAAAGCACCGTTTGCGATTGCACGTGCAGTGTGGCAAGCCCGTAAAATTATCAAAGAATATCAGCCTAATGCGGTTTTAGGAATGGGCGGTTATGTCTCTGGTCCAGGTGGTATCGCAGCGAAATTATGTGGTGTGCCGATTGTGTTACACGAGCAAAATGCGGTCGCAGGACTCACCAACGTATGGCTTTCCAAAGTAGCCCGCCGTGTATTACAAGCTTTTCCAAATGCATTTGCAAATAAAGAGGTGGTGGGCAATCCAGTACGTCAAGATTTATTCCAACTTCCATCCCCTGAAGAACGTTTTGCGGATCGTAAAGGTGCGATCAAAATTTTAGTAATGGGCGGTTCGCAAGGGGCAAGAATTTTAAACCATACTTTGCCACAGATAGCGGTCAAATTTGGTTCAAAAATTACCATTTTGCACCAAGTGGGTAAAGGCAGTTTGGATGAAGTGGAACAGCTTTATGCTCAGCAATCCGCTGAAAATGTGGAAGTAATCGAATTTATTGATGATGTGGCGAAAGCCTATGGCGAGGCGGATTTAGTGATTTGTCGCTCAGGTGCATTGACGGTGTGTGAAATTGCAGCGGCAGGCGTACCCGCTATTTTTGTACCATTCCAGCATAAAGATCGTCAGCAATATTTGAATGCAAAATATTTAGAAGATGTAAATGCAGCAATTATTATTGAACAAAAAGATTTTAATGCTGACAATTTATCTGAACAATTACAAAAGTTAATCGCCGATCGCTCACAATTATTAGCAATGGCACAGCAAGCACGTCAAGTGGCGACCCCACATTCGGCAAAACGCGTGGCGGAAGTGATTGTGGAAGTAGCGAAGTAACAAAATAAGAAAGGATAAAATAATAACAATGAAAAATTATCAAGATGAAGTAAGAAAAATCATTCCTGAAATGCGTCGAGTGAAGCAAATTCACTTTATTGGCATAGGCGGTGCTGGAATGAGTGGTATTGCAGAGATTTTATTAAATGAAGGTTACCAAATTTCAGGTTCAGATATCGCTGAAAGCCCTGTCACACAAAACTTTGTTAACAATGGGGCAAAGGTTTTTATTGGACATCGTGCAGAAAATATTGAAGGGGCGAATGTAGTGGTCGTTTCAAGTGCGATTGATGAAACAAACCCTGAAATTATCGCAGCGAAAGAACAACGTATTCCAGTAATCCAGCGTGCTCAAATGCTGGCTGAAATTATGCGTTTTAGACACGGTATTGCGGTGGCGGGAACACACGGCAAAACCTCAACGACTGCAATGCTTTCAATGATTTATGCTGAAGCAAAACTTGATCCAACCTTTGTAAACGGCGGTTTAGTGAAATCAGCAGGCAAAAATGCTCACTTAGGGGCGAGCCGTTATTTAATTGCAGAGGCGGATGAAAGTGACGCGTCTTTTTTACATTTACAACCGATGGTGTCGGTCGTCACAAATATTGAACCTGATCATATGGATACTTACGGCGGTTCTTTTGATAAGATGAAAGAAACCTATGTAAAATTCTTACATAACTTGCCGTTTTATGGCTTAGCGGTAATGTGTGCCGATGATGATGATTTAATGGAATTAGTGCCACAGGTTGGACGTCAAGTGATCACTTATGGATTCAGTGAAAACGCTGATTATCGCATTGAAAATTACGAACAAACCGGTTTTCAAGGGCATTACACCGTCGTTTGTCCAAACGGCGAAAAAATCAATGTATTGCTAAACGTACCTGGTAAACACAATGCGTTGAATGCAACGGCAGCCCTCGCAGTCGCAAAAGAAGAAAATATTGCAAATGAGGCGATTTTGGCTGCGTTAGCCGATTTTCAAGGTGCAGGACGTCGTTTTGATCAGCTTGGCGAGTTTATTCGTCCGAATGGAAAAGTGCGTTTGGTGGACGATTACGGACACCACCCAACGGAAGTGGACGTGACCATTAAAGCGGCTCGAAATGGTTGGAAAGATAAGCGTGTGGTAATGATTTTTCAACCGCACCGTTATTCTCGTACTCGTGATTTATTCGATGATTTTGTGAATGTTTTATCCAATGTTGATGTGTTGATTATGCTTGATGTTTATGCAGCTGGCGAGAAACCAATCGCAGGGGCTGACAGCCGAGCATTATGCCGTTCAATTCGTAACTTGGGCAAAGTCGATCCTATTTTGGTATCGGATACCGATCAATTAGGTGAAGTATTAGATCAAGTGATTCAAGATGGCGATTTAGTGTTAGCACAAGGTGCAGGAAGTGTGAGCAAAATTTCACGCAATTTAGCAGAGAGTTGGAGAGAATAAAATGAATTTAAAAAATGAAAAAATCGCTGTTTTGTTTGGCGGTGTATCGTCAGAGCGTGAAGTGTCTTTAAAATCAGGGCAAGCGGTATTCAACGCGTTAAAAAATCTAGGTTATAACGTAGAAGCGGTGGATACTAAATTTACCCCTGTTGAAAAATTAAAAGAAATGGGCTTTCAACGTGTGTTTAATATTTTGCACGGCGGTGTAGGTGAAAATGGCGTATTGCAAGGCGTGTTAGATCAGCTTGAAATTCCTTATACCGGCAGTGATGTGATGGCATCCGCAGTCACAATGGATAAGTTCAGAACCAAATTATTATGGAAAGCGGTGGGCTTACCAACCGCAGAAATGGAAGTAGTTCACAAAGGTGAAGCGGTCAATTTTGATCAAATTCTTGCAAAATTAGGCTTGCCTCTTTTTGTTAAACCCGCTTGTGAAGGATCAAGCGTGGGGGTGGTTAAAGTTAAAACCAAAGAAGAGTTAGCCCCTGCGATTGAAGAAGCCTTAAAATATGATGATACGGTGTTAATCGAAGAATTTTTAGCAGGTGCAGAATATTCTGTGCCAGTGCTGGGCGATGAAGTATTGCCAACGGTGCAAGTGATTCCAGATGGCGAATTTTATGATTATCACGCGAAATATATTTCTGATAAAACTCAATATATTTGTCCTGCGTTAGATGATAAACGCCAAGCAGAAATTGCAGAATTAGTGATGAAAGCCCATAAAGTGCTAGGCTGTCGTGCGTGGAGTCGCATTGATGTAATGGAAAATGACAAAGGCGAGTTTTTCTTAATGGAAGCAAACACTTGTCCAGGTATGACAACGCACAGTTACTTTCCTTTTGCAGCAGCGAAGATAGGATACAGTTTTGAGCAACTTGTGGAACGTATTTTGGAGTTAAGTGTTTAATGTTGTTTCATAAAAACAATCATATATTTGCTCGGCGAAAAAAACAGCGTACACTACGACCAAATCGGTTACATCATCGAATTGGGACAACGTCGCTGTCGTTGCTCGCCTTTATTCGCCCATTGATATTGCTCTCCATTATTATTTTTGGTTATATCGCCTACACGAATGGAGCAAATTGGTTGAGTAGTTTAGATAAATCACCACTTAAATCTTATACTATTACTAATCCATTGCAATTTACCACTGACACGGATATTCGAGATGCTCTCTCGACAGGAACACCTTTAAAAGGTTATTTTGGACAAGATATCAAACAAGTTGAAGCACGATTAACCCAAATTCCTTGGGTTAACAAAGTCCTTGTTAGAAAATTATGGCCAAATAAACTAAGTTTGACCATTTTTGAGCATCAACCTGTTGCATTATGGAACAATAATAAATTATTATCTGAACAGGGAGTGGTATTTAATCTTCCTTTTGACCGTGTTAATCGGGTCGGTTTTCCAGTATTATATGGCCCTGATTCCGAAGGCAAAAAGGTATTAGATGCTTGGTGGAAAATCAAACAGGATTTGATAGTAAGAAACTTAGTGTTAAAATCTGTTACCATAGATAAACGAGGTTCATGGAAGATATCACTATCAGATGGTGTAGAATTACGACTAGGCCGAGGCGATTGGTTACCTAAAATTGACCGTTTTGTAAAAATATTTCCTCAGATTGAAATACCTGATGGAAAAATGATTTCCTATGTCGATTTACGTTATAAATACGGTGCAGCAATAGGGTTTGTTTCTAAAAATAATAAGTAGATAAAGAATATGACAAAAATAGCAGAATCTAAAGTGATCGTTGGTTTAGAAGTTGGATCTTCGAAAATTGTAACCGTCGTTGGCGAAGTTTTACCAGACGCCGTTGTAAATGTTTTGGGTACGGGAGTGTGCCCATCAAGAGGTATTGAACGAGGCAGTGTTGTTGACTTGGAAGCTGTCACCAGCTCAATCAAAAAAGCTATTGAGCAAGCGGAATCCATAGCAAATTATGAAATTCAAGGCGTCGCACTTGCAATCACAGGCAAACATATTAAAACAATTAACGAAAGTGGTTGTGTTCCTCTAGAAACTGGTGAGGTAACCAGTGAATATATCGACAGAGCGATTCGAACTGCAAGTTCAATAAAATTGGACGAAGGTTCAGAAATTCTACACGTTATTCCTCAAGAATATAAAGTCGACCATTTAGAAAAAACGAAAAAACCATTGGGTTTACAAGGTGTACGCTTACAAGCTCAGGTTCATATGATCACTTGCCACCAAGATTGGCTACGTAATTTACGTAAAGCAGTAGAAAATAATAAACTAAAAATCGATCAAGTTGTCTTTTCTGGTATGGCTTCAAGTTATTCTGTTTTAACAGAAGATGAAATGGAGCTAGGTGTATGCTTAATTGATATCGGTGGTGGGACAATGGATATCTTAGTTTATGCTGATGGTGCATTGCGTTACAGTCAAGTACTTCCATTTGCAGGAAATGAGATTACTAAACATCTTTCAGAAATCTTTATTACATCTCCGAGAGATGCAGAAACAATTAAAGTAAAATTCGCAAGTGCTGTTTATCCACCATTAACTTTTGCTGATAAAAAAATTGAAATTGCGGGTCTTGGAGGACGTTTACCACAAAATATAACCAAACAGAAGTTAGCACAAGTAACCTCTGTATGTTATACCGAACTATTAAGCATAGTAAAAGAAGAGTTAATTACCTTACAAAATGAATTAAAACAAAAAGGTATAAAATCAGATTTAACCGCAGGTATTGTTTTAACCGGTGGGGGTTCTCAGGCAGAGGATATTGTACAGTGTGCAATGGATATTTTTGGCATTCCTGCTCGAGTAGGTTACCCACAAAATATTACTGGTTTAACAGATTATGTAAACAAACCACAATATGCGACCGCTTTAGGATTGCTACAATATTGTTATTTAAACAGCGAGGATTCGCACATTACCCCTCCTCCTTTACAAAATAATGGATTTGTAAGTGGAGCAAAAAAAGTGGTTGACTGGATTAAAAAAACATTTTAAACATAAAATAATACAATGAATTATTAAAGTTATTTGGAAAATCATCTTTATTATGGAATAATATCAAGATTATGATAGTATGCACGTATTATAGCGGTGGTTTAACTATACAAATTGAATATAAAGTTATATCCAATTAAAAATCAAAATAAGTGATATTTTTAGATATACAGCATAAATGTAATACATTTACATTAGGGAGAATAAATAATGTTTGAGCCAATATACGAAGATACACCAGATGCAGTAATTAAAGTTATTGGTGTTGGTGGTGGTGGCGGTAACGCTTTAAACCATATGGTTGAAAATCAAGATGAAAATGGTGATGCAAGTGGTGTTGAGTTTTTCTCAGTCAACACGGATGCACAAGCATTACGCAAAGCCTCTGTACGCCAAACCATTCAAATTGGAGATAAAATCACCAAAGGTCTTGGTGCTGGTGCAAACCCTAATGTTGGTCGTCAGGCTGCCGAAGAAGACAGAGATGCCTTAGCCAATATGCTCTCAGGTGCAGATATGGTTTTCATTTCTGCTGGAATGGGCGGTGGTACAGGAACTGGTGCTGCTCCAGTTATCGCTGAAATTGCTAAAAATATGGAAAACCCTGCTCTTACCGTTGCAGTGGTAACAAAACCATTTAGATTTGAAGGCCGTAAACGCTTAAATTATGCAGAACAGGGTATCGCTGAACTCTCTAAATATGTTGATTCTCTAATTATCATCCCTAATGATAAATTATTAAAAGTTCTTCCTAAAAATATTAAAATGCTTGACGCATTCCAAGCTGCAAATGATGTATTGCGTAACGCAGTTCTTGGTATTACCGATATGATTACGTCACCAGGCTTAATCAATGTAGACTTTGCCGATGTTCGCACAGTAATGTCTGAAACTGGTCGTGCTATGATGGGAACTGGCGTTGGTGAAGGTGATAGTGATAGTGGTCGTGCAGAAAAAGCAGCACAAGAAGCAGTCGCAAGTCCATTATTAGAAGATGTCGATTGGAGTGAAGCAAAAGGTATCCTTGTGAGCATCACGTCTGGAATGGATATTGAGCTTGGTGAAATTTATGACGCAATGGACTTTATCCATGAATATGCATCAGAAGATGCTAACGTTGTTTTCGGAACTACTATCTATCCAGAAATGGAAGGTAAAATTCGCGTAACACTTGTTGCAACAGGTCTCGGAAATACTGAACCAGAGGTTATCAAACAACCAGCTCTAATGTCTCGTCCTGAATCGAGAGAGCCTCGTGTAAGCGTTAACCCAAATCCTTATGATAGTTTGCAAGGAACAACCCATAAAGTAAGTAATACACCTCATTCAATCAATACTGAAGAGTTAGTTACACCGACATCATTTAAAGATCTCTTAAAAAGATAAACAAACATAAATTAAAGTAATACAAGCAAAGGAAGATATATGATCAAGCAAAGAACACTTAAAAAATCTGTAAAAGTAACAGGGATCGGATTACATAGTGGTAAGAAAGTGACTCTTACCCTGCGTCCAGCACCTGAGAATACAGGTGTGATCTATGCACGAACAGATCTAGAGCCAACTGTATATTTCCCAGCAAACGCTGAAAATATCCGTGATACTCAACTTTGTACTTGTATGATCAATGATGATGGTGTAAAAATTTCAACCGTAGAACACCTAAATGCGGCAATGTCGGCAGTTGGACTTGATAATATCATTGTAGAAATAAATGCACCTGAAATTCCAATTATGGATGGAAGTTCAAGTCCATTTATTTATCTATTGCTAGATGCTGGTATTGAAGAACAAAACGCACTAAAAAAATTCATTCGCATTAAAGAAAAAGTACGTGTAGAAAATGAAGATAAATGGGCGGAATTAAAACCTTACAATGGGTTTAAATTAGATTTTACTATTGATTTTGAACACCCAGCAATCAGCAAAGATGTTGGACATTATCAGATGGAATTTTCAACCCAAAACTTTATTCAACAATTAAGTCGTGCAAGAACTTTTGGCTTTATGAAAGATATCGAAATGCTTCAATCAATGGGCTTGGCACTCGGTGGAAGTCTGGATAATGCGATTGTATTAGATCAATACCGCATCTTAAATGAAGATGGCTTACGTTTCCCTGATGAATTAGTACGCCATAAAATGCTTGATGCTGTCGGTGATTTATTCATGTGCGGCTACAATATTATTGGCGAATTTACAGCTTATAAATCAGGACATGCAGTAAACAACCAATTATTAAGAGCTGTTCTTGCAAATGAAAATGCGTGGGAATTTGTAACCTTTGATGATAAAGTAACCGTTCCTCAAGGCTACCAAGCTAAACAGCGTATTTGGTCTTAATACTCATTTAATATAAATTATACTAAATCGAGCATAGAAATATGCTCGATTATTATAAAATCTCATACTTACAGCTATAATCCTATAACCTATCCTCACCATTAAAAATATAAAAATACTAAATTTTTTCACACATTTAATCTCAAACATACTAAAATAGCCACGTTTTGTCGTATTTCTCAAAAAAGGAAACAGAATGACACAAGAATACTTAGACTTTGAACTACCTATTGCTGAACTTGAAGCAAAAATCGACGCTCTGCGTTCTACCACAGCAAATGATGATAAAATCAATCTTGATGATGAAATTAAACGTCTTCAAAAAAAATGTAATGAACTTACAACAAAAACATTTGCAGATTTAGATGCGTGGCAGATCACAAAAATGGCTCGCCATCCGAATCGCCCTTATACATTAGATTATATTGAGCGTATTTTTACTGAATTTGATGAACTCGCAGGCGATCGAGCTTATGCTGATGATCGTGCGATTGTTGGTGGAATGGCTCGTCTTGATGGACGTCCAGTCATGGTTATTGGACATCAAAAGGGACGTAGCGTTAAAGAAAAAGTCATGCGTAATTTTGGTATGCCAGCACCTGAAGGTTATCGTAAAGCATTACGCCTAATGAAAATGGCAGAACGTTTTAAAATGCCAATTATCACTTTTATCGATACGCCAGGAGCATATCCAGGTGTAGGTGCAGAAGAACGTGGGCAAGCAGAAGCAATCGCTCACAACTTACGTGAAATGTCTAAATTATCTGTTCCAGTAATTTGTACTGTTATTGGTGAAGGTGGTTCAGGTGGTGCATTAGCCATTGGTGTTGGCGATAAAATCAATATGTTACAGTACGCAGTTTATTCGGTTATCTCCCCAGAAGGCTGTGCCTCAATTCTTTGGAAAGATGCTGAAAAAGCTTCTGTTGCTGCCGAGACAATGGGGTTAACAGCAACCCGTTTACAAGAATTAAAACTGATTGATAGCATCATTGAAGAACCATTAGGTGGAGCTCAAAAAGATTTTGACTTAATCGCAAAAAATATTAAGCAACGCTTGCTTGACGATCTTGAAGATTTAGATGTAATGTCATCAGACGAACTTTTAGAACGCCGTTATACTCGACTAATGAGTTATGGTACTTAATATAAGCGGATAGATTTATATAAAAATTTACTTATATTTGTCACCATCCTCCTATTAGAAAATAAGGATCTTATTATGAAAAACGTTCTATCAATTCAATCTCACGTCGTTTATGGCTATGCGGGCAATAAAGCGGCGGTTTTTCCAATGCAGATGTTGGGAGTTGATACTTGGGCATTAAATACGGTGCAATTCTCAAATCATACTCAATATGGCAAATGGACAGGTATGGTGATTCCACAAGAGCAAATTACCGAAATTGTGCAAGGTATTGATAATATTGATTCGTTAAGTGAATGCGATGCTGTTTTATCAGGTTATATCGGTGCCGCAAGTCAAGGTAGTGCAATTTTAGATGCCGTAGCGAAAATTAAAGCGATAAATCCAAATGCAATTTATTTTTGCGATCCTGTAATGGGACACCCTGATAAAGGCTGTATTGTGGCTGATGGTGTGGCGGAATTTTTGCGTGATGAAGCAATGACAAAAGCAGATATTATTGCTCCAAACTTAGTAGAATTACGTGAATTAACAGGCTTAGAAGTAGAAAACTTTGCCCAAGCCTTAGAAGCAGTAAAAGTGATTCGTTCAAAAGGGCCGAAAAAAGTCTTGGTTAAACATTTGAGCAAGGTTGGGCAAGATCCAAGCCAATTTGAAATGTTACTTGCAAATGAAGAAGGTATTTGGCATATCAGCCGCCCATTACACGAATTTAAAGCTAAAGATCCTGTGGGCGTGGGCGATTTAACCAGTGGTATTTTCTTAGCAAATTTACTTAATGGTAAATCAGATTTAGAAGCATTTGAACACACTGCAAATGCAGTGAATGATGTGATGAGCGTAACTCAACAAAGCGGTAAATATGAATTACAAATTATTGCTGCCCGTGAATTTATTGCTAATCCAATCAGTCAATATAAAGCAGTTAAAATTAGTTAAATATTGAGCTATCTTTTTATCGGGAGGATTTAATGAGCAACACACCTCCCATTCATTTAATATAAAATTCTTTATAAGCGGTCATATTTTTTTACGATTTTGCAATTTGTAAATTCTTAAGAAAATATGACCGCTTGTTTTATCATTAGTTTTTCTAATGATAAAATGTACTAAATCCTCTTTTTTATAAAAAAACCTGTTTTGTTCATCTGATGTGATAAATTATTTTGGTTTAGTAATGTGAATTTTTTATGTTACAGTGATGCCTTAACTAATTTATCGGAGATGTTTTATATGAACAAGAATGTATTTGTTGTGGGATTTATGTTATTTGCTATCTTTTTTGGAGCAGGTAACTTAATTTTCCCACCTAAATTGGGATTGGATAGTGGCGTGGCATTTTGGCCAGCGATCATTGGTTTTGTGGTAACAGGTGTAGGCTTACCACTATTAGGTATTCTTGTGGCAACACATTACAAAGGTGGTTATAAAAAAGCATTAGAAGAAATCCACCCTTGGATCTCATTATTACTTTTAGGGGCAATTTACTTAACAATCGGACCATTCTTTGCGATTCCTCGTACAGCAGCGACCGCGTTTGATATGGCGGTGATTCCATTTATTGGCGAAGTTGATCCTGTTTCATTATTTCTATTTACCCTTGCTTATTTTGGTATCACATTATGGGTGAGCTTAAATCCAACCAAAATGGTGGATCGCATTGGTTCAATCTTAACACCAGTGCTTTTAGTTTCAATCATCGCGTTAGTGCTTAGAACAATGAGTTTGTTGATGGGTGGCGAAGCTGTTCATACAACAACTGCAATGAAAACACCATTAGTTGACGGTTTCCTTGAAGGTTATCAAACAATGGACGCATTAGCAGCCTTCGCTTTCTCAGTTGTGGTAATGAATGCAATTCGTGCTAAAGCGAGAAAAGGCGAAAGTTTAACTAAGCAAGCGACCGCAGCGAGTGCAATTGCCGCTGTTGCATTAGGTATCATCTATATCGCTATCGGTTGGATCGGTAACAAAATGCCATTGAGTGCAGAAACGATCAGTGAAGTTGCAGACTCAGGACAAAACTTAGGTGTGTTCATCTTAAACAATGCTGCAATGCAAGCCTTTGGCGAGTTAGGTAGAAGCTTACTTGGTTTAATCGTAACCCTTGCGTGTTTAACAACATCAATCGGTTTAGTGGTTGCAACCGCATCTTATTTCCACAGTGTATTTGAGAAAATCTCATACCGTACTTACGCAATCGTATTTACTTTAATCGGTTTTGGATTAGCGAACCAAGGATTAAACGCGGTAATCAGCAAATCAATCCCTGTGTTATTGATCCTTTACCCAATCTCAATGACAGCAATGCTAGTATTATTAGTAAACTTAGTTATGCCGTTATCAAGATTAGCAAGAGGTGTGCCAATCGTATTAGTAACTGTAGTGTCAATCTTATCTGTAATGGGTTCAGATTTAGTGGCAAACTTACCGCTTAAAATGTACTCAATGGAATGGCTACCATTTGCAGTAGTAGGTGCAGTGATTGGTTTTGCAATCTCAAAAACACAGAAAGTACCTGCTTAATTTGAACGTGAGCAAACACAACATATCGGCAAATAATTAAAAAATAACAACACATAAAGCCGAAAACTCACAGGTAGCATCTATAAATTTAGGTGCTACCTTTTTTGTCTGATACAATACCTCCATTATTTTTTTAACTAAACATAACGATGAACTATACCCAATGGCTGAATAGTGCGACGGCAGAACTTGCAAAAAATTGTCAGTTTGACCCTTATCTAAATCCTAAAACGGATGCAAATTTACTGTTACAATTTGTGACGAAGCGTTCCAAAGCGAGTATTTTTGCGTTTGCAGAAACCGAATTATCCAATGCAGAGCAACAGCAACTTGCCGAATTACTGCAACGCCGTTTACAAGGCGAACCAATGGCGTATATTATTGGGGAAAAAGAGTTTTGGTCATTACCTCTAAAAGTGGCAACATCCACCTTAATTCCTCGCCCTGATACGGAAAGGCTCGTTGAGGTCGCCCTTGATTTTGCTTATAAGCGGTTAGATTTTTGTGAGAATTTGCAAATTTTAGATTTAGGTACAGGCACTGGAGCTATCGCCTTAGCATTGGCAAGTGAGTTGGGGAAAAAGGCTCAAATTATCGGTGTTGATAAATCGTTAAATGCAGTACAATTGGCACAACAAAACCGCCAAAATTTAGGCTTTTCACAGGTGAGTTTTTTACAAAGTGATTGGTTTGATAGTTTGCAAAATGATACTTTTGATATTATTGTAAGTAATCCGCCTTATATTGATAAACAAGATGAAAATCTCACACAGGGCGATGTACGATTTGAACCGCTTTCAGCCTTAGTTGCCGAACAGCAAGGATTAAGCGATTTGCAAAAAATCATCAAAAATGCACCGCTTTATTTGAAATCAGAAGGTGGATTGTTCCTCGAACACGGTTGGCAGCAGGCAGAACAAGTACAACAATTATTTTCAGATAGCTTGTGGCACGAACCAAAAACAGAAAAAGATTACGGCAATAATGACCGCGTTACTTGGGCGATATTAAGGTAAAACCAGTATAAAATTTTGTAGGGGAGCATTGGCAAAGGTGCTTTGCGTATATGCTCTCGAATGTGCAGAATAAAATATTTTAGAATAATTTTATATCTAGCAACGGGCGAATATACGCAAGCAAGCCTGCGAATATCGCACCTACGATTCATTGAGTATAAAAGGTAATGAATAAACAGACAAAACAGCAAAAAGAATTAAAGCAATTTCTCTACAAAGAGCTAGTGAGAATCACAATAATGATTGAAGATGATCTGACTGAGCCACAAGTGTTTGGACAGATGTCCGCCCTCGTCAAAAAAGCAAGATATCTGGTGAATGGTGAAACGCACGAACAACGTATCAATCAATTGTTAGAGCTAGTGTATAGTATGTGGGGATTCTATTGCGATCATCAAGAATATTTTTATTATGATAATCTGCTTATCAACAAAGTATTGCAAAGCAAACAAGGAATGCCTGTTTCATTAGGGGCTGTTGTGCTTTATTTAGCTGCTGCCCTAGACTTACCCATTTATCCTGTTAATTTTCCAACACAATTGGTGCTACGAGCTGATTTTATCAGTGATAAAGGCGAACATACTACTCGCTTTATCAATCCTTGGGACGGACAATTCCTCTCTTTTTCTCAATTAGAAAAATGGTTAGAGGGCGAGTTTGGTTTTGAAACGACCTTATCCGTTGAATTTACTAAAATTGCGGAACTCAATGAACTGTTAGAGCGTTTAGAAACCGTCACTAAAATGGCTCTGACTCGTGAGGGGCAATATGAAAAAGCATTAAAACTGATTGAATATCGTCTTATTTTCACCCCTGATGATCCTTACGAAATTCGAGATCGTGGTATGGTGTTAGCCAGTTTAGACTGCTTTGATGCTGCTGCTAAAGATCTCAATTATTTTATTGAGCAATGCCCAGAAGATCCTTCAGCATTGATGCTCAAACTTGAAATGCCGACATTATTAAGTCAAACGTACGATCATAAAGTACACTAACATTTACCTAACTTTAAGGAATTTTTATGAAAAACAAAGTAATCCAACTCGATAATATCCAAATCGGTAACGACAAACCTTTTGTGTTATTCGGTGGAATGAATGTATTAGAAAGCCGTGATATGGCAATGGCAACCTGTGAAAAATATGTTGAAGTCACCCAAAAGTTAAACGTGCCTTACGTTTTCAAAGCGTCATTTGATAAAGCAAACCGCTCGTCAATCCACTCTTATCGTGGACCGGGTATGGACGAAGGCTTAAAAATCTTCCAAGAATTGAAAGACACTTTTGGTGTGAAAATCATCACAGATGTACACGAAATTTATCAATGTCAGCCTGTTGCTGAAGTTGTGGATATTATTCAACTTCCTGCTTTCTTAGCTCGCCAAACAGATTTAGTGGAAGCAATGGCTCGCACTGGGGCGATTATCAATGTGAAAAAACCACAATTTTTAAGTCCTGGACAAATGGGGAATATCGTGGAAAAAATCGCAGAATGTGGCAATGATAAAGTGATTTTATGCGATCGTGGTGCAAACTTTGGTTACGATAACTTAGTGGTAGATATGTTAGGTTTTGGCATTATGAAAAAGGCCTCACAAGGTGCACCTGTTATCTTTGACGTAACCCACTCATTACAATGCCGTGACCCATTTGGTGCAGCCTCTGGTGGTCGTCGTGATCAAGTAACCGAACTTGCACGCTCAGGAATGGCGATTGGGTTAGCAGGATTATTCCTAGAAGCCCATCCTAACCCAAATCAAGCAAAATGTGACGGTCCATCTGCGTTACCACTTTCCGCATTAGAGCCGTTTGTTGCTCAAATGAAAGCGATTGACGATTTGGTAAAATCTTTCCCTGAATTAGATACCTCAAACTAATCTCTACACGGTATGATTTTTGCAAAAAGTTGAAAAAATCATACCGCTATATTTATAAACTAAGGAGCAAAAATGAGTAATGTAAAAACAATTGAAGCAACACAATTACAACAGTGGTTAGCAAATCAAGAAGCGATCTTAGTTGATGTGCGTGAAGCGAATGAATTTAGTGAATGGCGTATTCCACAAGCGACTTTTATGCCTCTAAGCCGTCTTGATGAGCAACTTCCTCATCTTGCGAATGAAAAGCGTAAAATTGTTTTTCAATGCCTAAAAGGTAAACGTGGCGAGATGGCGACGGAAAAAGCGATGCAACAATTTCCTGATGCGGATATTTATAACCTAACAGGTGGTATTGAGGCTTGGGAGAAAGCAGAATTGCCATTGATTCGTGAGCAAGCCAAAGGCAAAATGCCAATAATGCGCCAAGTTTTAACCGCTGCGGGTTCATTGAATATCTTATTTTCATTGATTGGTTTTGGTTCTACGTTGGGGACATTATTAACACTTTTCTTAGGCTGTGGCTTGGTTTTTGCCGGTGTAACGGGAAAATGTGGAATGGCAATGTTACTCCAAAAAATGCCGTGGAATAAATAATCATAATAAAATCGAATTATTATAAAATTAATGTTACGTCACATTTTTATCATCAAAGGCTTGCTCAATCGAACAAGCCTTTTATAATTGAAATCATCTAACCGAACAGGAGAATTTCAATGTTAAATATTGTGTTTTTAGAAAGTTTTGCGATACCAAGCACACATCACATTCCTCGTCCTACTTTTCCACATCATTGGACAGAATACACCCATACCACAGCTGATCAAGTTCACGAGCGAGCCAAAGAGGCGGATATTGTGATTATGAGTAAAATCAATTTTACTCGTGAAGTAATGGCGAACTTACCAAAATTAAAATTGATTGCAATTACCGCAACTGGCACCAATAACGTGGATTTAGTGGCAGCAAAAGAATTAGGCATTGCAGTGAAAAATGTGACGGGCTATTCCAGTGTTACCGTGCCTGAACACGTGCTTGGTATGATATTTTCATTGAAACATCAGCTGATTGCTTATCATAAAGATCAAGTGTTAACAGATCGTTGGGCAACCTGTGGACAATTCTATTATGCCGATTTTCCGATTAGCGATATTCGTAGCTCAACCATTGGGATTTTTGGTAAAGGCTGTTTGGGTACAGAAGTCGGGCGTTTAGCACAACTGTTAGGAATGAAGGTGCTTTATGCGGAACATAAAGGTGCAACCATCATCCGAGAAGGTTATACCCCTTTTGAAACGGTGTTAAAAGAGGCTGACATTGTGACCTTGCATTGTCCTTTAACAGAAAATACTCAAAATCTGATTAACGCTGAAACCTTAGCCTTAATGAAACCAAATGCGATTTTAATCAACACGGGGCGTGGTCCATTGGTTGATGAAATGGCGTTACTCAATGCCTTAGAAACCGGACAAATCGCAGGAGCAGGGATTGATGTGATGATCCAAGAACCGCCACAAATTGATAATCCGTTAATGCAAGCCGCTAAACGTTTACCGAATTTATTGATTACCCCACACGTTGCTTGGGCAAGTGAGTCAGCAGTAACAACACTGTGTGATAAAGTGGCTCAAAATATTGAAGATTTTGTGAAAGAGTTAGCACAGCACCAATAAGCGGTCATATTTTTTTACATTTTTGCAAAAAAGAAACCCTCTAAGAATTGTTAGAGGGTTTTTTATAAATAGCTTATTGATGTTCAAAACGGTAAATTTTTGCACTGTATCCTTTGACCGTTTTACAACAAATCAAATGCACAATGAACGCACCTAAGAACGGGATAACGGCATAACTGAGTAAAACTCTGGTCAGTGGCATATCTAGCCCAGCATTGATTGCTTGGTTATAGGCTTCAATAGGTCCAATCATTCCCGCAAGACCAAATCCTGCACTAATTGGCGTGCCGGTGATATGGAATGAGTAAGCGGTCACCCCAACAATAATGGCATTGGATATCAAAGCGACATACATAATCGGTGCTTTGAATAAATTTGGGATCATCATTTTCATCGCCCCTAAAAATACCGCTAAGGCAACGCCGGATTTATTTCTAGCGTATAACGAGCCAATCACTAGCACGGCAGCGGTGCTTGTGACGCCTAAATTAGCCGCACCTGAAGCTAGCCCTGATAAGCTAATAATCAAACTAATCGCGACCGTTGAAATGGGTGAAATAATCAAGACGGCAAATGAAATAGCAATCAGAATGCTCATCAGTAATGGCTGTAATTGGGTGAAATATAGGATCATTTTTCCAATAGCAACAGTTACGCTAGCAATATAAGGTAGTGCCATTAAGCCCAAAAATCCCACCAATGCCCCTGCGATAATAGGCTGTATGAGTATCGTTAATGAACCTAAGCGATCTTTTAACCACAGCGTAATCAGCACGGAAAGGCTCGTAAAAATGAGGACGTTGAGCAGATCACCAATCCCCACAAGCATTAAACCGTTATCGGTATGCTTTAATACACCCGAAGAGACAAAGGCGGCAGCCCCGATAATGGTGGCTTTCATCGGATTTAATTTAAACGCAAGAGCGACTAAAATCCCCGTAATAAATGAAACCAACCCTTGCATTACCACCAACGCGTCCATAAATACGGCGATGGAGGGAATATGCACAAAAGGCTTTAACGCTGTACCAAGAATAGCATTGGGTGAAAGTGCAATCACGACCGCCTGTGCCATACCAAATAATAATTTATATAAAAAATCTTTAATATGTTGCGTCGCGGTCAGTGAATCTGTGGTTATTTCCTCATTGGGAATAGAAATTTGTTGTGTCATAGTGTGTACTTCCTGTTATTTTAAATAATCTTATTTTTGTACAAAAAAACCTGCAAAGTGGTTAAACAATGCAGGTCGATGAAAATATACATTGTTTATATTTTTACGATCCAATTTTCTGGTGCAGGCACATCGCCAAATTGGATACCCACTAACTCGTTATACAGTTTTTTTGTGATTTCGCCGACTTCGGATTCACTGAAAAAGACGTGAAAATTATCTTTATATTGAATTCCACCAATTGGTGTAATCACAAGTGCTGTACCACAAGCCCCCGCTTCTTTATATCGATCTAATTGATCAATATAAATGTCACCTTCAATTGCTTCTAAGCCTAAACGCTCTTTGGCTAAGTAGAGTAATGAATATTTTGTGATACTCGGCAAAATTGATGGCGAAGCTGGGGTGACAAAACAATTATCGTGGGTAATCGCAAAAAAGTTGGCAGCTCCCACTTCTTCAATTTTGGTATGCGTGGCAGGATCAAGATAGATACAATCCGCAAATTGACGTTGTTTGGCTAATTTTGCTGGCAATAAACTGGCTGCGTAGTTTCCACCGACTTTTGCCGCCCCTGTACCTTGCGGTGCAGCACGGTCATAGTCTGAAATTAAGAAATTGGTCGGTTTTAAGCCCCCTTTCACATAAGAGCCAACAGGGGTACAAAAAACGCAAAAAATGTATTCTTTGGCAGGGTTGATACCAAGATTATCACCAACACCAATCACAAAGGGACGAAGATAAAGCGTTGCACCTGAGCCATAAGGCCCAAGCCACGCTTCATTTGCTTTCACTACCTGCTTACAAGCCTCAATAAACAAATCCTCTGGAACTGGTGGCATCAAAAGACGCTCACAAGAACGCTGTAATCGTTTTGCATTTTCATCAGGACGGAATAAATTGATAGAGCCATCTTTACAGCGATAGGCTTTTAATCCCTCAAAACATTGTTGCCCATAATGTAATGCTGGCGAGGCTTCACTCATTGTTAGTTGATTATCTTCAACAAGCTGACCAGATTCCCATTGCCCTTCTTTGAAGCGAGCAACAAAACGAAAATCGGTTTTGATATATTCAAGACCTAAATTGTTCCAATCTAAATTTTTCATGTTGTGTTTCCTTTTTTTATTATAGTATTCGCACTGTTATTATTTTTTGTGCTTTTTCTTTTTAAATAAAAAATAAAATACTGTCAATCATAAAATTAAAGATTTTATATATAATTTGGCATAAAATATCAGGCTAAAATTTTGACGATTTTGCAAATTTTGATCAAAATCCTACCGCTTGTTAAAGGAGAATAAATGTTTCTTTATATTTTTGATCTGCTTGGAACCGCAATTTTTGCTGTGTCGGGGGTGTCAATGGCGTTTCGATTAAAAATGGATGCTGTTGGCGTGTTAGTTTTAGCCAGTGTGGTCGCTATTGGTGGCGGTACAATTCGGGATCTTATCTTAGATGCCCCAGTGTTTTGGCTTACCGATAATAATTATATTTGGATCGTCGTTGCCACCTGTGCCTTGATGATAGCCTTTATTAAAAAACCGACACGTATCCCGTGGTATGTTCTCCCCGTTTCTGATGCGGTCGGCTTAGCGGTATTTACAGTAATCGGTGCAGAAAAAGCCTTACATTATGGCTTCTCGCCAACGGTTGCGGTGCTAATGGGAACTCTCACCGGCTGTGGAGGCGGAGCAATTCGTGATGTGCTTGCTGGTCAAATTCCCTTTATTTTCCAAAAAGAAATTTACGCTTCTGCTTGCATCATCGGTGGATCGGTGTACTGCTTATTAGATTATTCTCACTTACCACGAGTGATCAATATTTTAGTCGCTGCAGGGGTGGTGTTAGCCATTCGTTTAACGGCGATAAAATGGCAACTTTCTTTGCCAACTTTTTCAAAATAAAATGTGATGAAAACGAGATGTTGTAACTGTGCTGAACAAAGATAATCACACATTAAAATTATTTGTTACAATACTCGTTTACCAATAAAAATTTTTTCGCTATATTGCTGGTTTTTCTTTAAAATAGCACCAGTTTTCAAAATTACATATAAAAATAGGAATATAAAATGCGTACAACTCAATATTTACTTTCAACCTTAAAAGAAACCCCAAATGATGCACAGGTGGTAAGCCACCAGTTAATGTTACGTGCGGGGATGATCAGACCTTTGGCGTCAGGGCTTTACACTTGGTTGCCAACAGGGCTGCGAGTGTTGAAAAAAGTAGAAAATATCGTGCGTGAAGAAATGAATAAAGCGGCGGTTGAAGTGTCTATGCCGGTTGTTCAACCTGCGGATCTTTGGATTGAATCACAACGTTGGGACGATTACGGCCCTGAATTATTACGTTTTGATGATCGTGGCAATCGTCCGTTCGTATTAGGCCCAACTCACGAAGAAGTGATCACCGATTTAGTTCGTCGTGAAGTGACCTCATACAAACAATTACCGTTAAATTTATACCAAATTCAAACTAAATTCCGTGATGAAGTGCGTCCTCGTTTTGGGGTAATGCGTTCACGTGAATTCTTAATGAAAGACGCTTACTCTTTCCATACTAGCACCGAGTGTTTACAAAATACGTATGAAGTGATGCACCAAACCTATTGCAATATTTTCAATCGCTTAGGCTTAGATTTCCGTCCTGTTCAAGCAGATACTGGCTCAATCGGTGGTAATGCGTCACACGAGTTCCAAGTATTAGCACAAAGTGGCGAAGACGATATCGTATTCTCAACAGAATCGGATTACGCAGCCAATATTGAATTAGCAGAAGCAGTGGCTGTGGGCGAAAAACACGCACCAACCAAAGAAATGGCATTGATGGACACGCCAAATGCGAAAACCATTGCCGAAGTGGTCGAGCAATTTGATGTGGCGATTGAGAAAACCGTTAAAACTTTAGTGGTAAAAGGGGCAAGCGAAGAGCAACCGTTAATCGCATTGGTGTTACGTGGCGATCACGACTTAAATGAAATCAAAGCCATTAAATTACCAGAAGTAGCTGAACCTTTTGAATTTGCTGATGAAGCAGAGATTAAAGCTAAAATCGGTGCAGGTGTAGGTTCACTAGGGGTTGTAAATATGCCAATTCCTGTGATTATCGACCGTAGCGTTGAGTTAATGAGCGATTTCACCACAGGGGCAAACATTGACGGTAAACACTATTTCAATGTGAACTGGGAACGTGATGTAGCGTTACCAAAAGTCGCAGATTTACGTAACGTTGTGGAAGGCGATCCAAGTCCAGACGGTAAAGGTACATTATTGATTAAACGTGGTATTGAAGTAGGACATATTTTCCAACTTGGTTCAAAATATTCAGAAGCAATGAACGCAACAGTGCAAGGCGAAGACGGTCGTCCACAAACCTTAATTATGGGTTGTTATGGTATCGGTGTTTCTCGTGTGGTTGCCGCAGCGATTGAGCAAAATCACGATGGGCGTGGTATTAAATGGTCAAATGCGATTGCACCTTTCACGGTGGCGATTGTGCCAATGAATATGCACAAATCTGATGAAGTAAAACAAGAAGCTGAAGCCCTTTATGAGCAATTAAAAGCCTTGAATATTGATGTGATTTTTGATGATCGTAAAGAGCGTCCAGGTGTGATGTTTGCGGATATGGAATTGATCGGCGTGCCACACACCATCGTAATCGGACAGCGTAGTCTTGAAAATGGTGAGCTTGAATATAAGAGCCGTCACACAGGCGAAAAACAGATGATCGCCAAAGATCAAATGGTTGAGTTTATTCAATCACAATTAAAAGGTTAAGTTTTATGCTTAAATTTTTACGAATTATCGTCGTGGTTTTATTAGCGATTGGGATTTGTTTAATCGGCTCAATTTATTCATTGTGCCGTTTTAAAAACCCGAATAATGTACATTTTATTGTAAAAATGCTGGGTTGGTTACATCATTTTGTGGGGATTAAAGTGATTCTTCGCCCTAAAAATGAATTTACCCAACCTGCTATTTATATTGCAAATCATCAAAACAACTACGATATGGTTACCATCTCCGCCATGGTACAACCGAATACGGTCAGCGTGGGTAAACGTAGCCTTCTATGGATTCCATTTTTTGGTTTACTTTATTGGAGTAGCGGTAATATTTTGATTCATCGTGAAAATCACAATAGTGCGATTAGAACAATGAGCAAAGTAGCGAAAATCATTAAAGAGAACAAAATCTCAATTTGGATGTTCCCAGAAGGGACGCGTAGTCGTGGACGTGGTTTACTTCCATTTAAACGTGGGGCGTTTCATACCGCCATCGCAGCTGGTGTGCCAATCGTCCCAGTGGTATGTTCTAACACTCACAACAAAATAGATTTAAACCGTTGGGATAATGGTTATGTGATTTGTGAAACCTTAGAACCTATTGATACAGCGAACTATTCTCGTGAGAATATCAATGAGTTAATCCAACTTTGTTATGACAGAATGGAAGCAAAAATTGCAGAGCTGAATAGCGAAGTGGCAGAGTTAGAAAAATCTGCTTAACGGTTTTATAACCATATAAAAAAGGCGAAATAAGTATTTCTTATTCCGCCTTTTTCTATATTAAAAATTTATTCTACAACAAATCTATAATTACTTAGGTGCACCCACTGGCAATACAGTACGACCAAAACTTTCATTGATCATTTCTGCTGCTGCTAAGTAGAATGCTGCTAATGCCGTTGCATAACCGAAGTAACCACCGATATGGCTGATTGCGTGATTTCCAGTGAAATCGCCCGCTGCCAATAGGTAGAAGGTGATAGTTAATAATGCAAAAATAGTTTGCAATGCACGAGGTTTAGTTAATGAAGCCACGAACATCATCAGGGTGAATGTACCCCAAGCGACTAAATACCAAGCAACGAATGACGCTTCCACGCCTGTTGCAAAGAAGATTTTGAATAATGCGAAGCTCCACCAGAATGCACCATAGCTCGTAAATGCAGTGAAACCAAAAGTGTTACCTTTTGAAAATTCAAACATACCTGCGATCATTTGTGCAGTACCGCCGAATGCTAATCCCATTGCTAGTACTAAGCCCACATTTGAACCTGCAAAATGTCCCGCATTGATTAGGCTAAGTAGCCACGTTGTTAAAGCAAAACCACAAAGTCCTAATGGACCCGGATTTGTTGATACTTGTTTGTTCATAAAAAGTCCTTCCGAATTAAAAGCGTGGATTTTAACAAAAATTAGCAACTTTGCTATGTTTTTTGTATTTAAAAAGGCTTTTTTGCAAATTTTTATACAAATATGACCGCTTATGTTGTAGTAAAAGACAATATAAGAGAAAATAGCCCCTAAATTTTTAATCATAATGAATAACAAACGGAAATAAAATGAGTTATCCACAACAACAAGTTGATAAAAGACGTACTTTTGCGATTATTTCGCACCCCGATGCAGGTAAAACCACTATCACAGAAAAAGTGTTACTTTACGGACAAGCCATTCAAACTGCTGGCTCAGTAAAAGGCAAAGGTTCTGCTCAGCACGCAAAATCAGACTGGATGGAAATGGAAAAACAACGTGGGATTTCCATTACTACCTCAGTAATGCAGTTCCCTTATAACGATTGCTTAGTCAATTTATTAGACACACCAGGACACGAAGACTTCTCGGAAGATACTTACCGCACGCTAACGGCGGTGGATAGCTGTTTAATGGTGATTGACTCAGCAAAAGGTGTTGAGGAACGAACCATTAAACTGATGGAAGTTACTCGCTTGCGTGATACGCCGATCATCACATTTATGAATAAATGTGACCGTGATATTCGTGATCCACTGGAATTATTAGACGAAGTTGAAGACGTTTTAAAAATCAACTGTGCACCGATCACTTGGCCTATCGGCTGTGGAAAACTCTTTAAAGGGGTTTATCACTTAGCCAAAGATGAAACTTATCTGTATCAAACAGGGCAAGGACATAAAATCCAAGAAGTCCGTGTAATTAAAGGCTTAGATAATCCTGAATTAGACGCAACCGTCGGTGATGATTTAGCCTCACAATTGCGTGATGAATTAGAATTAGTGTTAGGGGCAAGCAATGAATTTGACCTTGACGCATTCTTAAAAGGCGAATTGACCCCTGTTTACTTCGGAACGGCATTGGGTAACTTTGGTGTAAACCATTTCTTAGATGGCTTAACCGAATGGGCACCAGCACCGCAATCTCGTGAAACAGATACCCGTAAAGTTGAGGCAAAAGAAGATAAATTCAGTGGTTTTGTGTTTAAAATCCAAGCAAATATGGATCCAAAACACCGAGATCGTGTCGCATTTATGCGTATTGTTTCAGGTAAATATGAAAAAGGAATGAAATTAAAACACGTTCGTATCGGAAAAGATGTAGTGATTTCAGACGCTTTAACCTTTATGGCGGGGGATCGCTCCCACGCTGACGAGGCGTATGCGGGGGATATTATCGGCTTGCACAATCACGGCACAATCCAAATCGGCGACACCTTCACACAAGGCGAGCTGATGAAATTCACTGGCATTCCAAACTTCGCCCCTGAATTGTTCCGCCGTATCCGTTTAAAAGATCCATTAAAACAAAAACAACTGTTAAAAGGCTTAGTACAACTTTCAGAAGAAGGGGCGGTGCAAGTATTCCGTCCACTTATCAACAACGATTTAATCGTGGGTGCAGTGGGTGTGTTACAGTTTGATGTGGTTGTAGCTCGCTTAAAAGCGGAATATAACGTAGAGGCGATTTATGAAAGCGTAAACGTCGCAACCGCTCGTTGGGTTGAATGCGATGACGTGAAAAAATTTGAAGAATTCAAACGCAAAAATGAACAGAATTTAGCCCTAGACGGCGGTGATAACTTAACTTATATCGCCCCAACAATGGTGAATCTGAACCTTGCTCACGAACGCTATCCTGATGTGAAGTTCTTCCAAACAAGAGAGCATTAGTCTTAATTTTCAAGCGGTCATATTTTCTTAGAAATTTGCAAATTTTAGTGAAAATATGACCGCTTGTATGTTTATAAAAACTAACTTTCTGAGTTAAATAAAAATGGATTTAAACCACTGCGTAGCAATTCTTTTTCACCCATTTCAATGTCTAAATAAATAGAGGCTAAATCATCTGCTACGGCATCAACATTGGCTTCTTTTTCTTTATATAGCACCTTTAAATAAGTGTGACAGTCACGACAACTTTCGGTGCGAACGCTAGCAAATTCATCGTCAATGCTCCAATAATCTAATTTATCCATTTGATCACAGTTCGAACATTTAGCACGCACCATATACCACTCGGTTTCACATAATGCACAATGTAAATAGCGTAATCCTTGATTTGCACCAAAGTGAATAACACTTGATACAGGTGCTGAATTACAAACAGGGCAAGTGTGTAAGCCTTGCCCATTTTCTAGCATTGCATTATGAGGAATATTTTGAACAAGTTGTGTCCAATAGAAAGCGAGGGCTGACCACAAAAAGACCGCTTTATCACTGCTCACATAATGAAATTCTTGATTTAAAAGTTGATCCGCCAATTCATTTAATTCTTTGTCTGAGGCTTTTTCTAACCATTCAATGGTGCTTAAAATAGTTTCATTAGCATTAGCTTTTAAGTGTTGTAACAACGCCTGTAAAATTTTTATCCAAATAGGATCACGTTGCCAAGTCTTATAATCAAGTGGTTTATTCGCTAATTTCTCAGCGGTTAATATGATTTCTTGTTGCAAGCTGAAATGGCTTAAAAGCTGATCTTGTGCTTCGCAAATTTTAGCAACAAAACTTAAATAATCCGCCATTGGATTATTTTCAGCTAAGCTTTGTAACCGCTCAGCTCGTTGTTTATAAAGCGTTTTTGGATTAGCAAAAAGCAGCGGAGGGATATGTGTTGAAGGTGCGACTTTTTGAATTTCATCTTTTGAAAGTATTTTAATACCCATAATTTTCCTGTGCGATTGCACGCCTCCATTTATTATGTTTAACAGAAAAGTGCGGTAAATTGTACCGCACTTTTGTTTTATAATGATATATTGTTATTGCTTAGGTTGCTGCTTCTCTGCCAATTCTTGTTCCAATTTTGGCATAACCTCTTCTCTAAACCAACGAGGGTGATGCTTTCTCGCCCAACGTACGGTTACCCAACCTTCCACCATTCCTCGAATTGAACCTTTAACCCAATATGCCATATAAATATGCACCATAATGCCTGTAAAAAGCATAAAGGCACTAAATGAATGTAATAAAATTGCAATTCGAATAACGGGTATCGGAAAATTATCTGAGAAATATTGTCGCCACATAATAATCCCTGTTGTAAGCAAGGTTAACATTGCTAAAATGAGCGTCCAAAATAGCATTTTTTGCCCAAGATTATATTTGCCGTTATCCGACACAGCGTGTTCGTTGCCTTTTAGTACTTCCTTGATATTTTTAAGCCACACCCAGTCATTTCGTTCTGGGATATTATGCTGCCAATAAATAAAGCAAAGGTTAATAAAGGCAAAAAACATAATAATTCCCGTGAATGGGTGAACAAAACGTGCAATTCTTGGATTGCCGAGAATTTCAGTGAGCCACGCAAAATCAGGGAAGAAAAATGCCAAACCTGATAAGCCTGTGGTAAAAAAGCAGATTACCAATAGCCAATGACTTAAACGAGCAGGCAGTTTATGACGAATGATTTTTTGTTCATCAGAGAGTTTTAGCTTATTCATCTTTGCCCCCTTTATTTTCTTCACTGTGTGTTTCATCGTGTTCATCAAATTCTTCGGTGTTTGGACCTACCGCAATATAGTGGGCGATTTCTGCCAGTGCAATCCCCCCTAATGCTACCGCTGCAACAGGTTTTAAGAAATCTTTCCAGATTTTAACCGTTGGATCGATATGCGGATTTTTTGGTAACCCTGCATAAAGTTCTGGTTGATCTGCGTGGTGTAAAATATACATCACGTGTGTTCCGCCCACCCCTTTTGGATTATATAATCCGGCATTCTTGTAGCCACGAGATTTTAGATCGGCAATGCGAGTTTGAGCATATTCGATCATATCTTTCTTCGTACCAAAATGAATGGCACCCGTTGGACAGGTTTTTACGCACGCAGGTTCTTGTCCGACAGTAACACGATCAATACAAAGCGTACATTTATACACGCGATTGTCTTTGTCATTCATTTTCGGCACGCCAAAAGGACAGCCCGCCATACAATAACCACAGCCGATACATTTATCCGATTGAAAATCCACAATACCATTAGCATATTGCACGATTGCCCCAGGTGATGGACACGCTTTTAAACACCCCGGTTCTGAACAGTGCATACAACCGTCTTTACGAATTAACCATTCTAAGCGGTCATTTTGTTCCACTTCACTGAATTTCATTACCGTCCATTGTTCCGCATTCATATCACGTGGGTTATCATAAGTTCCCACACACTCTTGAGGCGGGGTGCGTAAGTTATTCCATTCTGAACACGCCACTTGGCACGCTTTACAGCCGGTGCAAACACTTACATCTATCAATTTCGCCACTTCAAGCTGATGATTTCTTGCCTGTGGTGAAGGGGTCAACACAGAATTTGCTGAAACGCGAATAATATCTTGAGATTGAACTGTACTCATCTGTTAGCCCTCCACTTTCTCAATATTCACAAGGAATGCTTTATACTCAGGGGTTTGCGTATTCGCATCTCCCACAGGTGGTGTTAAGGTATTTGTTAAAAATCCTTTTTGCCCTACAGTGCTAAAGCTCCAATGTGTCGGTAGCCCAATTTGATGAACAGTTTGACCATTGACTTGTAAATCTTTCAAACGCTTAGTAACGACAGCTTTCGCTTTAATAAAACCACGTTTTGAGGTGACTTTTACCCAATCGCCCGCTTTAATTCCTTTTTCATTTGCCAGTGCTTCACCAATTTCAGCAAATTGCTGAGGTTGTGCGATCACATTGAGCATTGCCTGTCCTGTCCAACAGTGGAAAAGCTCCGTTAAGCTGTAAGTCGTACCGACATAAGGAAACTCTTTTGCTGTACCAAATGAATTTCTATCGTCCTGTAACACTCGAGCCACTGGGTTTTGTACCACATTTGGGTGCAGTGGATTTGTGCCAATCGGGGTTTCCCAAGGTTCATAATGTTCAGGGAACGGACCATCACCAATGCGATTTGAACCAAAAATACCACCGCTTCCGTCAGGTTGCATAATGAATGGCATTGTTTTTGCATTTGGTGGTGCTGTTCCAAAATCCGCAATATCAATGTAGTTCCAGTTTTTACCGTTCCATTTCACTAATTGACGATCTTTATTCCAAGGATTACCCGCTAAATCAGCACTGGCTCGGTTATACAAAATACGGCGGTTTGCCGGCCACGCAAAAGACCAGCCGAGTGTATTTCCTAAACCTGACGGATCGGCATTATCTCGGTTTGCCATTTGGTTACCTTGCTCTGTCCATTGCCCTGTATAAATCCAGCAGCCCGCCATCGTTGAGCCATCATCACGTAAGTGCCCAAAGCCTGATAACAATTGCCCTTTTTTCGCAATCAATTTACCGTCCGCATCGTACAAATCTTTTAAGGCATAACCATTATTCTCTTTCGCCAATTCTTCTGCTGTTGGTTCGAGAGGGTTCATATAGTTCCACTGCATTGCTTCTAAAGCCTCAAAATTTGCCCCTCCTTCTTTGCGATACATTTCTAATAAAATCGCACGCAATTCGGATAAAATTTCAACATCAGGTTTTGCTTCATAAGGCTGTTCAACGGCTTTCCAGTGCCATTGTAACCAACGTCCTGAGTTAGCAATTGAGCCATCTTCTTCTGCAAAACAAGTGGTTGGCAAGCGGAATACTTCTGTTTGGATATCAGCAGGATTAACATCATTCATCTCACCGTGATTTTGCCAGAAGTCAGAGGTAGCGGTCTTAATTGGATCAAAAATGACCAAAAATTTTAATTTGCTTAACGCAGCAATCACCTTATTTTTATTTGGGAATGAACCCACAGGGTTAAAGCCCTGACACATATAACCCGTTACTTTACCTTGTGACATTAAATCAATATATTTATCCGGATCATAACGCTGATCGTATTTTGGCAAGAATTGATACCCAAATTCATTGTCAGCTGTTGCATTATCACCATAAAAGGCTTTAAGCAAACTCACCATAAATTTAGGGGTATTTTTCCAATAGTTAACCTGATCTTCACCCAAGGTTTTTGGTGTGGTACGAGCTAAGAAATCCGCCAAAGTGCGATCTTTATCCTGTGGCAATTTCAAATAAGACGGTAAGGTGTGTGGATATAAGCCCAAATCCGTTGCCCCTTGTACATTTGAGTGTCCACGCAACGCATTGACACCGCCCCCTGCCATACCGATATTACCGAGCAATAACTGAATCATCGCCATTGAACGAATATTTTGCGTCCCCACGGTATGTTGTGTCCAACCTAGTGCATAAAGGAAAGAGGTCGTTTTTTCTGGAACGGCAGTCGCACCAATGGTTTCACAGAATAATAATTGATTTTTTGGTGAAATGCCCGTGATTCGCTCCACCATTTCAGGGGTATAACGCTCAACGTGTTTACGCAATAAGTTGATCACACAACGAGGATCTTTCATCGACATATCGCGGATCGGATTGCCGTTTTCATCTAATTGATAAACCCATTTTGATTTATCATAGGTTCTCGTTTCAGGATCGTAACCGCTGAATAGCCCGTCCTCAAAATCAAATTCATCACTGACTAAGAATGTCGCATTCGTATAATGACGCACATATTCGTGCTGAATTTTATCATTTTCAAGTAACCAACGAATGGCACCTAATAGGAAAGCAATATCAGAACCACTACGAATGGTAATATAGTGATCTGCCACCGCAGCACTACGGTTAAAACGAGGGTCAATCACCATAAAGGTGGCATTATTTTGTTTCTTCGCTTCAATCACCCATTTAAAGCCGACAGGGTGGGCTTCCGCAGGATTTGCTCCCATTGCAATCACCACGTCCGCATTTTTAATATCGACCCAATGGTTTGTCATTGCACCACGTCCGAATGACGGTGCAAGGCTTGCTACCGTCGGACCGTGACAGGTACTGCCTTGATTATCAAGCACCACCATACCCAACGCACGTCCCCATTTATGGGTCAACCAACAGGTTTCATTGCTCGCTGCCGATGCACACAGCATTCCCGTTGTCGTCCAACGATTAACGGTTGTGCCTTCAGCGTTCGTTTGTTGGAAATTCGCATCACGATCATCTTTCAATAAACGTGCAATACGCGTTAAAGCATCGTGCCAAGAAATTCTCTCCCATTTATCCGAGCCAGCCGCACGATATTCAGGATACAACACACGGTTAGGACTATTCACAAAATCCATCACCCCTGCCCCTTTCGGGCAAAGTGATCCTCGGCTAACTGGGTGGTCTGGATCGCCTTCTACGTGGATCAGTTTTGAACGTACATTTTTTGCTCCATCACCTAAACTATACATCAACATTCCACAGCCAACAGCACAATAAGTACAGGTTTGACGTGTTTCCTTCGCACGTAACAATTTATATTCACGGGGGGCTGCCAACGCTTTTGTCGGTGCAAAACCTAACATTGTGGCTGAAGTCCCCGCCATTACACCTGTACAGATTTTAAAGAATTTTCTTCTTGTAACCTGCATAAGTAACACTCCAAAATCAAATATAAAATGACAACAAACAGTACATAAATAGTACTAAATTTGTTCTAATGTTATATCTATGTGAAAAAAAATCTAGTATTAAATGTCATAAATGCGACATATATCAAAAAATCAAAAATTCGTTATAGTATAATTAGTTATACTTAGCACAAAGGAAAATAAGAGTGATTTTTATTACCAAAAAAGAAGCTGTTTTCTTTAACAAAAATAACAAATTAGATGGCGACAATAAAACGGCATCATTATTCGTCACTAAAAATGAAAATCTTGCGGTAGAAATGCCTGTGGCACTTGTTTATAACGGCATTTCACACACCGTGATGATGGCAAGCCCCCAAAACTTGGAAGAGTTTGCGATTGGTTTTTCTTTGGCGGAAGGCATTATTCAGGATAAAAAAGAAATTTACGGCATTGATATTAACCCTGTTTGCAACGGTATCGAAATCAACATTGAATTATCGACACGCCGTTTTACTGCTTTTAAAGATCATCGCCGTACTCTCGTGGGCAGAACGGGTTGCGGCATTTGTGGTACAGAGCAACTAAACCAAGTGATCAAACCTCTTCCCCCTCTTAAAACCACCTTTCAGATCGATATTCAACAACTTGATCCTTGCTTAGATCTTTTATCCCAACAACAGATCTTAAACCAACAAACAGGGGCAACCCATGCGACTGCTTTCTTTGACTTAAATTACAATTTACTTGCCATTCGAGAAGATATCGGTCGCCATATCGCCCTTGATAAATTGCTCGGTTGGTACGCACTCAACGACAAACCACAGGGCTTTATTATCGTCACCAGCCGAGCCAGTTATGAAATGGTACAAAAAGCCGTCACCTGTGGCATTGAAATGCTGATCGCTATCTCCGCCGCCACGGATTTAGCCGTAAATATGGCACAGCAATCCAACTTATCCTTAATCGGCTTTGCTCGCCCACAACGAGCCACCATTTATTCAGGAAAAGAGCGTTTTAATCTCGACGGGTAATTTTAAACATCGCCCAAGCGGTCATACTAAGGTATAATTTATCCAATAATCTATTTTAATAGCGGTCATATTTTTTATAAAATTTGCAAATTTTCAATAAAAAATGACCGCTTACCACCCCGATAATTTGGAATAAAAATGACAGAAAAAGTAATCAGTGCCAAAGTGCAATTTGTAACCATTAGTGATGATGAAAGTGGACAGCGAATTGATAATTTCTTACTTGCAAAGCTTAAAGGCGTGCCGAAAAGTTTAATTTATCGTATCGTTCGTAAGGGCGAAGTACGCGTAAACAAAGGGCGTATCAAACCTGAATATAAGCTACAAGGTGGCGATATTGTGCGTATTCCGCCAGTGCGTGTATCTGAAAAAAATACCACTCCAATTTCCACCAAACTCAATAAAGTGGCTGAATTAGAAAGCCATATTTTATATGAAGATGAAGTGCTAATTGTGGTAAATAAACCATCAGGCATTGCGGTTCACGGTGGTAGTGGATTAAGTTTTGGACTAATTGAGGCGTTGCGAGCATTACGTCCAGAAGCACGCTTTTTGGAATTAGTCCACCGTATTGACCGTGATACCTCAGGAATTCTGTTAGTCGCTAAAAAACGCTCTGCGTTACGCAATTTACACGAACAGTTACGCGTTAAAACTGTGAAAAAAGACTATCTCGCCTTAGTACGTGGACAGTGGCAATCCCACGTAAAAGCCGTTAAAGCACCGTTGAAAAAGAACGAATTAGCCAGTGGCGAACGTATTGTGCGAGTGAGCGAAGATGGCAAACCGTCTGACACCCGTTTTAGCATTGAAGAACGATACCAAAGTGCGACCTTAGTGAAAGCCTCGCCAGTAACAGGACGCACTCACCAAATCCGTGTGCATACTCAATATGCAGGGCACCCGATTGCATTAGACAGTAAATATGGCGACGCCGAATTTGATCAAAAAATGAAAAGTTTTGGGCTAAACCGTCTGTTTTTACACGCTTATTCAATTCGTTTCACACACCCAAGAACCGAAGAAGAAATGGTGATTACCGCTCCACTAGATAGCAACTTAAAAGCAATTTTAAAAAGGCTAAGAGATGAAAATTAATTTCAAAAATTACCAAAAATGTGACCGCTTATTAGATTTAACCAAGCCGAATATTATGGGGATTTTAAATTTTACCCCTGATTCATTCTCGGATAGCGGACGTTTTTTCTCGTTAGACAAAGCTCTTTTTCAAGTGGAAAAAATGCTTAATGACGGTGCAGATATTATTGATATCGGAGGCGAATCAACTCGCCCTAACGCTGAAATTATTAGCGAACAACAAGAGCTAGAACGTGTCGTTCCTTTGGTTGAGGCGGTTCGCTCACGCTTTGATTGTTTAATCTCAGTGGATACCTCAAAAGCCGAAGTAATGAAAGAGTCCGCCAAAGTCGGAATGGATATTATCAACGATATCCGAGCCTTAACCCTGCCGAATGCGTTGGATACCGCTGCCGAATTAGGCTTACCGGTGTGCTTAATGCATATGCAAGGTACGCCTCAAACAATGCAACAAAACCCTGATTATGATGATGTAGTGGATGAAGTGGCAACGTTCTTAAATAAGCGTGCCTTTGCGTGTCTAATTTCAGGTATTCCACAGGAACATATTATTTTAGATGTCGGTTTTGGTTTTGGAAAAACTGTTGAACACAATTATCAACTGTTAAAACATTTAAACATTTTCGCCGAATCAGGCTACCCTATTCTTGCAGGGCTTTCTCGCAAATCAATGATCGGTGCAGTGTTAGATAAACCCGTTGAAGATCGCTTGATTGGGAGCGTTGCAGGGGCATTATTATGTGTGCAAAATGGGGCTAAAATTGTGCGAGTTCATGATGTAAAAGAAACCGCAGAAGCGTTGAAGGTTTGGAATGCGATGAACGAAGTAAGTTGATTTAAGCGGTTAAATTTTTATCACTTTTTGCAAATAAAAAAACGTCCTTAATTTTTATGATTAAGGACGTTATTTTTTAAAGGTTAGATGCTTCAATCAAACGCTGTGTATAAGGGTGTTGTGGGTTGTGGAAGATTTGTTGGGTATCACCGCTCTCCACGACTTCGCCCTGTTGCATTACCATTACGTGGTTACTTAATGCTTTCACCACCGATAAATCGTGGCTAATAAACAAGTAACTTAATCCGTATTTTTTCTGTAAGTTATTTAATAATTCAATCACGGTTAATTGTGTTGAACGGTCTAATGCTGATGTTGGTTCGTCAAGTAATACGAATTTAGGTTCTAAAATCATCGCACGAGCAATTGCAATACGCTGACGTTGTCCCCCTGAAAATTCGTGTGGGTAACGGTTGATCATTGAAGGGGATAAATTCACTTCTTCTAACATTTTCATTACGCGTTCACGACGTTGTTGTTTACTCATTTCAGGATAGTGAACAAGCAAGCCTTCACCGATAATTTCGCCAATGGTTAAGCGTGGCGAGAGTGAATTGAATGGGTCTTGGAACACCATTTGCATATCTTTTTTCAAGGCTTGACGCTCTGCTTTGGAGAGCTGTGGAATATCACGTCCATCAAAATAAATATCGCCTTTGTAATCTAAAATTTGCATTACGGCACGTCCTAAGGTCGATTTTCCTGAGCCTGACTCCCCTACAATACCGAGCGTTTCGCCTTCTTTTAAGTTTAATGAGATATTTTTTACCGCATTAAAGACTTTTTTCGGTTTACCAAACCACGAACGTTGTACCACATAATCTACGTCCACATTTTCAAGCACGATTAAATCTTTGGCATTTTCATCAGGTGCAGGTTTTAAGGTATCAGGAATCGGATTGAGTAACTCTTGGGTGTAAGCGTGCTGTGGATTATTAAACACGTCATCGGTGTTACCACTTTCAATAATTTTACCATTTTGCATTACGCAAACATCATCGGAATATTTATGCACAAGGCGTAAATCGTGTGAGATTAAAATAATCGCCATTCCCATTTCTTTTTGGATATCCAACATCAAATCCAGAATTTCTGCCTGTGTGGTTACGTCAAGGGCTGTGGTTGGCTCATCGGCAATCAGTAAACACGGTTTATTGATAATCGCCATTGCAATCATAATACGCTGTAATTGCCCGCCTGAAAATTCGTGAGGATAGCTTTTCATTTTCTTTTCAGCGTCAGGAATTTTTACGATATTTAAGGTATCTAGCGTTAATTGCTCGGCTTCTTTTTTAGAAAGATGAGGTTGGTGGGTCATCACGGATTCTACAATTTGCGAGCCAATTCGCATAAATGGGTTAAGCGAAGTCATCGGCTCTTGAAAAATCATACCAATACGCCCACCACGCAAATCACGCATTTCTTTTTCTGAAAGGGTTAAAATGGATTTATCTTCAAAAATAATTTCAGAATTTTCCCCAAAAGAGACGATATTTTCAGGTAATAATTGCATAATTGACATTGAGGTTACCGATTTACCTGAACCAGACTCCCCTACAATCGCCAATGTTTGCCCACGCTTCACATCAAATGAGATACCTTGCACAGCGTGAACCAGTGCGTCATCGGTTTTAAGGTAAACATTCAAATCTTTCACTTCAAGTAATTTCATTTTTATATCCTGTTATTAACTAAATTTGTTATTTTTTTATTCTTCGTTCCCTGAGCTTGTCGAAGGGATTTTTTCTATTTAATTTTTACTATTTATCTTTTGGGTCTAATGCGTCACGCAATCCGTCGCCGATAAAATTAAAGCAGAACAGCGTTAAACAAAGGAACAACGCAGGGAAAAATAATAACCACGGCGAGGTTTCCATTTGGGCTGCACCATCACTTAATAATGCTCCCCAGCTACTCATCGGCTCTTGGGTACCTAATCCTAAGAAACTTAGGAATGATTCAAATAAAATCAAATTTGGTACTTCTAATGAGGCATAAACGGCGACGATCCCCAATACGTTCGGAATAATGTGTTTAGACACGATTTTCGTGTGGCTAACCCCTGTGACTTGAGCGGCTTCAATAAATTCTTTATTTTTTAAACTCAGAGTTTGACCTCGCACAATACGGGCTAAACTTAACCACGCAATCGCCCCAATGGCAACAAAAATTAACAGAATATTTTGCCCAAAGAAAGTGACGAGTAAAATAATAAAAAACATAAAAGGGAATGAACCTAAAATTTCAACTAAACGCATCATAATTGAATCGGTTCTTCCGCCAACATAGCCTGAAATTGCTCCGTAGGTTGTGCCAATTAACACCGAAATAATCGCACCTAACACGCCGACCATCAAGGAAATTCTACCACCAATCGCAATCCGAACCAATAAATCTCGTCCAGATGAATCTGTGCCGAAATAATGTCCTGATTCAAAATCCGGTGCAACGCCCATCATATTCCAATCGGTGTCTTCGTAGCTAAATGGCATTAACATCGGTGCAAAAGTAATAAATAGCACGATGAAACACAATAAAATCAAGCTAGTAACAGCAGCTTTATTTCTAAAAAAACGACGGCTAGCGTCCTGCCATAAACTGCGTCCGACAATAGTATTATTTTCAATTTGTTCTGCGACATTATCCGCTAATTGCGATACAAATTCTTCATTCTTTTTATTGTTCACTAACATTTGCTTTTCCTTATGAATTTTTATTATGAATAGCGGACTTTTGGGTCAATAATGGCGTAGAAAATATCCACTAAGGCATTAAAGAAAATGGTTAATGTCCCCACCAAAATAGTTAAACTTAACACCAATGAATAATCACGGTTTAATGCTCCATTCACAAAAAGTTGCCCGATACCTGGTAAACCAAACACACTTTCAATGACCATTGAACCGGTAATAATCCCCACAAACGCAGGTCCTAAGTAAGTGATAACAGGCAATAATGCTGGTTTTAATGCGTGTCTAAAAATAATTTTTTTGAGGGATAAACCTTTGGCTTTTGCGGTGCGGATATAGTTAGAATGCAACACTTCAATCATTGAGCCACGCGTGATACGAGCAATCCCTGCTAAATAGCCAATAGTGAGCGATAACACGGGCAACACCATATAATAGATCTCGCCCCCATTCCAACCGCCGGCGGGCAACCATTTCATATAAATTGCGAAGAATAAAACCAATAATGGGGCGAACACAAAGCTTGGCATTATTACCCCCGTCATCGCAAAGCCCATCACAATATAATCCCATTTGCTATTTTGTTTGAGTGCTGCCACAACGCCTGCGGTTATGCCTAATAACACTGCAAAAACAAAGGCGATTGAGCCTAGTTTGAAAGAAACCGGAAAGGCAGAGGCGAGCAAATCATTCACACTTTGGTCTTTATATTTGAATGAAGGGCCAAAATCGCCGTGAGCGAGATTTTCTAAATATAAGCCATACTGTTTATATAACGGTTCGTTTAAATGATATTTTGCTTCAATATTTGCCATTACTTCTGGTGGGTAAGCTTTTTCAGAAGAAAAAGGGTTACCCGGAGCGAGACGCATTAGAAAAAAGGAGAAGGTAATCAAAATAAACAACGTTGGAATGGCTTCCAAAATCCGTTTTAAAATAAATTTCAACATAAGTAAGATCCCCAAAAAAAGATAAAAAATAAGCGGTCATATTTTTATAAAAATTTGCAAATTTTATGGTAAATCTGACCGCTTGTTTGTTTAGTGTTTAATAATGTATAAGTTTTTCAAGAAGATATTATCCAATGGATCTTTTCCGCTATAACCTTTTACATAGGTTTTTACTAAACGTGGATTTACATAGTTATACACAGGCACAATTGGATAGTCATTGGCTAACACGGCTTCCGCTTTGGCATAAGCCTCCGCACGACCTTCGGCATCTTTGGCTTTAAAGGCACTGGCAAGTGCGTCATCATAAGCTTGGCTTTTATAGAATGCGGTATTATTGCTTGAATCTGAAAGGTAATAATTGGTAAAGGTGGTTGCTTGGTTGTAGTCCCCAGACCAGCCCGCACGTGCAATATCATAGCTTCCATTATGACGGCTATCTAAATAAGTTTTCCACTCTTGGTTTTCTAATTTAACGTTAATTAAGCCCTTGGTGTTTTGTTTCCAAATGGAAGCAGCTGCAATCGCAATCTTTTTATGGTTTTCACTGGTGTTATATAAAATCGTGAACGTTAGCGGATTTGCTTTGCTGTACCCTGCCTCTTTAAGTAATTTAATCGCTTCAGTATTACGCTCTTTCATACTTAATTTACTGTATTCAGGCTGTTGAATTTTCTCGCCTTCTTCAATATAAGTTGGAGTAAATACGTAAGTTGGGGTTTGGCCTTGTCCCATCACTTTATCAGTAATAATTTCACGATCTAAGGCTAAATTTAACGCTTTACGCACACGCACATCGGTGAATTTTTTATTATTGATTTCATAAATATAGGTCGATAGCGAACGTGGTGCAAAGACTTCATCCGGAATTTCTTTTTTCAATTTTGCAAATTGCTCTGGTGGTAAAGCGTGATCTGTCACATCTAAATCCCCTGCACGATAACGCGCCACGTCGGTGGTTGGATTCGGAATTTCTAGGAACGTCGCTTTATCAATCACCGTTGCTTTATCATTCCAATAAAGCGGATTACGCACAAACTCAATTTTTTCATTGATCACGTGTCCTGCTAACTTATACGCCCCGTTACCAACAATGTTTTCTTGTTTCACCCATTGATCCCCAAATTTCTCAACCACTTTTTGATTCACAGGTAAGAGTGATGAGTGAGCCACTAAGCCTACCGCATAAGGCACAGGATCACTTAAATGTACCACAAAAGTATGATCGTCTTTGGCTTCAACGCCTAAGGTTTTTGCCTCTTTTTTACCGTCAATAATATCTTGGGCATTTTCAACTTGTAAGAATGTCACATAACTTGCATAAGGTGAAGCAGTACTTGGTGACACGACACGTTGCCACGAATAAACAAAATCTTGAGCAGTCACAGACTCGCCATTTGACCATTTGGCATCATCTCGTAAATGGAATGTCCACGTCTTGAAATCATCGGAATGCTCCCACGATGTTGCCACACCCGGTTCAACTTTACCGTCAGAGTTTTTAGTGACTAAACCTTCAAATAATTGATAAACCACTTGAGATTCTGGCGTACCTTCAATTTTATGTGGGTCAAAACTTGATGGCTCAGCACCGTTGTTTATTGTGATTTCTTGTACTTTAGCTAACGCCGTGCCTTCGGGTACATTTGCCGCAAAAGAGTAATTTGATAGCCCAACGAGAACCGCTGTGGCTAATAGAGAACGAATAAATTGTGTTTGCATACTTAACTCCTCATTTTATTTTAAATATTGTGATGGATCTTTATTCGAAAATTATTTCTACTACAAAAAAATTGATTTGTAAATATTAAAATAGTCACTTTTTTAAATCTTATGCTTTTTGCAAAAAATTCACTAAATTTGACCGCTTATTACCTGAAAAATAAGAGGATTGTTTAAATAATGTGAATTTTTTTACTAAAAAGAGACGGAATAAATGACAAAATTCGCCTTATTTTATTTTTTGAAAAATAAAAATGTGATCTAGCTCTAATTTATGATTTAAAGGCTTGATTACCCTCTTGTTTTTTGACAATAAAAGCAGATAATTCGCAACGAATTTTAATGACGAGGAGTTTGAATTATGTCAAATGTTATAAATGATAATAAGATTTCGCCTACGGTGTTAAACCATCCAGCGGGGCTATTTGTGTTATTTTTCACTGAAATGTGGGAGCGTTTTAGTTACTACGGAATGCGTGCCTTATTGGTGCTATTCTTAATTTCTTCCGTTGAAAAAGGAGGCTGGGCATGGTCTCGTGAAGATGCTGGCGTGCTTTATGCGTGGTACAGTTCTTTAGTATTTTTCACACCGTTAATTGGTGGTTACATTGCTGACCGTATTATCGGGGCAAGGGTTGCCATTGTCACTGGGGCGATCTTAATGATTTTAGGACACGTCTCTTTGGTAACGAATTACAGCGAAGTAACCTTCTATCTTGGCTTATCTTTAATCGTGTTCGGTAACGGCTTATTCAAACCAAATATTTCCTCTATCGTTGGGCAACTTTATACCGATGAAAACAAAAAAGACAGTGCTTATACCATTTTCTATATGGGCATTAACGCAGGGGCATTCTTAGGCGTTATGCTTTGCGGTTATGTTGGTGAGATGATCGGTTGGTCTTATGGCTTCGGATTAGCTGGGGTGTTTATTTCATTTGGTTTATTACAATTCTATTTTTCTAAAACCATCTTTGGCACTATTGGGCTAGCACCGAAAAAAGTCAATGTCGCAAAAAAAGAAGTAAAAGTTGAACCTAAGAAAACAGGCTTAGCAAAAGATGAAATTGATCGCTTAGTGGCGATCAGCGTGTTTGCTTTCTTTACGATTATTTTCTGGTGGGCGTTTGAACAAGCGGGTTCATCGATGAGTATTTTTGCAAAAGATTATACGCAACGTATTCTAACGGGTGACTCTGTAACGATTTTCATTGTCGTCAATTTCTTCTTAACGGTTGTGCCAGTGTTGATCATCACTTGGGTACTATATCTGTTAGTGAAACAGACTTTCCCAATTATTCCAATGTCTAACACTTTCCTCGTACTCAGCTTTGTATGTATTTGGGGCGTGATTATTTGGAAAATCGTGGGCGAATTTAGTGCAACGGATCAAATTGAAGTGCCAGCGTCTTGGTTTGGTATTTTAAACTCTTTCTTTATCATCGCCTTTGCCCCATTAGTGTCTAAAATTTGGGACAGTAAATTTAATCCATCAGGTCCCGTTAAATTCGCGATCGGTTTAGCCTTATTAGGCGTTGGATTTGGTTTCTTAGCTTATGGTTCAATGAGTATCAAATCAGGCGTTGCAGAAGCCTCTGTTTCAATGTTCTGGCTGATTATCGCTTATTTCTTCCACACAATGGGCGAACTCTGTTTATCACCAATCGGCTTATCTTATGTAAATAAACTTGCTCCGCAACGTTTTATGAGTTTAATGTTCGGTGTGTGGTTCTTCGCTCAATTTATCGGTAACTTATTCGCTGGTTACACCGCAAGTTCAATCGATAGCTTAAATGAAGTAATGGGATTATCTGGCTTCTTCTTACTGTTCACCGCAATTCCAATTGCAACCGGTGTGATTATGCTAATGCTAACGAAATTCTTGAATAAACGTATGCACGGTATTCACTAAATATACTTGCAAATTCTTCTAAAAAACCCACCGCCTGGTGGGTTTATTTTTGTAAAAATGTTGTGATTTTTAATAAAAAATTATGCTTGTGAAAAAAATGTGATCTCCCTCTAATTTATACAGAAAAAATCAATTTTTTCCTTGTTTTTCATAAGAAAAAACGCTAGTTTACGGAAATTTACAATTATTAGGAGTTAAATGATGTCAGAAATTACAGTCGACAAAAAAATCGATCCTAAGGTATTAAATCACCCTGCGGGATTGTTTGTATTATTTTTCACAGAAATGTGGGAGCGTTTCAGTTACTACGGAATGCGTGCATTATTAGTACTTTTCTTAGTTTCAGCCCTTGATGAAGGTGGTTGGGCTTGGTCTCGTGAAGATGCGGGTGTTTTATATGCGTGGTATAGCTCATTAGTTTACTTCACACCGTTAATTGGTGGTTATATCGCTGACCGTTTAACAGGGGCAAGAACCGCGATTGTTGGCGGTGCATTTTTAATGACCTTAGGGCATTTATCCCTTGCGTTTGAATTTGTGGGACAATGGTCATTCTATCTTGGTTTAACCTTGCTTGTATTAGGTAACGGTCTATTTAAGCCAAATATCTCAACAATGGTGGGCGATCTTTACAAAAAAGAATCTAAAAAAGACAGTGCTTACACCATTTTCTATATGGGTATCAATGCAGGTGCATTCTTAGGTATTATGCTTTGTGGTTATGTAGGTGAAACGGTGGGCTGGTCTTATGGCTTCGGTTTAGCGGGTATCTTTATGTTATTCGGTTTACTTCAATTCTACTTCTCAAAAGCATTATTTGGAGAAATCGGTTCACTACACAAAAAAGCGGTTAAACATACCGAAAATAAAGCGGTAGAAAAAGAATCTCTTACTACAAAAGAAAAAGATCGCTTAATTGCTGTCAGTGTTTTTGCAATATTTACCATTGTTTTCTGGTGGGCGTTTGAACAAGCGGGTTCATCAATGACCATCTTCGCAAAAGACTATACGCAACGTGTGCTAACCGGCGAATGGGCAACCCTTTTTGTATGGGTAAACTTCTTCTTAACCGTTGTACCTGTCATCATCGTAACTTGGGTTTTAGGCTTACTGGTGAAACAGACTTTCTCAAAAATTTCACTTTCAAATAGCTTCTTAATGGCGAGCTTTGTGATTATTTGGGCTATCGTAATCTGGAAATTATACGGTGAATTCAGCTCAACAGATCAAATTGAAGTACCAGCATCTTGGTTTGGTATTTTAAACTCATTCTTTATCATCGCATTTGCCCCGTTAATTTCTAAAATTTGGGATACAAAATTCAATCCATCAGGTCCAGTGAAATTTGCGATTGCAATGGTATTACTAGGTGCTGGATTTGGTTTCTTAGCCTACGGTTCAATGAGTATTAAATCAGGTGTGGCAGAAGCGTCAGTATCCATGTTCTGGTTAATCGCGGCTTACTTCTTACACACAATGGGTGAACTTTGCTTATCACCAATCGGCTTATCTTATGTAAGTAAATTATCTCCAAGACGTTTAATTGGTTTAATGTTCGGTGTGTGGTTATTCGCGTCATTTATCGGTAACTTATTATCAGGTTACACCGCAAGCTCGATCGACTCATTAAATGAAATGATGGGATTATCAGGGTTCTTCCTACTCTTTACTATTATCCCAGTAGGTGCGGCAGTTATCATCTTAGCAATGTCTAATTTCTTGAAAAAACGTATGCACGGTGTTCACTAATTGATGAATAGTTTGTGATAAATTCATTTTTATAGCCTCAAATATTTGGGGCTATTTTTTTGTCTAAAAAACAAATTCAGCCTCCTCGTTATTTTCTGTTTCAAGGGATGACATAATCATCTTGAACCGCCCAATTTAATATTATAATATTGATAAATATCATCCACTTATATTATTAAGGAGCTCATCTATGCTTTATTCAACCTTAGAAACGATTCCAAACAGAGAAATTGATACTGTCATCGATATTGTTTTTGGTAATGTCGTAAAATCGAAGCATATCGGTCATGACATAATGGCTGCATTAAGGCAACTTATTGGTGGAGAAATAACCTCATATACGGCATTATTGGCAGAATCAAGGGAGGAAGCATTACAACGGTTATTATCCTCTGCCAAAGAAAAAAATGCAGATGCCGTCATCGGCGTTCGTTTTACAACCAACAGTATTTCAGCTAACAGCTGTGAAATTCTCGCTTTCGGCACGGCAGTCAAATTAAAATAGAGCTTACAGCGGTAACTCGTTATTGTTATAACTAAAAACAAAAAACGGTAATATTTATAAAAAATATTACCGCTTCAAATACCTTAAATTTATAATTCAAAAAACCAGAAAAAAACCAATTCTGATAATTTTAAATAGAGGGCTGACTATTCAGCCCATTTATTTAACGCATTGTTACAAATTCTTCCGAACCTGTTGGGTGGATTGCCACTGTGTTATCAAAGTCTGCTTTTGTTGCACCCATTTTGATTGCAACCGCAAAGCCTTGAATCATCTCATCCACACCAAAACCGATACCGTGTAAGCCGACGATTTTCTCATCTTCACCCGCACAAATCAGTTTCATTCTGCAAGGCTGACGGTGTTGGGTTACAGCGGTGTACATTGCCGTAAATGATGAAGTATAAACTTTCACATTTTCTTCGCCATATTGCTCAATCGCTTGTGGCTCAGTTAAACCGATCGTACCAATTGCTGGGTGACTGAATACCACTGTTGGGATTAAGCTGTAATCTAAATGCTCGTTTGGTTTGTTATTGAATAAACGCTCAGATAAACGACGTCCCGCTGCCACTGCCACAGGGGTTAATTCCACGCCACCTTCGATAATATCGCCGACCGCATAAATGCCTTCCACGTTGGTGTTTTGGAATTTATCCACTTTGATAAAGCCACGTGCGTTTGTTTCCACGCCTGTTGCTTCAAGGTTGATCACGTCCGTTGCTGGCTGACGACCGATTGCCCAAATTAAGCAATCAACAGTTTGCTCACGACCGTCTTCTAATTTTAAGGTTACTGAACCGTCTGCATTTTTAACTACTTCTTGTGGGATTGCTTGGGTGTGTAATTGAATGCCGTCTTGGGCTAACACTTCTAATAACGTATCCACAATGAATGGGTCAAAAGTACGTAATGGTGCGTGTTTACGCACGAATAAATGAGCCTCAGCCCCTAAGCTGTTTAATACGCCTGCAAGTTCTACGGCAATATAACCTGCACCCACCACAGCTACACGTTTTGGTAATTCGGTTAATTCAAAGAAACCGTTAGAATCGATACCGTGTTCCGCCCCTTTAATATTTGGACGTGTTGGACGACCACCCGTTGCGATCAAAATATGATCCGCTGTGATTTGTTCGCCGTTCACTTCAACGGTATTTTTATTCACAAATTTCGCAAAACCATTGATCACATCGATATTATTTTTTGCTAACACATTGTTATAAGATTGATGAATACGTCCGATATAAGCTTGACGGCTTTCGATCAATTTTGAAAAATCAAAGTCTTTCAAATCAACATTGAAACCATAATCAGGTGCATAAAGTTTAATTGCTTCCGCAATTTGAGCCCCGTGCCACATCACTTTTTTCGGCACACAGCCCACGTTCACGCAAGTACCACCTAAATCTTGTGCCTCAATAATCGCACATTTTTTGCCATAGCTTGCCGCACGGTTGATTGAAGCAATACCACCGCTACCACCACCGATAGCTAAATAATCATAATGTTTTGTCATAGTCTGTTCCTATTGTTAATTTGTAAGCGGTCAAATTTTGCAATGATTTTACCAAATTTTACACACAAAAGAACCCTTTTAATTTAATAGGGGGAAACAATGATTGTGGGTAGGAAAATATTTTATTTTTATAACAATTAGAAAATATGTAATGGTAAAAAAGTTGATAATCACAACCTAGAAACTTAGAATAATGAAGTTAATTAAGAAAACAAAACGGTTATAAGGGGATTAAAATGATTATTGAAATTATTGGCACAATAGTAATTTTGGATTTGCATTCATTGGCTATACAGCCTTAAAACACGATTAAATAAGAACACGAAAAAGGGGCTGATTTCTGTATTGTATAGAAATCAGCCCTTTTAGTTTTAACCTAATTCTTCGCATAAATCATTCCCAACCCCCCTAATTCTTGTTAGAATTGCAAAACTTTGACTTTTAACATTTTAGAGAAAAATATGTATAGCAAAATTCTCGCAACAGGTAGCTATTTACCTGCCAAAGTTCGTACTAATCACGAGCTTGAACAGATGGTTGAGACCTCTGATGAGTGGATCACTCAACGAACAGGGATTAAAGAACGTCGCATTGCAGCGGATAATGAAACCGTTGCAACAATGGGCTGTGAAGCGGCGAAAAAAGCCTTAGCAATGGCAAATATCGATCCGAATGAAATCGGTTTGATTATTGTAGCGACCACCACATCAAGCCACGCATTTCCAAGTTCAGCGTGCCAAGTGCAACAAATGTTGGATATTGATGACGCGATTTGTTTTGATTTAGCAGCTGCTTGTTCTGGATTTGTATATGGGTTAAGTGTTGCGGATCAATTTATTAAAACAGGGCAAGTGAAAAAAGCCTTAGTAATCGGTTCAGATTTATTCTCTCGTGCGTTAGATCCAAATGATCGCACGACGGTGATTTTATTTGGCGACGGTGCGGGTGCGGTAATTTTAGAGTCCTCAGAAGAGGCGGGGATTTTATCGACCCACTTACACGCAACGGGCAAAAGTGCCAACGTTTTATCCCTAGAAAATCAAGCACGTATCGTTGAAAGCGATCCTGCTTATGTAGAAATGCAAGGCAATGACACCTTCAAAATTGCAGTGCGTGAGCTGGCAAATGTGGTGGAAGAAACCTTGAACCATAATCAATTAGAGCGTGGCGATATTGACTGGTTGATCCCACATCAAGCGAATTTACGCATTATTTCTGCGACTGCGAAAAAATTAAAAATGGGATTAGAACAAGTGGTGATTACCCTTGATCGACACGGCAACACTTCTGCAGCCTCAGTGCCTGCCGCCCTTGATGAAGCGGTGCGTGATGGACGTATTCAACGTGGACAACTTTTATTATTAGAAGCCTTTGGTGGCGGTTTAACTTGGGGTTCAGCCCTTGTTCGATTTTAATTAAATAACAATAAATATATAAAATGACTCAACAAACATTAGCAGATAAAAAACGTAAAACAGTAGAACAAGCCGAATTTACCGAAGATGGACGTTATAAACGCAAAGTGCGTAGTTTTGTGTTACGCACAGGGCGTTTAAGTGAACGTCAGCGTAATATGATGAATGAAAACTGGGCAACAATGGGCTTAGATTATCAAGCAGAACCTTTTGATTTCAAAGCAATTTTTGGCAACGATAATCCTGTGGTATTAGAAATTGGTTTTGGAATGGGTAAATCGCTGGTAGAAATGGCGGAGCAAAATCCGGATAAAAATTATATCGGTATTGAAGTACATACACCAGGTGTGGGGGCGTGTATTGCCTATGCAGTTGAAAAACAAGTGAAAAACTTGCGTGTGATTTGCCACGACGCAACGGAAATTCTGCGTGATAGTATCGCCGATCATTCCCTAGCCGGTTTACAGCTTTACTTCCCTGATCCTTGGCATAAAACTAAACACCATAAACGCCGTATTGTACAACCAGAATTTATTGTAAGAATTTTACAAAAATTGACCGCTTGTGGTTTTATCCATTTTGCAACCGACTGGGAAAATTATGCTGAGCATATGTTAGAAGTATTGCAACAGTTTGACAGCGAGTTAGCAAATCAATCGCCAACCAACAATTATATTCCACGCCCTGATTTTCGTCCTTTAACCAAGTTTGAAGAACGTGGAAAAAATCTCGGACACGGTGTATGGGATTTGTATTTTATTCGTAAATAATTTTTTGAAGCTCAGTTATTGGGTTTGCGGTTGGTGAGCCTGTCGAACCATCGAAGCATAAGAGTTTCCCTTCGACAAGCTCAGGGATCAAATAAAGCGGTCATTTATTTTCTAAAATTTGCAAAAATTGAAAATTAAATGACCGCTTCGTATTCTACTCATTTCATTGATACGAGCCTTGAGTTTACTGTTTGAAATAATATTAAAATATTCCGAAGAAACAAGGTTTGCCTTATTTGTTCAATATAATTTAATCTTGCTGTAACCCAAAATGGCTATACGTTTTAAGAGTCGCGACTCGTCCTCTTGGAGTGCGTTGTAAAAAGCCCTGCTGAATTAAATAAGGCTCTAATACATCTTCGATGGTATCTCGCTCTTCACCGATAGCGGCAGCGAGGTTGTCTAGACCAACCGGTCCGCCATCGAAGCGTTCGATGACGGCAAGCAATAATTTTCTATCCATAAAATCAAAGCCTTTAGGATCAACATCAAGCATTTGTAAGGCTTGTTGAGCAATCTCTTTGGAAATGACACCGCTATTTTTTACATCCGCAAAATCACGCACTCGACGAAGTAAACGGTTCGCAATTCGGGGTGTACCCCGAGAACGACACGCAATTTCTATTGCAGCCTCTTCTGATAAAGTAAGGTTTAAACAAGCCGCACTACGACTAACAATTGAGGTTAAGTCTGCCACAGAATAGAATTCTAAACGCTGCACTATCCCAAAACGATCACGCAATGGCGAGGTTAATGAACCCGCTCTGGTGGTTGCCCCCACAAGGGTGAAAGGCGGTAAATCCAATTTAATAGAACGCGCAGCAGGACCTTCGCCAATCATAATATCAAGCTGATAATCTTCCATTGCCGGATATAAAATTTCTTCAATAGCAGGAGACAAACGATGAATTTCATCAATGAATAGTACATCGTAAGGCTCAAGATTAGTCAGCATTGCCGCCAAATCACCCGCTTTTTCTAGAACGGGCCCTGAAGTCGTTCTAAGATTAACCCCCATTTCATTAGCGACAATATTCGCTAAGGTGGTTTTCCCTAAACCTGGAGGGCCAAAAATGAGCAAGTGATCAAGAGCATCTTGTCGCATTTTAGCGGCTTGGATAAAAATGTGCATTTGCTCTCGAACACTGGCTTGTCCGATATAGTCGCTCAGTAATTTAGGGCGAATAGCACGATCTATTGCCTCTTCCTCTAATTTAGGCGAGGCACTAATAATACGATCAGCTTCAATCATCACTGGTTTTACGCTTACTTAACGTAATCAAATGCAGTGATAACTTTTTTCACACCTTTAATATGGCGAACGATATCAACAACAATTTTAGCTTGGCTTTGAGTGACTTTACCCATTAAGAAAACTTCTGCATTTTCTGTGTAGATTTTCACATTTGAACTTTTCACAGAAACATTTCTTAATAACTCGGTTTTTGCTTGTGCAGTCAGTAAACTATCTTTTGCGATACGTCCTACAGTGATTTTTCTACCAATACGAATTTCATTATAGATATTTTTTACACCATCAACGCCAGCAACAATATTTTGTGCTGTATTCACCGCCATCACATCTGGTGCTTGTCCAGTTAGTAGCACATTACCATTATAAGAAACGATTTCAATACGTGTTTCTTCTTTTAATTGAGAATCACGATTTAATCGAATACGGATTTTCTCTTCTAAGGTTTCATCATCAACTTGAACCCCTGTCGTTCTAGGGTCGGTCGCCACTTTGGTTACAGCAGTAACCGCAGCAACAGTCCCTACCACAGCCGCAGTAACACAGCCTTGTAGAGAGATCACACTCACAGAAAATAAGGTGGCAGCACCTAATTTTTTAAGAAAAGTTTTTTTGAATAAAGCGTTAAACATAATATCTTCCTTATTTGAATAACATTAAGAAAAAAGTAATGAATCTATGGTTTCACACAGTAGATTTAGACTAAATAAATGCCCCTCTACAATTCGCATTTCATTATTAGAAGGGATTACAATTTCAGTGTCGTTCTTGGTTAATAATCCTTTTGTGTGATCATTATGACTACTCGTGAAGGCTATAATACCTAAATTTTCATTTACTGCACTATAAATCGCATTTAAGACAATTTCTTCATTTCCAAAAGGCGAAAAAGCAACCAAAATATCGCCATCTTTAGCGATTGCTTGTAACTGTTTTTTATACAATAAATTGATTTCATTATCTTGTGATGACATTGTGGCACTGATCCCTTCAAAGCTAAGCAAAACACTTGCAAAACTTGGACGAGCCAGTTCATAACGGTGCGACAAATGGCTCACCAGCAATTGTGCATTGCCATAGGAACGCCCGTAGCCACAAACAATGATTTTATTACCATTAAGTAAGCACTCAACTATTCTTTCAGCGGCTTTTAAAATCACTGGTGGTAGCAATTCTGATGATGCAATCTGAATCTGAATACTCTCTGAAAATTTATCTTGAATTTTTTGTAACATTGTTCATTTTTATCCGAAAATAAGCGGTTATTTTTTATTAAGAATTTGCAAATTTAATCTAAAAAATTTTCAATCCATAAAGGAGAATTAGTACCTTCAAAGGCAACAACGTCAAAACGGCAATCCGCCGTATCAAGGCTTAATCCTTTGCTTGCAAGCCATAAATTGGCTGCATTTAACCATTTTTGTTGCTTACTATAACTAATACTTTCAACCGCACTGCCAAATTTGGCATTTTTACGTTGACGAACCTCAACAAAGACAAAGGTTGTTCCTTGTTTCATAATTAAATCTAGCTCACCACACTTAAAAAATTGGTTAGCGGCAACAAATTTCAGCCCATTTTTCTCTAAGAATAAACGGGCTTTTTGTTCAAAAACATCCCCTTGACTACGCACCTTAGTTATTAAAATCAGGTGTGTTGAAATCAGGCGTATCAGTTTCTGTGATACTTTGCTCCGTGTTTTCTAACACGATATTGCCACCTTGATATTGTAGCCATTGCATTTCACGTTCAATATGACAACCAACACTCGATTTTAATTCCCCTGTTAAGCCTTCTACGCTGAAATCAGGAATTTGACTTAATTCATTGAAATTATTGATAAGTAACCAAGCATCAGCCCCCATTGCATATAAACGCATCATTGAATAATCGTTATTCGCAATTCTACGTGCTTTTTTAAATTGTTCTGCTAAATTTTGTTGTTTTGCAAGTAAAGGAATTTCACTAAATTTAATGCCTTCCATTGTTGCTTTAAAATCAGTGTTATTATTTGGCGAATTGCTACGAGATGAGCTATAAATCGCAAATTTTCCAGCAAGTTCTGAACCTTCTAAGGCTTCTTTGGCTTCAAGAAGTTGTTCTGCTGTTCCTAAGAAGTAAACCGCTCTGCCTTGCATTCCTTGTAATTTATTCACGATATCAATCGCTTGATTATAATATTGTACACTTGCATCGCTATTTGTGAGTTTACGCCAGCGAGTACTAAACGCATTGGCTGAACGGCGTCCAAAATCATCATTTGGCACAACAACGACAACCTGTGAAATATTATCGTGATAAATCTTATTCGCTGCGGAATGTGCCTCTGCTTCTGGAGCTAGCCCGTAATAACAAACTTTGGCTCGTGAGCGTGAACTATTGGTTGCATTTAAGGTGAGTACGCTTAATCCATTTAGATCACTATAACTTAGCATTTCATCCACTTTCGATTTGAGTAAAGGGCCAATAATCGCTTGCGAACCAAGTGATTTTGCTTGTTGTACTAATTGATCCAAAGGTGCTGAATTACTATCTAGAATATGCACTGTTGTGAAATTATCACCACTATTACTACGTGCGTCATTGAATCCTTGCTGAATAATTTCCCCTAAGAATTTCAAATTGCCACTTAATGGTAATAATAATGAAATATTACTAAATTGTGTGGTTTGGAAAGAGGTTAATGATTTTAATTCTGTTGGTAATAATAACGAAGCACTGTGGCTTGGATAGTATGATTTCCACTGAGAAATTGCCTGTGGCAACATTGCTGGTTGCGATAAATTATCGTTATATAACTTAATTAAACTTAACCAGCCAGCAAGTGATCGTTCACCCGCTTTCACATTGCTTTGTGCTAACATTTGTGGATTAGATTTTCTTAATAGTTCCCAAATTTTATTATTATTTTGTTGAACGGTTTGGGAATTAGTTAAATATTTTTCTAACAGAATATGAGTTCTAATTGCTCCCATTAAATCCTGATTGCTTTCGGCAATGCTCGCTAAAATAGTATAATAGCGTTTCATTTCCGTATTGCTTAATTCAGCTAAGGGTATGCTTCTTAATAGTGAGTTTGCTTTATCCGTATTATGTTGCATTACATAAAAACGGGCAGAAACTAGTTGATATTCAATTTTCTGAATCTCATTAAATTCACGAGAAAGTGTCGCAAACATATTTTTTGCTTCCACTAATTTATTTTCATCAAGTAGTTTACGAATTGCTAATAAACGGTAGCTCTGTTGCGTTTCTTGGTCTTGGCTTTGAGCCGCTTTGCGCACATAAAATTCAGAGCTTGAATAAGCCTCTTGTTGTAAAGATTGTGTCACTTCATTCTGAAAAAATCCACCACCAGTACAGGCTGAAAGAAACAATGCCATTGCTGTTGGAACAAAAGTTGCTTTTATTTTCTGTTTTAATCTAGGGTTTTGTACTAGAATAGTTGATACTTTATTTAACATATAGCATTCCTTTATAGAAAGATTAGTGCAGATATTACTTAGCTAATGAGCGAAAATCAAATGAAAAACGATCACAACCCACAACAATTCGGTAAATTATACATCGTTGCTACACCGATTGGAAACCTTAATGATATTACCCACAGAGCGATTTCAACCCTTGAAGAAGCTGACCTTATCGCCGCCGAAGATACTCGTCATAGCGGATTATTATTAAGCCATTATGGTATCAAAAAACCTTTCTTTGCATTACACGATCACAATGAGCAACAAAAAGCGAGCGTGCTTGTTGAAAAGCTACAACAAGGCTTAAATATTGCCTTAATTTCTGACGCTGGTACACCGTTAATCAGCGATCCAGGTTTTCATCTGGTGCGTGAATGTAAACAACAAGGTATTCAAGTCATTCCAATTCCAGGTGCTTGTGCAGCAATTACCGCTCTAAGTGCCGCAGGTGTTGCATCAAATCGTTTCAGCTTTGAAGGCTTTTTACCTGCCAAAACAAAGGGGCGTTGTGATAAATTAGAGGCATTGAAAGATGACTCTCGCACTCTTATTTTTTATGAATCCACCCACCGAATTTTAGATTCGTTGAGCGATATGCAAAAAGTATTTGGCGATGAACGCTATGTTGTGATCGCCAGAGAAATTACCAAAACGTGGGAAACCATTCACGGCGATAATTTACCGCAACTGATCGAATGGCTGAGTGCGGAAAATAATCGAACCAAAGGCGAAATTGTCTTGATCGTGGAAGGAAAACCAGAAGATAGCTCAGAGGAGTTCTCTCCTCAAGCCATAAAGGCTCTAACGTTACTTACCCAAGAATTGCCTTTGAAAAAAGCAGCTGGATTGGTTGCTGAAATTTTTGGTTATAAGAAAAATGCCTTATATCAATATGGGTTAGAGTTTTTGAAATAGATAGAATAATACGAATCAATACATTAGAAAGGTGATAACACAAAGATAAAAAATACGCCAAAATTTTTTGTTTTGGCGTATGAACACCTTTCTATCAATTCTTTACACTTTTCTCAACGACACTTCCCCTATTGCAAAATGCTTAATTTGATTTTGCTGTTGTAGTAAAAGTTCGCCTTGTTCGTTGATACCTTGTGAAATGCCAGAGTAAACGAGCGATTCCGTGATCACAGAAACTTCTTGTTGAAAAAACAAATCATAACTCTGCCACATTGCATAATAGGGCTGAAATCCAGTTTGAGGATAATCAGTGAGCATTTTCTGTAATTTCGCCGTTAAATAAATTATAAGCTGATTCAAATCAACCTGATATTGCGATAAATCGCTCACGGGCTGATCAATACTGCTTTCGTTAATTGGTGCAAGATTTAGTCCAATTCCCATCACTAAATGAAGATGAGAGGGCGTTGTGTTTAGCTCAATTAAAATGCCTCCAGCTTTTTTACCTTGATGGTAAATATCATTTGGCCATTTTATACTCAGATCTTTCACGCCCTGTTGTTGCAAACTTTCAATAACCATTAAGCCGACAATTAAACTTAGTGGAGGAAGAACTAAATGAACCTTTCTTGGGTAATGCCAGCTTAATGAATAATTAAGATTACCAACAGGGGCAACCCAATTTCGTCCACGTCTGCCACGCCCTGCGGTTTGAGTTTTAGCAATACAAATTGAGCCTTTTGGTAAATTTTTACAATGAGTAACTAAATATTCATTGGTAGAATCTAACTCATCAAACAAATATAACTCGCCCTGAGTTAATTGAGATTGAATAAGAGAGGCTGACAGAGTCATCGTGTTATTTGCTCACTATCTACTTCTCCCTCAGCACCAATAAAACGGACTTCAGGGGTAATTTCTATACCAAATCTATCACGCACTTGTTTACGTACTTCTTTGGCTAATGCCACAATGTCATCCCCTGTTGCTTTACCCGTGTTAATAATCACAAGTGCCTGTTTAAGGTGAACCATTGCTCCGCCCATTTTAAAACCTTTTAAATGACATTGGTCAATCAACCAACCCGCTGGTAATTTTACTGAGCCATCAGCTTGTGGATAGTATGGAACAAAAGGATAAGCGGTCTGAATTTTTTCAAATTTTGCAAATTCAACCACTGGGTTTTTAAAGAAACTGCCTGCGTTTCCGTATTCATCAGGATTTGGCAATTTTTCCATTCTTACTCGACACACTTCGTCAAAAATTTGACGTGGCGTAACGGTTTGTGGATCAAATTGATCAAGTGAACCATAATTTAATTTTGGCTGCCACGCTTTTGGTAGCTTAAAACCTACGCCGATAATCGCATAATTATCTTTGTATTGATGTTTAAAAATACTTTCACGATATCCAAATTGACATTCATCTTTGGTTAAACAAAATTGCTTACCAGTAGTTAAATCAAGCACTTCCACATAATCACACACCTGCTCAATTTCCACACCGTACGCCCCAATATTTTGAATGGGTGATGAGCCGACACAACCAGGAATTAAAGCTAGATTCTCTAAACCAGCAATATTATTGTCGAGTGTCCATTTTACAAACTCGTGCCAGTTTTCTCCACCAGCTACCTGTAAATAGTGAAAGTCAGCATCTTGATGATGCGTAATTCCTTTCAAACGATTGATGAAAATAGTCCCACTAAAATCCTTTAAAAAAAGGACGTTGCTACCTTGTCCTAATAATAATTTAGGAGGTAAAGTATTTCGCCATTCAATCAATAATTTCTTTACTGAGCCAACTTCAATAATCTGTTTTGCACTGGCGTTCAAATGAAATGTATGAAAAGGGGTTAAATTTGTTATCATTATTCTTAACCTTTAATTAAAAATTTATATTTCCGTCATAAACGTGGGTGGCACTGCCTGTCATAAAGAGATCGTATCCCTCTCCTTTCCATTCAATTTGTAAGCTACCGCCTCGCAGTTCTACTTTTACACTACGATCAAGTACACCTTGCATAATTCCCACAGCAACAGCCCCACAAGCACCACTGCCACAAGCTTGGGTTTCGCCTGCACCACGTTCATAAACCCGTAATTTAATATGATTGCGAGTCAGCACTTGCATAAAGCCAACATTAGTTTTTTCAGGAAAACGTTCGTGTTTTTCAAGTAATGCACCTAATCTTTTTACATTCGCTGTTTCAACGTTATCGACTTGTAGCACACAATGAGGATTGCCCATTGATACCACGCCACAAATCACTGTTTGAATATCCGTTAAAAGTAAGTAGTTTTTTTCAAATCGATTCGCAATAAAAGGAATTTGAGTAGGCTCCCAAATCGGTTGCCCCATATTGACACGAATATCACCGTTATCTTGTAAAAATAACGTCATTTTGCCTTTTGCTGTGCTAACTTTTATTTCTTTTTTATTTGTTAAACTTTTTAACGTCACAAAACGAGCAAAACATCTAGCCCCATTCCCACATTGCGATACTTCTGAACCATCCGCATTAAAAATACGATAATGAAAATCTAATTCAGGATCATAGGGCGGTTCAACGAGTAAAAGTTGATCAAAACCAATACCACAATGACGGTCAGCCCACTTTCGAATAAGCTCTGGCGTAAGGTAAATATTTTGAGTTACGCCATCAATAACCATAAAATCATTGCCGAGTCCGTGCATTTTTGAAAACTGCATAACTTTTCCTATTGATATGTATAAAAAATTATCTTGATCTAGATTATAGAGTTTCAAGGTATTTATTGCTATCTATAAATGCAATAATTATAATCCGTTCAGTTTATTTTTATTTCATTACCTTTGGAGGTTCTTATGAGTGCAATGTTTCTCATTCAATTTTTAATTGTTTTAGTGTGTATCTTGCTTGGTGCAAGAGCAGGAGGTATCGGTTTAGGTGTATTCGGCGGTATCGGTTTAATTATTTTAGCCTTTGTATTTGGTTTAGTACCAACTTCGCCACCGATTGATGTCATGTTAATGATTATGGCGGTAGTTTCAGCAGCGGCAGCAATGCAAGCCGCAGGTGGTTTAGATTATATGATCAAAATCGCAACAAAAATCTTACGTAAAAATCCAAAATACATCACTTTCGTTGCCCCAGCCGTTACTTATATTTTCACATTCTTAGCAGGAACAGGACACGTTGCTTATTCAGTATTACCCGTAATTGCAGAAGTAAGCCGTCATAATGGTGTTCGTCCTGAGCGTCCACTTTCAATGGCTGTAATCGCATCACAATTTGCTATTGTAGCAAGCCCTATCGCAGCAGCAGTTGTGGCAGTGGTTGCATTCTTAGAACCACAAAATATCACATTAGGAAGCGTTTTAGGTGTCACGATTCCTTCAACAATTTTAGGTTTAGCGCTTGCTTGTGTTTTTGTAAATAAAATGGGAAAAGAGTTAAAAGATGACCCACATTATCAAAAACTGTTACAAGATCCTGAATATGTAAAAGAAAATCACGCTGATATCAACTTAGATGAAATGGAAGTAACGCCAACCGCAAAAACGTCTGTGGCATTATTCCTATTCGGTGCATTACTTGTCGTAATTATGGGTACATTCCCATCATTACGCCCAGTATTTGATGGCAAAACATTAGGCATGGCACACACCATTGAAATGGTAATGTTAGCGGTAGGTGCATTGATTATCTTAACCTGTAAACCAGATAACCACGCTATCACAAAAGGTTCTGTATTCCACGCAGGTATGCGTGCCGTCATCGCAGTATTCGGGGTTGCTTGGATGGGTGATACCTTAATGCACGGTCACTTAGTGGAAGTTAAGACAGCAGTATCAGGCTTGGTTGAAACTGCACCTTGGGCATTTGCTTTCGCATTATTCGTATTATCAGTATTGGTAAACAGCCAAGGAGCAACAGTAGCAACTTTATTCCCAATCGGTATCGCATTAGGCATTCCAGCACCAATTTTAATTGGTACATTCGTCGCAGTTAATGGTTACTTCTTCATTCCAAACTATGGTCCAATCATTGCGTCAATCGACTTCGATAGCACTGGTACGACACGCATTGGTAAATTCATCTTTAACCACAGCTTTATGCTTCCAGGCTTATTAAGTATGGCATTCAGCTTAGGTTTTGGATTATTATTCGCAAATATCTTACTTTAAGATAAAAAGCTGGTTTTAAGCGGTTAAATTTGTAATAAGTTTTGCAAATTTAACCGCTTTTTTATTGGTTGATAAAAGCGAATAGAAATCTAAACTAAAATGCAGGAAACACATCAACAAACCTGCTTGGGTATATCCTCTTTATGTACAGGTTATTTAACCGCTCTCCATTCAATTTTATAAAGCAATGTGCAGATATACACAAGCAAACTTGCTAACGCCAACAACAAGCCAGTAATCAGACTTAATATATAGATTTCTATCTAATATTAACGCTTTTTTATACCGCCAAAGATAAGCTCAAGTACCTATTTTTTATTATGCAAACTATCCACATTAGATGTAGATAATGCTGTGGATAACAGTATAACTCTTTATGAATAGCTGTGCAGAATCTTATTAACTTCTTGTTTTATAAAGATCTTATTTTTGCGAACATTGAGGTTATAAAAGATCATCAACTCAACAAAAAGATCCTTTTTATGTGCTTTATTTAAGCTAAATATTGCTATACCAATACGATCTTTTTATCCAACCCTTCTGTTTTATACACAAGATCTATTTATCCCCACTTGATGTGGATAACTATGTGGTAGATCGAATAACTAATTGAGAATAAAAAAGATGGTTTTATAAAATAACAATAAAAACAATAGGTTAAGTTATATTTTAATACGTGGATTTATGCTGGTTGTATTTTGAGCAACCTTGTTTTGCGTTAAGTTAAATGTGATCATAAAAATGATCCTTTCTAAAATAGCGTGATTTAATACGCTAAATTAGAAAAGATCTTGTATCAACACTTCTCTAATAAAGCCTGATTTACAACGGTAGGAACGAACTGACTCACGTCACCTTGATGATAATAAATTTCTCGTACTTGGGTTGAAGATAAATATCGCCAATTGACCGAAGGTGGCAAAAAAAGCGTTTGTAGTGTTGGGGATAATTTTTCATTAAGCTGTGCTAATTGAATTTCATATTCCACATCATCACTGCTACGGATACCACGAATTAACACGTTAGTTTGATGCTCTTTGGCTAAATCAATCAATAAACCACTAAAACCAACCACTTCAATATTCTGTAAATGCACTAAACTTTGCTGTACCAGCTCAACACGCTGTGCTAATTCAAAAAGTGGTCGTTTCGTTGGGTTTTTTGCCACTGCAATGATCACTTTGCTAAATAATTTTGCTGCTCGCTCAATTTGGTCTAAATGTCCATTGGTAATAGGATCAAATGTACCGGCGTAAATTACTTTCATTCTTTTTCCTCTAAATAGGGTTTAAGTAGATCTAAATGACGCTGTAAAGCTCCCTGATTCTCTTTTAACACTTGAAAACCTGCTTCACCAATTTGCTGACGCTCATTTGCATTTTTTAGTAAAAATTCGACCGCTTGGGTAAGTTTATCCACATCACTTGCAACTTCAATAAAGCCATTTACGTTTTTCAGTTTTTCATAAATTTCAGTGAAATTATAGGTATGTCCCCCTGAAATAACCGGAATTTTAAAAGCAATTGGCTCTAATGGATTATGTCCACCGTGCTTAATTAAGCTTCCTCCGACAAAAGCAATATCAGCCATTCCATAAAATAACATCATTTCGCCCATTGTATCGCCCAGTAGCACCGATGTTTCATTTGTTAAAGGCTGATTAGCCGAACGGCGAATAAAATGTAAATTTGACTGCTCAACGGTTTCAGCAACAGAATTAAAACGTTCTGGGTGGCGAGGCACAAGAATCAAAATTAAGTTAGGATAGGTTTTTAACAACTGTTTATGAGTTTCCAATAACAAGGTTTCCTCACCCTCGTGAGTGCTTCCAGCAACCCAAATAGGACGATCTGTGATATTTAAACTTTTAATAGTTTCTTTGATTTCTTGATATTGTTGCTCATTCACATTCAAATCAAATTTTAAGTTTCCCGTATTCACGAGTTTTTGAGGCTTGACTCCTAATTCTAAATAGCGATCTGCACTTACGGTATCCTGTGCCATAATCAATTCAATATTGTTGAACATTGGTGCTAACCATTTTTTGATCGCACCATAACGCTTCGCTGAACGTGGTGACAAACGAGCATTTGCAATAATAAAAGGAATTTTTTGCTGATGTGCCTGTGCTATCAAATTAGGCCATAACTCCGTTTCTACCACAATAATAGCCTTAGGCTGAATAAAATTGAGGTACTTTTTCACAAAAATAGGCAAATCATAAGGAAGATAAAAATGTGAGAGAGTATCGCCGAAAGCGGCTTTGACTCGCTCCGAACCTGTCGGGGTCACCGTAGTAAAAACGAGTGGTAAATTTGGATAACGTTTTTGCAAATGCTTAACCAAAGGGGTAATAGCGATTACTTCTCCGACTGAAGCGGCGTGGATAATGACTCCGCCTTTTGTCACTTTTTTCTGTTTACTATAAAGAGCATAACGCTCTTTTAATCTCGATCTATATGCAGGCTGTTTTATACTACGTCTTAGCATTTCTAAAAAAATAAAAGGCTGTAGCAAATAGCTCATTATTGTATAAAGCTTAAATATCATTCTTCATCTTCCTTTGCTGTAACTCGTTGTAGGCTAAGTAGTATCACCACTGTAGCAAAATAAAATAGATTCCCTGAGTGATGTGATAAAAAAGATTGAGTTAAACAATAACCCATTGTCGATAAAATATGTACTGTTCCTAATGCACCAAAAAGTTGTGAAACACTATTCTTTGTTTGTTTTATTCCTTTGATAAATAACCTCATAGGCACAAAGAAAATAGCCAATAATGCAAACAATCCCAATATGCCACGAGCAGAGCAATCTTGCAAAAATTGATTATGTGCATGATTAAATTGCGATGCCATTTTAGAAATATAACCTTGTTGAGCGTGCTGTTTTCGCATCTCTTTAACACCCTCAAGACCCCAACCAAAAATTGGTTTTTGTTGGATACCCCGTATCGCACTTTTATACATATCCAATCTAGCACCAATTGAGGTAGAACACTTATTTTTCTCTAAACATTGGATAATTTGATGACTCACTCTATTCCAGCGACTCTCCGCTATTTTATAACTTACACCACCAGAAAAAATGGTAAAAATCATAAAAAAAATGACCGCTTTCTTAGACAGTAAATGGCGATAGAAAAATAAAATTGCCCCTAATCCTAAAATAAAACCAATTAACGCCCCACGAGAAAGACACAATAAACTCGCAATAAAGCCCAAAGAAAATGCAACACCACCAATAAGAAGTAACAGTTTATTTTTAATTTGGTAAGCGTAACAGGTAATGCAAAGAGAAAATAGAGCAAGGCTCATTGCGATATCGCCCGATTGAATACGGATTCCGTGCTGTGGGAATGGATTTGGTAAATGAAGATAAAATTTCTGAATAATAGCCACTATACCTGCGACCATACTTGAGATCAGTATTGAAAAGAGAATCCAGCGTGATTTTACTTTTATTGTTGTAAAAAGCGTTAATATTGGCAGAACAATCAATACTCGGCTGGGTAAATCTAATTCTCTTACCTTACCATCGTTGATCACTAAAGAGATAACAAATAAAGCAAAATAAAGCGTAAAAGCACCTATCAATAACTTATTTTCAGGCTGGATAGCAAATGTTTTATTTCTCAGACGCTGTGCGACAAAATATAAACCAGATAATCCTAAAATAACGGGAATTGCGGTATAACTTACTTTAAAATGCAAGATAAGAATAAAGAATAACCCAGCTAATAACGCATAAATGCCGTTATTTTTTAAAATTGCTAACATCACTGTTCCCCTACATTGAATGGGTTAATGATAATTTAAAGGCCTGTCGCTGTAAACAACGCAAAAAGCTCATTAACTTTAACTCTAGATTCCGTTGTTTGTCCAATAAAACGTTGCACAGGAAAGCTAACAATCTTACTTTCTTGGTAAATTTCACGAGTAAAAACAGTGTCGTGATTTGAAATCATCACTGGGGTATTTTTACTTGCGAGCTGTTTTGCATATTCTGCCAACTGCTGCTGTTGCCCCATACTAAAGCCACCGCTCGAATAACTCGTAAAATTGGTACTTTGAATTAAAGGGGCATAAGGCGGATCGCAATACACCACATAATCATCGGGATGCTTCTCTAAATAAGCAAAAGTTTGTTCAAAATCAGCACAAATAAATTGGGCTTTTTGGGCTTTTTTAGAGAAAAAATAGAGTTCTTTTTCTGGGAAATAAGGGCGTTTATAGTCACCAAAAGGCACATTATATTGGTGCTTTTTGTTATAACGACACAATCCATTAAAACCAAAACGGTTTAGGTATAAAAAAAGGACCGAACGACGAAAAGGATCTTCACATAAATTAAATTCTTGACGACGTTGATAGTAAAAAGTATCTGAATTTGCAAATTTATCAGAAAAAATGACCGCTACTTCTGCAACATAACGATCTACGTCATTTTTAACAGTATTAAAAAGATTGATTAAATCAGGGTTTACATCAGCAAGTAAATAACGTTCATAATCCGTATTAAGAAAAACTGACCCTGCCCCAACAAAAGGCTCAACCAAACATTTTCCTTTCGGTAAATGCTTGGTGATTTCTGGGATCAAGCGATATTTTCCGCCAGCCCATTTTAAAAAAGGACGGTGTTTTTCAACATTCATTTGCGTTATAAGTTGTAATTGCTGATTGAGAGCAATGGGTAATTGAATCAATAATTTGTTGTTGAGTTATATCCGATGAGATATAAGCTTGCCCTAATTGTTTAAGCAAAATTAAACGTAATTTTCCGGCTATAACTTTTTTATCACGTTGCATATAAGCAAGATAATCTGTAGCTTGCATTGTCTCAGGTGATCCGGTTGGAAGTACTGCTTGAATCAGTAATTTTTCAATACGAGCGACATCCTGCTGGGTTAAATCTCCCAGTAAAGAAGATAAAACTGCGGCTTCTAACATCCCAACTGCCACTGCTTCACCGTGTAGCCATTGTCCATAGCCTAAATGACTTTCTATGGCGTGTCCAAAAGTATGCCCAAAATTTAACAAGGCACGTTCACCTTGCTCCGTTTCATCTTTTGCCACAATGTCCGCTTTAAGCTGGCAACAACGCTGGATACAATATTGTAATGCAGTTTGTTTTAATGCCATTAAATCAGCCATATTTTGTTCCAACCACTCAAAAAAAGGCAAATCCAAAATAGCACCATATTTGATAACTTCGGCAAGCCCAGAACAAAACTCTCGTTTTTTCAGGGTATATAACGTGTTGGTATCAATAATAACGGCGATCGGTTGATGAAAAGCCCCTATCATATTCTTGCCCAGTTGATGGTTGACGCCTGTTTTTCCACCTACAGAAGAATCCACCTGAGCGAGTAGCGTGGTTGGAATCTGCATAAAACGAATGCCACGCTGATAACTTGCCGCAGCAAAACCTGCCATATCGCCAATCACACCGCCACCCAGTGCGATAATAACAGAATCACGGCTATGTTTTTTCTCTAACAAAGCCGTAAAAATCAAATTGACACTTTCTAGGGTTTTATATTCTTCGCCATCAGGCAACAACACACTATCTACTTGACAACCAAGTTGTGTTAAAGCCTGTGTAACCGTATCAAGGTAATGTTTAGCCACCGTTGGATTGGTAACAATCATTACCTTATCATTGGCTTTTAAAGGTGCATAATTTTCTGGTTTTGCAAGCAAACCTGTCCCTATACGAATAGGGTAACTTTGTTGCTTTGTATTTACATCAACCTGAATCATCATACACCTAATATCTAATTGATTTTATAAATTATCAATTAAATCAATAATATGCGATGCCATTAGTTTCGCACTTTGTTGATCTGTTGGTAATGTGATATCCGCAATCTCTTTATAAAGAGGATTACGCACTTCTGCCAATGCTTCTAATGCTGCTCTTGGATCATCATTTTGTAATAATGGGCGTTTTTTATCACGAATGGTACGCTCATATTGTTTATCTACTGTCGTTTCTAAGTAGATCACGATACCACGAGCCGATAACATATTACGGTTATCCTTAGATACAATCGTACCACCTCCAGTTGAAAGCACTACGCCTTGCATTTGGGTCAATTCATTGATGATCTTTTCTTCTCTTTTGCGAAATCCTTCTTCCCCTTCAAGATCAAAAATCCAGTCGATTCCCACTCCAGCACGTTGCTCGATTTCTGTATCAGAATCCACAAAATCCATTCCGAGTAACTGTGCAAGTTGGCGTCCAACGGTGCTTTTTCCTGCTCCCATTGGCCCAATTAAAAATATATTACGTTTTTCAGCCATTTTCTGCCTATCATTTTAACTAATTAAATATAAATACGATTTGTAAATTCTTACAAAAAACTAACCGCTTGAAATAAGATACAAGCGGTCTGTTTTATTCTATTTTTTGCAAAGTTAATGGAGTGTTTTTAAAAATCACTTAATTTTTTTACTTTGTTCCTACAAATCGCCCACAAATATGTAAACAATTATCTCAATAAATGCCCACATATTTCAACAGTTAATTTGACAAAGTTAGTAAGTATTTTCTCTCTCATAACTTTAATAGAGATCTCGCTCGTTATACTTTCTTTTTAGCGGTTTTTTTCTTTCTACTTTTAGTTGTCTTTGGTTTTGCTGATTTAAGTTTGGTCGATTTAACCTCTTTAAACACCTTTTTACTCTTACTTTTTGATTTTTTCTTAGTCGGTTTTTTCGCTTTATTATCCCCTAGCGAACGACCTTTTGAATCAAGTAATACAAAATCAATTTTTTTATCATCTAAATTTACACCAGCAACTTTGATTTTCACTTGATCCCCTAAACGATAAATAATTCCGCTTCCACCCACTAAACGCTGACGATCGCCGTCATAACGATAGTAATCATTGTCTAGCGTTGAAATATGCACCAAACCATCGATCATCAATTCGGTAATTTTTACGAATAAGCCAAAGCCCGTTACGCTAGTAATCACACCTTCAAACTCTTCACCGATGTGATCCTGCATATATTCACATTTCAACCAATCCGCCACTTCACGAGTTGCGTCATCAGCACGACGCTCTGTTGCTGAACATTTTTCGCCAAACTGATCAATATCATCAATTTTATAATGATAACCGCCACCGTCTGTATAATGACGTTTATTGCCTTTCTCTTTTTCCACCAAATATTTTATTGCACGGTGTAATAATAAATCAGGATAGCGGCGAATTGGCGAGGTAAAGTGAGCGTATTCCGTTAAGGCTAATCCAAAATGTCCCACGTTATCCGCTGAATAAACCGCCTGTTTTAAAGAACGTAACAGCATTGTTTGGATTAACTCCGCATCAGGACGTTCACGCACTTTTTCTAATAATTTAGCGTAATCTTTTGGCGTTGGTTTTAAGCCACCTTCTAATAATAAGCCGTGTTCTTTTAAGAAAGTTCTAAAACTGGTAAGTTTTTCTTCACTTGGTAAAGCGTGAACACGATATAACGACGGTTCATTCGCTTTTTCGATAAATTTTGCTGAGGCAACATTGGCTAAAATCATACATTCTTCAATGATTTTATGTGCGTCATTACGAATTAACGGCTCAATGCGTTCAATGCGTCCTTCTGGGTTAAAAATAAATTGATTTTCAATGGTATCAAACTCAATCGCACCACGATTTTGACGTGCTTTTGTTAGCACTTTAAACATATTATTTAATTCTTCTAAATGTGGCACTAGCGGTGCATAACGTTCACGTAAGTCTTCATCACCTTGTAGCATTTTCCACACTTTGGTATAGGTTAAACGTGCGTGAGAATTCATCACCGCCTCATAAAACTCATAGCCCGTTAATTTTCCTTTTTCCGATACGGTCATTTCCGCCACTAAACAAAGGCGATCCACCTGTGGATTTAACGAGCAAAGTCCATTTGAAAGCACCTCTGGCAACATTGGTACAACACGATTTGGGAAATAAACCGAGTTACCACGCTGAATTGCCTCTAAATCAAGAGCAGTTTTAGGACGAACATAATAACTTACGTCCGCAATCGCCACCCATAAACGCCAACCTTTGCCTTCTTTTTGACAGAATACCGCATCATCAAAATCTCTGGCACTTTCGCCATCAATGGTAACAAGAGGAAGTTCTCTTAAATCAACACGTCCTAATTTTGCTTCTTCTGGCACTTCTTCTTTCAGTTTTGCGACCTGTTTTTCTACCTCTTTTGACCATTCATAAGGAATGTCGTGATTTCGTAACGCGATCTCAATTTCCATTCCCGGTGCTAAATTTTCACCTAAAATTTCAGTGATCACCCCGATTGGACGTTTAAAACTGGCTGTACGTTCTTTTAACTCTACTACCACGATTTGCCCCATTCTCGCCCCTAAACGGTGTTCATCAGGAATTAAAATATCTTGGGTAATTCGGCTATCGTCAGGCACAACAAAACCGACTCCTGACTCCACAAAAAAGCGTCCTACAAGCTGTTTCTTACGTGCTTCAATCACTCGTACAATGCGAATTTCTTTACGTCCACGACGATCTCTACCATTTGGTTGAGCTAACACATAATCGCCGTGCAGCACTCGGCTCATTTGTCCATTTGGAATAAACCAGTCATCGTCTTCGCCTTCTACATTTAAAAAACCGTAGCCATCTCGGTGTCCAACTACCGTGCCTTTAAGTAAATCCATTTTTTCAGGTAACGCATAACGTTTACGTTTCGTAAAAATCAGTTGCCCTGAATTTTCCATTGCTCGTAAGCGACGACGTACGCCTTCCATTCGTTCTTCATCATCGATATTGAACGCTTTAAGTAATTCTTCACGGCTCATTGGCGCGTCATATTGACGAATAGTGTTTAAAATAAATTCTCGGCTGGGTACGGGATTATCGTATTTTTCAGATTCTTGTTGATAATTTGGGTCTTGCATAGGGTATTCCTTAGATTGAATTCTTTTTTTGAATAATAAGCGGTTAAATAAATGTAGAAATTTACATTTTTAACAAAATAGATTTATTTATGTATAAAAATTATGACATTGTTCCGAAATTTAATAAACCTTTTTATTTTTTATTGTCTTTACCCAATCTTATAGGCAGAATGCTCCCTTTTTTTATCTAAGGGAAAGCATTTTATGTTTAAATTTTTAGAGGCTGTTCGCAAGCCAACGCTGGATCTACCCGTTGAAGAGCGAAGAAAAATGTGGTTCAAACCATTTATGCAATCATACCTTGTGGTCTTTTTTGGCTATTTAGCAATGTATTTAATTCGTAAGAATTTTAACGTTGCTCAGAATGATATGATTGAAACCTATGGTTTAACTAAAACTGAACTTGGGATGATCGGTCTTGGATTCTCTGTGGCTTACGGTATTGGTAAAACGGTTGTTTCTTATTATGCTGATGGAAAAAACACTAAACAATTCTTACCATTTATGTTGATTTTATCAGCACTTTGTATGCTTGGTTTTAGTTTAAGTATGGGCGGTGGTAGCATCGCACTTTACTTAATGGTGGCGTTCTACGGATTAAGTGGCTTCTTCCAAAGTACTGGTGGACCATCTAGCTATTCAACCATTACAAAATGGACACCTCGTAAAAAGCGTGGGTCTTATTTAGGTGTTTGGAATATTTCTCACAATGTCGGTGGTGCCGCAGCGGCTGGCGTAGCGATTGTTGGAGCAAATGTATTCTTTGACGGTCACGTTGTGGGGATGTTCGTATTCCCTTCTATCATTGCTTTAATCATTGGTTTTATTGGGCTACGCTACGGTTCTGATTCCCCTGAATCTTATGGCTTAGGTACAGCAGAAGAAATTTTTGAAGAAGCACCAAGCGAAGAAGATATTATTGCAGAAAAAGAACAATTAACCAAATGGCAAATCTTTATTCGTTATATTCTTAAAAATAAAATCATTTGGATCTTATGTTTTGCGAACATTTTCTTATACATCGTACGTATTGGTATCGACCAATGGTCACCTGTTTACGGTTATGAAAAATTAGGTTTCTCAAAAGATGTCGCAACTTCTGGTTTTGCATTATTTGAAGTTGGTGCATTAGTGGGAACATTCTTATGGGGCTACTTATCCGACTTAGCAAATGGTCGCCGAGCATTAGTTGCTTGCGTCGCATTAGGCTTGATTATTTTCGTTTTAGAATTTTATCAATTCGCTACACACTACCTTGTCTTTGTGGGTTCACTCTTTACACTTGGCTTCCTTGTATTTGGTCCACAATTACTCATTGGTGTTTCAGCAACAAACTTCGTACCTAAGAAAGCAATTGCGGTTGCTGATGGAATCAAAGGTACATTCGCTTACTTAATTGGTGATAGCTTTGCTAAATTAGGTTTAGGTATGATTGCAGACGGCACACCAATTTTCGGACTAACAGGTTGGAAAGGCACATTCGTTGCACTTCAAACTTCAACTATTGTTTGTATTATATTACTTGCTTTTGTTGCTATTGCTGAGGAAAGAAAAATCAGACGCAGTAATAAAATTAAAAAACTAAAAGCGGCTCTTGAAACACAAAAATAATAATTCTTAATAAAGAAAAAAGAGCAGGTAAAACTATTTTTATCTGCTCTTTTTTATTCAATCACTCCCAAATATCGCTATAAATAGTAATAATTCTCAGTTTTTTGTGATCAACTTCATATTTTTTAACTTTATTATTACACTTTCTTTACATTTCCCTTTAAAATGTTACCTTAATTTTATTTTTTGGAGTGGCTTTATGGCTCTTTTTCTTAGTATCTTTCCTATCATATTACTGATTTACCTTATGGTGAAACGTAATGCTCTTCCTTCTTATGTTGCTCTGCCTTGGATTGCAGCAGTTGTCCTTATCGTTCAACTGATCTTCTTTGAAACAGATATTACTACTATTAGTGCGAACATCGTTTCAGCACTTATTTCTGTTCAAACCCCTATCACTGTTATTTTTGGGGCAATTTTATTTAACCGTTTCTCTGAAAAATCAGGGGTAACGAATACCTTGCGTAAATGGTTAGGTAATATTAACGCAAATCCAGTAGCACAACTTATGATTATCGGTTGGGCATTTGCATTTATGATTGAAGGTGCGAGTGGATTTGGTACACCTGCAGCTATCGCAGCACCTATCTTAGTTGGTTTAGGTTTCCCTGCTTTACGCGTGGCAATGCTAACACTTGTAATGAACTCTGTGCCAGTATCATTTGGTGCGGTAGGTACGCCAACGTGGTTTGGTTTCGGCCCATTAAATTTAAGCGACGCACAAATTTTAGAAATTGGCTCAATGACAGCCTTAGTTCACACAATCGCTGCTCTCGTTATCCCGATTATGGCATTACGTATGATCGTTAGCTGGCAAGAAATCCGTAAAAACATTGTCTTTATTTATATCAGTGTTTTTGCCTGTGTTGTCCCTTATTTACTAATCGCTCAAGTAAACTATGAATTCCCATCATTAGTTGGTGGTGCAATTGGTTTACTTATCTCTGTATTTGTAGCAAATAAAGGCATTGGTTTGGCAAAAGTTGAAAATAACTTAGATGACAATGCAGTAAGTAAAGCAGAAGTAATGAAAGCTTTATTACCAACTGGAATGCTTATTTTCATCTTAATTATTACGCGTATTAAACAGCTACCCTTTAAAGCAATGCTAACCAGCTCAACAGAATGGTTCAGTGTTCAATTAGGTTCACTTGGTCACTTTGAAGTAAGCCAAAGTTTAATTCTGAGTTTAAAAAGTATCTTTGGTTCGTCAATTGGTGCAAGCTATAAAGCCCTTTATGTACCAGCGTTTATTCCATTTATCATTACGGTACTGTTAGTTGCACCATTATTTGCAATGTCTTTCGGAAAAACTAAAACGGTATTTGCAGATAGCTTAAAACAAACACGTAACCCATTCTTAGCTCTAGTTGGAGCATTGATTATGGTTAAATTGATGTTAGTGGGTGGCGACGGTTCAATGGTGAAAATTATCGGTAAAAGTTTTGCAGAAGCAACAGGGGAATACTGGACAATCTTTGCCTCATTCTTAGGTGCGGTAGGTTCATTCTTCTCAGGTTCTAATACCGTATCTAACTTGACCTTTGGTAGTGTACAGCTATCAACCGCTGAATTAACTGGTCTATCGGCAACCTTAGTACTTGCATTACAATCAGTGGGTGGAGCAATGGGTAATATGGTGTGTATTAACAACATCATCGCCGTAAGCTCAGTATTGAATATTGATAAGCAAGAAGGTGTTATCATCAAGAAAACCATCGTTCCAATGGTTGTTTATGGTATCATCGCTGCGTTATGTGCTTCGTTTGTTATTCCGCTGTTCTTTAATGTATAAATAAGCGGTCAGATTTACATAAAAATTTACAAATTCATAAATAAGGTTTGTTCGCAAAAGTGAGCAAGCCTTCGTAACAATAATAATATAGAGAGGAAAATGATGAGTTTTCAAATGAATCCAGATTATCCAAGTATTGAGCATCTTCGTGTTAAATCAAAAAAACGTATGCCAAAATTCGCCTACGAATATTTAACCGAAGGTTGTAACGAAGATCTAAACGTATATAAAAATACCAAAGAGATTCGTGATATTGAGTTAATGCCAACTTACTTAACTGATTTAAAAGAAGTTTCTATGAAAACAGAACTTTTTGGCAAAACCTATGATGCCCCATTTGGTATCACTGCGGTTGGTTTACAGTCGTTAATGTGGCCAAATACTGCACAAATTCTTGCTAAAACCTCTGTTGATTTCAACATTCCATTTATGCTTTCAACAGTAACGACAATGTCTATTGAAGAATGTGCTGAAATCACAAAAGGTAACTTCTGGTTCCAACTTTATTATCCAAAAAATAAAGAATATCGTGAAGATATTTTAAAACGTGCTTGGGATAACGGCTGTCGTGTACTTTGCTTATTATCAGATGTACCAACATTCGGATATCGTCCAAAAGATATTTACAATGGCTTCGGTATGCCACCAAAAATGATGCTTCGTAACATCGTGAATGCAGCATTACACCCAACTTGGGCATTAGAATCATTAAGAGTGAATGGCATTGAAAATCGTGGAATGCCAAGCTTTAAAACCTTAGAAAAATATATGCCAGGTGGTATGGATTTACGTCAATTAGGTCTATTTATGGATGATTTCTTTGATGGTAAATTAACCGTTGAGCGAATTAAAGACATTCAAAAAATCTGGCCAGGTAAAATCGTTATTAAAGGTGTTGCAAGCGTTGAAGATGTACAAACCTGTGTAGATTTAGGCTTAGATGGTGTCATCGTATCTAATCACGGTGGTCGCCAATTAGATGCTGGTCCAAGCTCAATTTCAACCTTAGGTCCAATCGTTGAGAAATTCAAAGGTAAAATTACCATTATGATGGACGGCGGTATGCGTAATGGTCCAGATATGGCTCGCGTGCTTGCAAGCGGTGCGGATTTCTGTTTCTTAGGTCGTCCATTTATGTATGGAACAGGTGCATTAGGTACAAAAGGTGGCGATCAAGCTGCTTGGATCTTAAAACGTGAATTCCAACAAGTAATGGAACAGTTAAACTGTGAAAAAGTAGAAGATTTACCAAAATTTTTACATAAAAAATAACAGTTAAATTTTAAAAATAAAAGACGTTATACAATTTAAGTATAGCGTCTTTTTTATTTTTTTATAATCATATTAAATAACTTTTTGTTCCTAAAATTACAGGAAAGGCTAATCAGATAAAAAAGGTCGCTCAGATAACCAAGCGACCATATTTTTAACATTTATTAAAATAAACTGTTAGTGTTTATTTCAAACTTCCAACCATATCTTCTGGGCGTACCCATTCATCAAATTGCTCAGAAGTCACTAAGCCTAAGTTAATTGCTTCTTCTCTTAATGTTGTGCCATTTTTGTGTGCAGTTTTTGCAATTTTCGCCGCATTTTCATAACCGATATGGGTATTTAACGCAGTCACTAACATCAGTGAATTTTCTAATTGCATTTTAATGCGTGCATGATTTGGCTCGATACCACTTGCACAATGCTCATCAAATGATAAACACGCGTCTGCTAAAAGTTGGGCAGATTGTAAGAAGTTAAACGCCATCACAGGTTTAAATACGTTTAACTGGAAGTGACCTTGTGAACCTGCGAATGAAATGGTTGTATCGTTACCTAACACTTGTGCTGCCACCATAGTTAATGCTTCACACTGTGTTGGATTTACTTTACCTGGCATAATTGATGAACCTGGTTCATTTTCAGGAATTAAGATTTCGCCGATACCACTACGCGGACCAGAGGCTAATAAACGCACGTCATTTGCGATTTTGAATAACGACATTGCGATTTGTTTTAATGCACCGTGTGTTTCTACGATTGCGTCGTGGGTTGCCAATGCCTCAAATTTATTTTGTGCAGTCACAAATGGTAAACCAGTGAACTGTGCAATATATTCCGCTACTTTTACATCATAACCTTTTGGTGTATTTAAACCTGTACCTACCGCAGTACCACCTAATGCTAACTCGCTTAAATGTGGTAAGGTATTTTCAAGAGCTTTGATACCAAATGAAAGCTGTGCCGCATAAGCCGAGAATTCTTGTCCTAAGGTTAATGGGGTTGCGTCCATTAAGTGAGTACGACCAATTTTAACCACATCATTGAATGCTTCTGATTTATCCGCAAAGGTTTTTTGTAATTTTCTTAATGCAGGAAGTGTATGCTCAACCACTTTTTTGTATGCAGCGATGTGCATTGCGGTTGGGTAAGTATCGTTTGAAGATTGTGATTTATTCACATCATCATTTGGGTGAATAACACTTTTTTCACCTAATTTACCGCCATTTAAAACGTGAGCACGGTTTGCCACCACTTCATTCACATTCATATTTGACTGTGTACCAGAACCTGTTTGCCAAATTACAAGTGGGAACTCACCTTCTAATTGATTTGCTAAGATTTCATCGCACGCTTTTGCAATTAAATCACGTTTTTCAGTTGGTAACACGCCAAGATCACAGTTAGCAAAAGCCGCCGCTTTTTTCAAATAACCAAATGCCTCAATAATTTCTTTTGGCATTGATGCTTCTTCACCAATTTTAAAGTTATTACGCGAGCGTTCAGTTTGAGCAGCCCAATAACGATGAGCAGGCACTTTTACTTCGCCCATAGTATCGTGTTCAGTACGAAATTCCATAGAATACTCCTTCAATTTATAAAAAAGATAACGTTGAAATAGTATCACTGCCTAAAAAAGAAAGGAATAATATAATGTTGATTTTCTGATATAGATCACAAATTTAAGCGGTTATTTTTTACAAACTTTTTGCAAAATTTATCCGCTTATTATTGTTGCTCAGTTTGTATTTTTAAGGCGTGTCTAATTTTAGAGCGAGTTTTGGCATTTACTACAAAATTTAGCCATTCTTGATCAGGAAGATGACCTTGTTCTGTTTCAATTTTAACCGTCTGCCCTGTTTTTAAAGGCTTAGAAAGTGGATAAGGGTTACGATCAACAATGGCCGCGACACAACTATGCCCAATATCTGAATGTAACGCATAGGCAAAATCAATCGCGGTTGAATTAGCAGGCAATTCAATAATTCGACCTTTTGGCGTGAATACATAAATGTCATCAGAAAAAAGATCTGATTTTACATTTTCAATAAATTCTTCTGTATTTTCAACACTTTGCTGCAATTCAACAATACTTTGTAACCACTTGTTGGCTCGCAACTGAACACTGGTGTGAGCTTCATCTTTATAGCTCCAATGTGCTGCAACCCCCATTACGGCCATTTGCTCCATATCTTTGGTACGGATATGAGCCTCAATCGGCATACCTTTATGCCCAAACATCGAAGTATGCAAAGATTGATAGCCATTCGGTTTCGGTATAGCAATATAATCTTTAATTAAGGTTGGGCGAGGTTTATATAATGAATGCAATAATCCCAAAGTGCGATAACAACTATCAATGCAATCCACCACAATTCTGAATGAATAAATATCTAGAATAGATTGAAAATGCTGATCTTTCTGACGCATTTTTTGATAAAGGGTATAAATATTTTTCTCACGACCGTAAACATAACCCTGAACATTAGCTTTATCTAATAGCTCCTGAATCTCGTTACAAATTGTCTCAATTAAACGCTTACGATTTTCTCTTGCGTGTTCTACTGCTGTTTTCAATACTTGAAAGCGGTGTGGATATTGAGCTTCAAAGCAGAGATCTTCTAACTCACGTTTCAAGTTATCTAATCCCAAACGATGAGCAAGAGGCGTATAAATTTCAAGGGTTTCTTTTGCGATACGGCGACGTTTATCAGGACGTAGTGATCCCAACGTTCGCATATTATGCGTTCTATCCGCCAGTTTAATTAAAACCACTCGGATATCTTTTGTCATCGCTAATACCATTTTCTGGAAATTAGCGACTTGGGCTTCTTGGCGTGTGCGGAACTTCAATTTATCTAATTTTGATACACCTTGTACAATTTCCGCCACACTCACACCAAATTCATCAGCAAGTTCTTGCTCCGTATAAGGTGTATCTTCAATTACATCGTGTAACAAGGCTGCCATTACAGCCTCGTGATCGAGCTTCATCTGAGCAATAATAATAGCAACAGCGACTGGGTGGCAAATATAAGGCTCGCCACTTGAACGAAACTGCCCCTCGTGAGCATCTCGAGCCACGATAAATGCTTTTTTTATCAATGCTACTTTATCCGCAGGTAAATAGGTTTTAACAACCTGATTTAACTCTTCAAAAACCTCAGCCAGATACACGATTAACACCTAATCTTATTCTGCTTTTGATTCAATTTCTTGATCTTTTAATTCAGTTAAAAAAGAAATGGCTTCTTTTTCAGCTTCTTCTTTTTGAATTGCATCGCTATTTTCAAATTGATCCATTACGTTGTTATTGATTAAACCTTGTTCAATTTCACGTAATGCAATAACAGTTGGTTTATCGTCTTCTTCTTCAACCAATGGTTCACGAACATTAAGTTGTAATTGTCTTGCACGGCGTGCTGCCATTAAAATTAAATCAAAACGATTACCTACTTTATCAACTGCACCTTGTACCGTTACTCGAGCCATATTATTTACTCCAAAAAATTTATATAAATTATAGAAAAGGTTTCTGATTATACTAAACTTGTACCTAAGTTACTAGCTAAAAGCGGTCATAAATAAAACAATTTTTGTAAAATGTTGAGTTATTAAATAAAGAGATCTATACTGACACTCAAATTCATCTTTTAAATAGGATTTCTTATGAATATCGATACTTCTTTACTTTGTGATCTTTATGGCGATCAACTTGACGTAGTTGAACCAATGTTCTCAACATTTGGTGGCAACAGTGCGTTTTTTGGTCAAATCACCACTGTTAAATGCTTTGAAAGTAACGGGCTTATTAGCGAAGTGTTAGAAGAAAATGGCGAAGGACGAGTGCTATTAGTTGATGGGGGTGGCTCTGTAAGACGTGCCTTAATTGACGCTGAATTAGCAACATTAGCCGCTGAAAATGGTTGGGAAGGTATCATTGTTTATGGTGCAGTTCGCCAAATTGATATTTTGGAAACCCTTGAAATCGGTATCCAAGCCCTTGCACCAATCCCTGTAGGTGCAGAGCAAACTAGTATTGGCGAAGTTGATACCCCTGTTAATTTTGGTGGTGTAACCTTCTTCCCTGAAGACTATGTTTATGCGGATTTAACAGGCATTATTTTATCGCCAGAACCACTGGAAGAAGAGCCAGAAGAAGACGAAGAATAAATCTAAATTTTACCTAATATAAAGCGGTCATATTTTTGAAAAAATTTGCAAAAAGTTTCAAAAATATGACCGCTTGTTTTTTTATAAACTAGCAGGCTAGCTACTTAAACACCAATAAACAACGTTCCGCGTTTAGGCTTGGTACTCGTAATGGAATAACATCAATATGCTTAATTTTATCTTTTATTTCAGTGACTTCTTCCTGTTTATAAATTCCTTTTAGCGCATAAAACTTACCCTTTTCACTCGGTAAATGCTCACACCAATGCACCATATCAGAAAGTGATGCAAAAGCACGACTTAACACGCCATCAAAACCTTGTTCAGGTTGATATTCCTCTACACGAGATTGTACAGGGGTCACATTTTTAATACCAAGCTGTAATAAAACTTGCTCAATAAAACGTATGCGTTTACCCAGCGAATCCAGTAGTACAAATTCTTTATCAGGATTGATGATCGCAAGGGGAATACCAGGTAATCCTGGTCCTGTTCCCACATCAATAAAACGAGATCCAACAAGGTGTGGGCTAACCACTAAGCTGTCTAGAATATGTTTTACCCACATTTCATTTGGATCACGCACCGAAGTTAAATTGTATGCTTTGTTCCATTTATCTAGTAGTGCAACAAACTTGAACAATTTTTCTTTTTGTTCAGCTGAAATCTTAATATCCAGTTCATTAAGCAAGGCTTCGGCTTTGCCAATATTCATTACAATTCCCCTCTTTTCAACATACCTTGTTTTTTCAATGAAACAAGTAGAATTGAAATCGCTGCTGGGGTAATACCTGAAATACGTGATGCTTGTCCGATAGAAACCGGTTTATGCTCCACTAATTTTGCACGCACTTCATTTGATAAACTTTCAACCTTCGCATAATCAAAATCTGCTGGTATTTCTGTATGTTCGTGGCGTTTTTGTTTCTCAATTTCCGCTAATTGATGTTCAATATAACCTTGATATTTAATCGAAATTTCCACTTGTTCCGCTGCTTGTTTATCTTCAATGGCAGGAGAAAAAGGGTCTAATTGAGTTAAATTTTGGTAATTTACCTCTGGACGACGTAATAGATCTTCGCCACTTGCCTCACGAGTTAAAGGCGTTTTAACCAATTCATTTATGGCTTGTAAATATTGTGATTTTGGGTGAATCCAAATCTGTTTTAGACGCTCACGCTCTTTCTCAATATTTTCCATTTTTTGATTAAATCGTACCCAACGAGCCTCATCAATCAAGCCAAATTTATGGGCAATCGGTGTTAAACGAATATCTGCATTGTCTTCACGCAGCAATAAACGGTATTCCGCACGAGAAGTGAATAAGCGGTATGGTTCTTTTGTGCCAAGCGTACACAAATCATCAACCAATACGCCCATATAAGCCTGATCACGAGTTGGATACCAGCTCTCTTTACCTTGCACCTGTAAACCTGCGTTAATCCCTGCGAGCATTCCCTGAGCAGCTGCCTCTTCATAACCTGTCGTACCGTTAATTTGCCCAGCAAAGAATAATCCTGCAATTGCTTTGGTTTCTAAGGTAGGCTTTAAATCACGCGGGTCAAAATAATCATACTCAATGGCATAACCAGGTCGCATAATGCGTGCATTTTCCAAGCCTTTCATTGAATTGACTAATTTTTGTTGCACATCAAAAGGCAAACTGGTTGAAATACCGTTAGGGTAAATTTCAGTTGTGGTCAGACCTTCTGGTTCCAAGTAGATCTGATGGCTATCACGATCAGCAAAACGCATTACTTTATCTTCAATAGATGGGCAGTAGCGTGGTCCAACGCCTTCAATCACACCAGCATAAAGTGGACTGCGATCTAATCCAGCACGAATAATGTCGTGGGTCTGTGCGTTAGTGTGCGTGATATAACAAGAAATCTGTTGTGGATGTTGATCCACATCTCCCATAAATGACATTACAGGCAAGTTTTGATCGCCTTTTTGCTCTGTTAATACCGAAAAATCAATACTTCTTGCATCAATTCTTGGTGGCGTACCCGTTTTTAAGCGATCAATTCTTAAATTCAGATCACGCAAACGATCCGATAGACTATTTGAAGCAGGATCACCCGCACGTCCACCGGCATAATTTTCCATTCCAATGTGGATCTTACCTTTCAAGAACGTCCCCGCTGTTAATACAACGGAACGAGATTTAAAAGTTAAGCCCATTTTAGTGACTGCACCTACCGCACGATCATTTTCAACTAAAATATCAACCACTTCTTGTTGGAAAATATCTAAATTTTCTTGGTTTTCAAGGGCTGTTCTCACCGCTTGGCGATAAAGTACACGGTCTGCTTGAGCACGTGTCGCACGTACTGCGGGTCCTTTACTGCTATTCAAAATACGAAATTGAATCCCACCCAGATCCGTTGCTTTTGCCATTAACCCCCCCATTGCATCCACTTCTTTCACTAAGTGACCTTTACCAATTCCGCCAATGGCAGGGTTGCAAGACATTTGCCCTAATGTATCAATATTGTGTGTTAATAATAACGTTTTTAGTCCCATACGAGCAGGAGCAAGTGCCGCTTCAGTACCCGCGTGTCCTCCACCAATTACAATGACATCGTATATTTGTTGATAAATCATATTTTATATTTAACCTTTAAATTTATTCTTTTTTCAATTCTTAATTTAGGGGATCATTCTACCTGAATTTTTCAGATCTTAAAAAAGCTATTTTGTAAAATTTTTTGAGGAGTAAAAGGAAAAATAAGCGAGTACTAATAAATAATATATATTTATATATAGATCTTTATTATTATGATTATTAGTAAAATGATCTTTTGTGTATAACGTTAAATTTATTTTATAGATCATTAAGTTAAAGGATCTTAAGATCTGTATAAAACTATCTTTTAAACAGGATCATTCTTGTGTATAACATAGGTAGTTATCCACAGGTAAATATATTTATAAAGTTATTCAATAATAGATCTAAGGTTAAACACAGTTTAGATCCCTAGTTATCCACATTTTAAATGCTTAAAAAAGCCTCAAAAATGGAATAAGATCTTAAAATAGGCGGTCATTTTTTATCAGGATTTTGCAAAAATTGCTTGTTTTTTCATAAGATCTCTTATTTCTTCTTTTTTACAATTATATTACAATGCAAATTATATGTTTTTTTATGCAGTACTTTAATATAATAAAGGAGAAAAAATCTCCAGAAAAATAAACTTTTCTTATTTTAGGTCTTCATTGGGGTATAGCATATCGTTTTTATGGTATTAAAATTAACGGGATCTGTCTTAATGGTTTCATTTTCTTATGCCTTAGATGTGATCTCTTATATTTTAATTATGCCAATAATTGGTGTATTTGGGGATAATTATGACAAGAAAAAAATTATTTTAGTTGGAGGGACTCTTTGTTTATTGTCGTGACGTATTTTATATTCCGCCAGCCTCTCTTTTATTGGGTTATATTTTAAAATCCTCCCATAACGATACGATTATTTATTTAAAATCTAAAAATGATTTTTAATACATCGATCATATTCCACTTTATTTAAAGCGGAATCAGTGGGAAGTCCTTGTGTTCTTTTCAGATAATTTTCACCGATGACTTCGTGGAAACATTCTAATTCATTGGTATTTGGTAACAGCTTTTCTGTTGTCGTACAAGAAACTAAGCAGGAAATGGATAATATAAAAAGTATTTTGTTCATTATTATTGCTCCTTCAATATAGTGAATAATTATAATTTTTTTGTAAAATATTTTTCTATTAGAATGCTAATTAAAATAAGAAATAATCCGAGTATGGGAGCGGCAATATATCGGTTTATTTCAAAAGGTAAAGAGGGATAAACAAAACTTGAAAAAATATAGAAGATAAATCCATATAATATGACATAACTAAGCTTCATTTTATTTACGACCATATTCGCTGAAATGTAGTTTAATATTAAATAATGAAATTGTGATTGGCAAGAGGGTTTTTATTAGGCATAAAAAAAAGAAGCCGTAAGCTTCTTTTTAATAAGCTAATCTTGATTAGCAGTCACTAAAATAATGGTTAATCACTTTCTCAATTCCTTGTGCATCAAGCCCTAAATCTGCATAGCTTTCATCTTGGGTCGCTTGTGGGATAAATTCATCAGGAATGCCCAACATAATAAGCGGTTTAATTTTTTTGATTTTTTGCAAATATTCATTAACCGCACTGCCAGCACCGCCTTGAATAGCATTTTCTTCTAGGGTCACTAATAGCTCGTGAGAATTGGCTAGCTCAGCAATCATTGCTTCATCTAATGGTTTTACAAAACGCATATCAATAAGGGTGTAATCGTGTTTTTCTGCGACTTTTTTGGCACTTTCTAAATGGGTACCAAAATTTAAAATAGCCACTTTTTGACCTTGTTTAATTTTATTTGCTTTACCGATTTCTACGCCTGTTAATGCTTGTAATTCAATGCCTTTCACATTACCACGAGGGTAGCGAATTGCCATTGGCGAATTGGTTTTATAAGCAGTATATAACATCTGTCGCATTTCATTTTCATCGCTTGGGGTCATTATGGTTAGATTTGGAATGCAACGCATAAAACTTAAATCAAATGCCCCTTGATGGGTTTGTCCATCTGCACCAACGATACCAGCTCGGTCAATCGCAAAAATAACTGGTAAATTTTGAATGGCGACATCGTGAATCACTTGGTCGTAAGCACGTTGTAAAAAGCTAGAATAAATCGCAACTACAGGTTTATAACCAGCAATCGCTAATCCTGTTGCAAAAGTAACGGCGTGTTGTTCAGCAATG